>CAIRTN010000206.1 GCA_903881515.1 uncultured Rhodospirillales bacterium | reverse complement strand
CCGGATGATGCCGAGGCGCTGAAGACCGAGAAAGCGCTGCAATTGCTGCCGGTGCCCACCGAACGGATCGCCTATCTCTTCGTCAACGCCCAGGCCGGTCCGACCAAGGACAAGCGGGTGCGCCAGGCGATCGCCATGGCGATCGACCGCGACACCATCATCACCGCTTTGCAGCAGGGGTACGCCAAGCCGGTGAACATCGTGCTGACGCCGGCCAATTTCGGCTATGTACCGGATGTCGCGGGCTGGCCGTTCGATCAGGCCAAGGCGCGCGCCCTGGTCAAGGAAGCCGGCGCCACCGGCGCCAAGCTGACCTTCCTGACATCCCCCGCCTATGACCGGCGCCTGAACGAGGCGGTGCAACAGATGCTGGCCGATATCGGCCTCAGCGTAGAGATCACGGTGATCGACCAGCCAACCTATCTGCGCCGCCGCCAGGGCACGCCAGAGGAAGCCGGCGCGCTGTCGCAGGGCCGCTGGTCCTGCGCCTGTCAGGATGCCGACGGCGTGATCTTCCCGCTGTTCCGCAGCGGCTCGATCTGGTCGAAATTCGCCAACCCGGAGTTCGACACCGAGGTCGATACCGCCCGCGCCATCCTCGATCCCGCAAAGCGGCTGGCGCATTACCGCCGCGCCTTCGAGATCCTGCGCGAGGAAGTCCCCGGCATCGGCCTGTTCCAGGATGTGGCGATCTACGCCGCCCGCAAGGAACTGAAATGGACGCCGACCGCCAACGAGGCGTTCTTCGTGATGGACATGAAATGGGCGCCCTGACGCGCCGATGACCCGTCACATCGCCGGCCGCTTCGGACAGGCGGTGGTCGCCACCCTCGGGGTGCTGACCATCGTGTTCTTCATCATGCGCCTGTCCGGCGACCCGACGCTGCTGCTGGTGCCGGAAGGCGCAACCGCCGAGCAGATCGCGCAGTTGCGGCACGCTTTGGGCTTCGACCGTCCGCTGCTGGTGCAGTACGGCGCCTACCTGCTCGATCTCCTGCGGCTGGATCTGGGCGACAGCCTGGTGCAGCGCACCCCGGTGTTCGGATTGGTGGCCGAGCGCATTCCCTACACCGTGGCGCTGGCCACCGGTGCCCTGCTGGTGGCGCTCGGCATCGGCATCCCGGCCGGGGTGATGATGGCGGTGTGGCGGGGCGGCCTGATCGAGCGCGCCCTGGCCGGCTTCGTGCTGGCCGGGCAGAGCCTGCCCACCTTCTGGTCGGGCATCCTGCTGATCCTGCTGTTCGGCGTTACCCTCGGCTGGCTGCCGACCTCCGGGGTGGACGGCATCGCCTCGCTGGTGATGCCCTCGGTGGCACTGGGCGCGCTCACCATGTCCACCTTCGCGCGGATGACGCGCATCGCGGTGCTGGACGAACTGTCGCGCGACTACGTCAACGCCGCCCGCGCCCGCGGCCTGTCCCGCGCCGCGGTGGTGGCGCGCCACGTGCTGCGCAACGCCGCAATCCCGGTGGTCACCGTCGCCGCGCTCGAGGTCGGCAACCTGCTAGCCGGCGCGGTGATCGTCGAGACGGTGTTCGCCTGGCCCGGCATCGGCCAATTGGCGATCCAGTCGATCCAGGCCCGCGATTTCCTGATCGTGCAGGCGATCGTGCTGTTCGTCTCGGTGGTCTATGTCGGCATGAACCTGCTGGCTGATCTCGCCTACGCGCTGATCGATCCCCGCATCCGGATGGGCGGATGAAGCGCATCTCGCCTGGAATGGCGGTGATCCTGTCGCTGCTGGCGATCTTCGCGCTGGCGGCGGCGGCGGCGCCGTTGCTGTCCCCGTTCGACCCGCTGCGCCAGTCCTTGCTGATGCGCCTGCGCCCGCCCGGTGCGATGGTCAGCGGCAAGCTGCTGCTGCTGGGCTCGGACGATCTCGGGCGCGATCTGCTGTCGCGTATCCTCTACGGCGCGCGGGCCTCGCTGCTGGTCGCCGCCCTGTCGGTCTCGGTCTCCCTCGTTGTCGGCACTTTGCTCGGCATGCTCGCCGGCTGGTTCCGTGGCTGGACCGCCATCCTGGTGATGCGGCTGGTGGACACCATGCTGTCGATCCCGGCGATCCTGCTCGCGGTAATCACCGTGGCGGTGCTGGGGCCGGGCTTCCTCAACCTGGTGCTGGTGCTCGGGCTCACCCGCTGGCCGCGCTACACCCGCGTCGCCTATGCGCAGACCCTGCAGGTCGCGACCCTACCCTATATCCGCGCCGCCGAGATGGCCGGGTGCGGGCCGTTGCGCCTGCTGCTGCGCCACGTGCTGCCCAACATCGCCGGCCCGCTGGTGGTGGTCGCCACCAGCGAATTCGGGCTGATGATCCTGTTCGAGGCCGGGCTGTCCTTCCTCGGCCTCGGCATCCAACCGCCCTACCCCTCCTGGGGCTCGATCATGAGTGCCGGCCGGCAATATGTAGCGCGGGCCTGGTGGCTGACGGTGTTTCCCGGAATGTGCCTGTTCGTGCTCGTGCTGTGCGTCAACGTCTTCGGCGACTGGCTGCGCGATCGGGTCGACCCCCGGGCCCAGGGGCGCTAGCGATGACCGCCCCCGCCCTCACCGTCGAAAACCTCAGCCTGTCCATCTCCGGCGCCAACATCGTCGACGGCGTCAGCTTCGCCGTCGCCCCCGGCGAGGTGCTGGCCCTGGTCGGCGAATCCGGCTGCGGCAAGTCGCTCACCGCCAGCGCCGTGATGCGCCTGCTGCCCGATGCGATCCGGCAGACCGGCGGGCGCATCCGCCTCGGCAGCGACGACATCACCGACTGGCCGGAACGCCGCCTGCGTGATCTCCGCGGTCAGCGCATGTCGATGATCTTTCAGGAACCGCAAGCCGCGCTCGACCCGTTGGCCCGCGTCGGCGCGCAGATCGCCGAATCCCTGCGCCTGCCGCGCGCCAGCGCCCGCCCGCGGGTGCTGCGCATGCTCGAAGATGTCGGCATTTCCGACCCCGCGCGCCGCATTGACCAATACCCGTTCGAACTCTCCGGCGGCATGTGCCAACGGGTGATGATCGCCACCGCCCTGATCGCGCGGCCCATCGTGCTGCTGGCCGACGAACCCACCACCGCGCTGGATGTCACGATCCAGGCCCAGATCCTCGATCTCCTGCGTCGCCTCGCCGTCGAGCGGCAGACCGCCGTGCTGCTGATCACCCATGACATGGGCGTGGTCGCCGACATCGCTGACCGCGTGGCGGTAATGTATGCCGGGCGGATCGCCGAAACCGGTCCGACCGAGGCCGTGTTCGCTCGCCCCGGCCATCCCTACACCGCGCTGCTGCTGGCCTCGATCCCGCGCCTGTCGGACGAGCCGAAATCAAAGCTCGCGGTGATCGACGGCCGCGTCCCGGCGCCGGCGGAGTTCGGCCCTGGCTGCCGCTTCGCCGAGCGCTGCCCGCTGGCCGACGCCCGCTGCCGCGCCGAAACCCCGCCTTTGCTGCCGGTCGCCGGCAACCGTCTGGCCGCCTGTTTCCACGCCGGCCGCGTCGCATGAACGCGCCGCTCGACCTGCACGACCTGCACGTGCATTTCCCCGGCCGCGGCGGCGCGCCGATCCGCGCCGTCGATGGCGTGTCGCTGTCGATCGCCCCCGGCGAAACCCTCGGTCTGGTCGGTGAATCCGGCTGCGGCAAATCCACGCTCGCCAACGCCGTGGTCGGCCTGCTGCCGCCAACCTCCGGCAGCGTGCGCGTGCTGGGCACCGAACTGGTCGGCGCCTCCCGCGCCACGCTGCGGGCGATGCGCGCGCGGGTGCAGATGGTATTTCAGGACCCGGTGACCTCGCTGAACCCGCGCATGACGGTGGGCGAAGCGATCGGCGAACCGCTGCTGGTGCGCAACCTCTTTCGCGGCGCCGCACTCCGCACCGAAGTGGCGCGACTGCTGGAGGAGGTCGGCCTCCGCCCGTCCCAGGCCGGCAACTACCCGCACCAGTTCAGCGGCGGGCAACGCCAGCGCGTGGTGATCGCGCGCGCACTGGCGCTGCGCCCGGCGCTGCTGATCTGCGACGAACCGGTCTCCGCCCTCGATGTCTCCGTGCGCGCCCAGGTGCTGAACCTGCTGGTCGAGCTGCAGGCGCAGCACGGCATGGCCAACCTGTTCGTCTCGCACGACCTGGCCGTGGTGCGGCACGTCGCCGACCGCGTCGCGGTGATGTATCTCGGCCGCCTGGTGGAACTGGCGCCGCGCGACGCGCTGTTCGCCACCCCGCGCCACCCCTACACCCGCGCCCTGCTCGCCGCCGTGCCGGAACCCGACCCGGTGGTGCAACGCGCCAAGCCGCACGTGCCGCTGACCGGCGAAATCCCCAGCCCCGCCGCTCCGCCGCCAGGCTGCCGCTTTCACACCAGATGCCCCCTGGCCATAGCGCGCTGCCGCAGCGAGGTGCCAGCGTGGCGGATGATCGGCGAAACCGGCGTGGCCTGCCACGTCGCCTATTAGGCAATCACCGAAGACGCGAACACTTCGCCGGTGGTGCCGTCGGTGATGCCGATATCGGTGACATGTGGGCCGGGGTTGCAGGCCAGGCTGGAGCCGAACACTGATTTGATCGAGGCCAGCGGGGGCGGCCAGTCGGAGATTTCGGCCGCGGCGCGGCGGAGCGCGGCGAAGCCGGCGGCGACCTCGGGCGTTGGTGCGTCGGACAGCAGCCCGCACACTGGCAGTGCCAGCAATGCGGTTATCGCGCCGTCGCGGGCCACCGCGACGCCGCCATCGGCCGCGATCACCGCGTTTGCCGCCGCGGCCATGTCTTCCGGCGTGCGGCCCATCACGATCAGATTGTGGCTGTCATGTGCGATGGTGGTCGCGATCGCGCCGCGCCAGTCGCCCCAGCCGCGCATCACCCCCAGCACCGGGCGGGCCGGCGCGCGGCCGTGGCGATGGATCACTGCCATCATCGTCGCGCCGGGCGGCAGGATGGCCGCGCCGTCGGCGATGTCGGCTTCGATCTCGCCCCATTCGGTGAAGCGTGGCTTGTCGACCGTGCGCAGGCGCACTGTTGTGCCGTTAGCGGCGATGCGGAAATCGGCGGGCGTCAGCGGGGGCACCTTGACCGAGCCGGCCGGCAGCGCGACGCCGTCCGGGCGGAGCGGGATGGCGAGTTTGCCATCGACGCCGACCTCCACCCCGTCGGCGAACACGCGGGCGGCACGGAAGCCCAGCAGATCGTCGAACAGCACGATATCGGCCCGCCGGCCCGGCGCCACCAGGCCGAGGTCGTCGCGTTGCAGGCGCAATGCCGCCTGCAGGGTTGCGGCGCGCAGCGCGTCCATCGCGTTCATGCCATAGCCGACCAGGCGTTTGAGGACGTCGGCCATGCCACCGGCGGCGGTGAGGTCATCGGGGAACACGTCGTCGGTACAGATCGTCAGCGTCGGCGGCAGCGATTGCAGCGTGGCCAGCGCCTGCACCACGCCCGGCAGCACATAATCGTGCGAGCCGCGCAGTTCGATGGTGAACCCGGCGCGCAGCTTGGCCAGCAGATCCTCGCCCGAGGTGATCTCATGATCCGAGCCGATCCCGGCCGCGGCGAAGCCCAGCAGATCGGCGCCGCCGAGGCCGCGGCCATGGCCGCAGACCAGCTTGCCCGAGGCCAGTCCGGCGCCGACGATCGCGTTCATCCGCGCGCTGCCGTCCAGCACGCCGCGCATGTCCATCACCTCGGCGACGCCGACGACCTCCGGCCAGGACAGCATCTCCGCCATTTCGCCGCCGCCGAACTCCGCGCCGGACAGCTCCAGCCCCGGCGCCGAGGGGACGCAGGACGAGGCCAGCAGCAGGATGCGCAGCGGCAGATCGCGCGAGGACCGCACTGCCCAGCGCACGCCGTCCAGCCCCATGACGTTGCCGACCTCGTGCGGGTCCCAGCAGATCGTTGTGGTGCCTTGCGGCACCACGGTTTCGGCGAAGCGCCGCGGCGTGACCATCGAGCTTTCGATATGCACATGCGTGTCGATCAGCCCGGGGGCGGCGATCTTGCCGCTGGCGTCGATCAGCCGCGCGGCGTCGCTGCGGGTTCCCGGCGCATGCACGCTGGCGATCAGCGCGCCGACCAGGCCGATATCGGCCGGGCGGAGTTCGCCGGTGGCGACGTCGGCCAGCACAGCGCCTTTGATCAGCACATCGAAGCCGGTGAGCCCGCGGGCCGCGCGGATTGCCCGCGCCCGCAATGCCGGATCGTTCAACGCCGCTTCCATCACTCGGCCTCCTGCCATGCTCCGTCGCCGTCCCGCCGCAGCAGGGGCGTGGAGAATACCGTAACCACGGGAAGCGCCGGGTTCCAGCCATCCTGCCAGCGGCGTGTCTGCGCCATCAGGGCTACGACCGCGACTGGCCGGATTTCGGCCATCTCCAGCAGGGCGAGGCCGGATCGGATCGAGCGGCCGGTGCTGATCACGTCATCCACCAGCACCACGCGTTTGCCGTGCAGTTGGTCCAGCGTGCGCGGGTCCAGCCACATCCGCCGTGCATCCGGCGTGGTGATGGAGGTGGCCGAGACCGACAGGGCCTCGTCGTACCAGAGCTTGCGCGAATGCCCGATCGCGACCCATCCGGGATGGCCGAGGGCGCGGGCGACGCAGGGGGCGACGGCGTGGCCGAGGGTGGGCAGGCCGACGATCACTTCGGGCTGAAACGGGGCGAGTTTTTCGGCCAGCCAGGCCGAGAGCCGGTCCAGCACCAGAAACGAGGCCTGGTTGGCGATCAGCCCGGCGACGCCAATCGGGCGGATCGGCAGCATCAGCGCCGAGCCGTCTGGCATCAGCGCCGGATAGTTCTCGCGCCATTGCGCCGGCGGCGGCACGAATGCCTGCCAGGGGGGGCTCACTTCAGGGCCTCGTAGAGTTCCAGACCCTTGGTGATATGCACCTGCAACACACGGCAGACCGTTTCGGCATCGCGCGCCAGGGCGGCGTCGAGCAATTCGCGATGCTCCCGGCGCGACTGCTCGCGCGGAAACGCCGCGGTCTGCAGCGACAGCATGCGATAGCGCAGGCTCTGGTCGTACATCGTGCCGAACAGATGCAGCAGCCAGCGCGAGCCGCAGGCCGAGATCAGGGCTGCGTGAAATTCGCGGTTGTAGTCCTCCAGCCGGCCGCCCCAGCGCTCGCGGTTCTCGTCGACGATGGTCTCGACCCGGCTCAGCTTGTGATAGGCGCCGACCAGCCGTGCCTCCCACTCCAGATCCGCCCGCGCCAGCGACCGCCGCGCCGCTTCGCATTCCAGCAGGCAGCGCACCTCGGTGATATCGTGCAAATCGGCCAGCGAGGCCGGCACCACGGTAAACCCGCGCTGTCCCTCGCTTTGCACCAGCCCGTCGGCGAGCAGCCGCGACAGCGCCTCGCGCAGCGTGTTGACGCTCGCGCCGTAGCGGTCGCGCAGCCCGTCCAGCTTCAGCCGTGTGCCCGGCCCCAGCGTGCCGGCGAGGATTTCGCCGCGCAGCCGGCCATAGGCCGCTTCCATCACCCCGGGGGCAGGGGAGGGGTCTTGGCCGATTTCGTCTTCAATGCCGCTCATATGGCCTTGTCGCACGAAGCCGCCATGCCAGCAAGAAACGATAAATCATTGACGATTTCGTAAAATCTCCTATTAAACGGATATGATCACACCCCGGACCTGCATCGCCACCGTCTGCCTCAGCGGCACCCTGCCGGAAAAGCTGGAGGCGATCGCCTCTGTTGGCTTCGACGGCGTGGAGATCTTCGAGAACGACCTGCTGACTTTCGACGGCTCGCCCGCCGATGTCCGCCGCATCGCCGCCGATCTCGGGCTGTCGATCGACATCTTCCAACCGTTCCGCGATTTCGAGGCGATGCCCGAGCCGCAGCGCCGCCGCAATCTTGACCGCGCCGAACGCAAGTTCGACGTGATGCAGGCCCTCGGCACCGACCTCGTGCTGGTCTGCAGCAACACCCTGCTCACCAGCCTCGACGACCCCGCCCGGGCCGCCGCCGATCTCGCCGAGATGGCCGAGCGCGCCGCCGCCCGCGGCCTGCGCGTCGGTTTCGAAGCCCTGGCCTGGGGGCGGCATACGCGCAGCTGGGGCCAGGCGTGGGACATCGTGCGGCGCGCCGATCACCCCGCGCTGGGACTGATCGTCGACAGCTTCCACACCCTGTCGCTTGGCGACGACCCGTCCGGCATCGCCAACGTGCCGGCCGAGAAGCTGTTTTTCGTTCAACTCGCCGACGCGCCGAAGCTGTCGATGGACGTGCTGTCCTGGAGCCGGCATCACCGCAACTTCCCCGGCCAGGGCCAGCTCGACGTTCCCGGCTTCGTCCATGCCGTGATGGCGTCGGGCTATACCGGTCCGCTGTCGCTGGAGATCTTCAATGACGATTTCCGCGCCGCGCCCGCCCGGCTCACCGCGCGCGACGCCCGCCGCTCGCTTGCCCTGCTGGCCGACGAGGCCGGCATCGCCGTCCTGCCGCCGCTGCCGGAATTCGACGGCATCGAGTTCCTCGAATTCGCCGTCGATGAGCCCGCTCGCGCCGATCTGGCCGCCTATCTCGAAACCATGGGTTTCCATCGCGCCGGCCGGCACAAATCGAAGGACGTCGATCTCTACCGCCAGGGCCGGGTCAATTTCGTGCTCAACGCCGAGCCCGACAGCGCCGCCAGCTGGCATTTCCAGCTGCATGGCCCCTCGGTCTGCGCCATCGCGCTGCGCGTTGACGACACCGCCCGCGCGCTTGACCGCGCCGCCGCGCTGTTCTGCCCGAACTGGGAGGAGCCCGCCGCCGCTGGCGAACGCAGCATCCCCGGCGTGCGCACGCCTGATGGCACGCTCGTTCTGCTCGTCGCCCCCGACCCCTCTGGCCGCAGCCTCTACGACGCCGATTTTGACCTGCTGCCCCTGCCCGCCGACCCCGGCAGCTTCACCGGCATCGACCACCTGGCCCAGGCCCTGCCCACCGGGCGGATGGACGGCTTCGTGCTGTTCTGGCGCGCCGTGTTCGGCTTTCAGCCCGAGCCGGTGTTCGAAATCCCCGACCCCTACGGCCTGATCCGCAGCCGCGCCATGATCAGCCGCGACGGCACCGTCCGCCTGCCGCTGAACATCTCCGAATCGCGCGAAACCGCCACCGGCCGCTTCGTCTCCGCCTATGCCGGCGCCGGCGTGCAGCACATCGCCTTCGCCTGCGACGCCATCCAGCCCACCATCGCCAGCCTCGAAGCCTCAGGTGCCACCCTGCTGCCGATCCCGGAAAACTATTACGACGACCTCGCCGCCCGTCACGGCCTGGACGACGAAACGCTGGAGGCGCTGCGGGAGCATAACCTGCTTTATGATGCCGATGCCAATGGCACCTTCACCCATGCCTTCACCGAAACCTACGAGGATCGGTTTTTCTTCGAGATCTGCGCCCGTCAGGGCTATCGCGGTTTCGGCGCGGTGAATGCCGCTGTGCGGCTGGCGGTACAATCGCAGCGGCGCATGCCCGCCTATTGACGGTTGACCCGGAACACCGGGCAAACGATACGACGCTGAATTCGGGGGGAGGCGCGGCAAGCGCGTGACGGATTTTCTGCAACTCATCGTCTCCGGCACCGCGACCGGCGCGTGTTACGCGCTGGCGGCGCTTGGCTTCACCCTGCTCTGGCAGGCCTCCGGCACCATCAACTTCGCGCTTGGCGAGATGGTGATGCTGCCCGCCTTCATCATGCTGTTCTTCATCGGCCCCGCTGGCCTGCCCTTGCCGCTGGCCTTCGCCGCAACCCTTGTGGTTTCCCTGATCATCCTCGGCGCCGGCTTCAAGCGGCTGGTGGTGGACCCGATGATCCGCCACGGCGTCATCCCGCTGGTCATCGCCACCCTCGGCCTGTCGATCGCGCTGAAGCAGACGGTGCGCATCGTCTACTCCGCACAGGTCTACACCTTCCCCTCGATCTTCTCGGAGACCCTGCTGAGCCTCGGCGGCGCCAAGCTCTCGGTAAGCGATGTCGGCACCGTCGTCATCGCCGGCGGCCTCGTGCTCGCCCTGCAGGCCTTCCTCAACGGCACGCTCACCGGCCGCGCCATGCAGGCCGTGGCCCAGAACCGCGACGCCGCCGTGGTGCTCGGCATCAACGCCGAGCGCATGGTGCTCTACGCTTTCCTGGTCAACGCCGGCCTCGCCGCCACCACCGCCCTGCTGGTCACCCCGGTCTACCTCGCCAAGTTCGACATGGGCGACACCCTGGGCCTGAAGGCGTTCTACGCCGCCATCATCGGCGGGTTCAACAACAGCCGTGGGGCGCTGCTGGGCGGCATTCTGGTGGGGGTGCTGGAGAATCTGGTCGGGGCCTATATCTCCCCCGGATATAAGGAGGGCGTTGCCCTGCTGCTGTTCCTGGGCGTGATTCTGTTCAAGCCCGAGGGCCTGTTGGGCAAGGCCGAGGAGCGCAAGGTTTGATGCGTTTCCTGCTGATCGCCGCGGCGGTGATCGCCATCTATTTCCTGCCGGCCGGGTTGAAGAATTACGGCATCTATATCGTTACCCTGTGGTCGGTGTACGTGATCGCCGGCATGGGACTGAACCTCACCGTTGGCTATGCCGGGCAGATTTCGTTGGGGCAGGCGGCGTTCTGGGGCATCGGGGCCTATACCACTGCGATCGCCCTGAAGGCCGGGCTGCCGTTCCTGGCCGCGCTGCCGCTGGCCGCTCTGCTGTGTTTCGGCGTCGGGCTGCTGCTTGGCTTTCCCGCGCTCAGGGTGCAGCACCATTACCTTGCCTTCGCCACGCTGGGGTTCAACATCCTGGTCTACCTTGTGCTGCGCAACGAGGATTGGCTGACCGGGGGCAGCTTCGGCATCAACAACATCGCCGAGCCGACATTGCTCGGCTGGCGCATCAGCCGGCCGCTCGACTTTTTCCAGTTCACCTGGATCGCCACGGTCGCGATGGGCGTGCTGATGGCGTTGCTGCTGCGCTCGCCCTGGGGGCGGGCGTTCGCGGCGCTGCGGGACAATCCGATCCGGGCCGAGAGCGTCGGCATCGATACCACGTTCTACACCCTGCTCGCGTTTGCCATCGGCGCCGCGTATGCCGGGGTGGCAGGGGCGTTTTTCGCCTGCCTGGTCGGTTTCATCGAACCGGCGCCGTTCGGGGTGAACACCTCGCTGTCGATGCTGCTGATGGTCATCGCCGGCGGCTCCGGCCGGTTCTTCGGTCCCGCCATCGGCGCGATGATCGTGGTGCTGATCCCCGAATGGCTGCGCTTTGCCGCCGAGTGGTATCTGGCCATTTTCGGGGTGATGATCGTGGTGATGATGGTCTGGCTGCCCGGCGGCATCCTTTCCCTGCCCGAGCGGCTGCGGGGTGCGAAATGACCGCGCTGCTGGATGTCCAGGCCATGCAGAAAGCCTATGGCGCGATCCGGGCGGTGGACGGGGTCAGCTTCTCCGTCGCTTCGGGCGAGATCCTGGGGGTGATCGGGCCGAACGGCAGCGGCAAGACCACGCTGTTCAACGCCATCCTGGGTCAGGTGCTGCCGAGTGCCGGCAGCGTCGCGTTCGAGGGCCACGACGTCACCGGCAGCAAACCGCTGCATCTGGCGCGACGCGGCATCGGCCGCACGTTTCAGAGTTTGCAGGTGTTCGGCAAGCTTTCGGTGCGGGACAATCTGATCGCCGCCGGCCAGGAGTTCGGCACCGGCAAGTTCGCCCGGCTGTTCGCCGCCCCCGAAGCCGGCCTTGGCCCACGGGCCGAGGAGATCATCGCGCTGTTCCGCATCGGCCATGTGGCGCATCTGCCGGCGGGCAGCCTGTCCTACGGACAGCAGAAGCTGGTCGATATCGCCATGGCGTTCATGAGCCGCCCGCGGCTGGTGCTGCTGGATGAGCCCTGCGCCGGGGTCAATCCGGCGCTGATTGACCAGTTGACCGAGCTGCTGCGCCGGCTGAACCGCGAGGCCGGTACCACGTTCATCGTGATCGAGCACAACATGGATTTCGTGATGAATCTGTGCTCGCGGGTGATCTGCATGGCGCAGGGCCGTATTCTCGCCGAGGGCCCGCCCGCCGAGGTGCAGGCCAACCGCGCCGTGCTGGAGGCCTATCTTGGCGCCTGACCTGATCAGCTTCGAGGGCGTCGTCGCCGGATACGGCGCGCTGACCATCCTCAACGAACTCTCGTTCGCCACCAAACAGGGCGAGATCACCCTGTTGATCGGCCCCAACGGCGCCGGCAAGTCCACCGTGCTGAAAACCCTGTTTGGCCTGCTCGCCCCACGTGCCGGCGCGATCCGGTTCAAGGGGGAAGCGGTCGGCGGCCTCAAGCCTGCCGCCATGCTGCGCCACGGCATCGCCTTTGTGCCGCAGGGCCGCAACCTGTTCCCGGCGCTGTCGGTGCGCCACAACCTCGAACTCGGCGCCATCACCCTGCCGCCCGCGCAGCGGCGCGCGCGGTTCGATGAGGCCATCGCCCGCTTCCCGCATCTGCAATCGCGCATCGACAACCAGGCCTCGACGCTGTCCGGCGGCGAACAGAAACAGCTCGAAATCGCCCGCGCCCTACAACTGCGCCCCGATGTGATCCTGATCGACGAGCCCTCCATCGGCCTGTCACCGATTATCAACCAGCAGGTGTTCGCGCTGCTGCGCGGGCTGGCCGATGCCGGGACCTCGGTGCTGATGGTGGAGCAGAATGTCCGCGCGGCGCTTGCGGTGTCTGACCGGGTGCTGCTGCTGGAGGGCGGGCGGCTGATGCTGGACAGCCCGGCCGATACTTTGCTCGCCGATCCCGACCTCAACCGCGTTTTCCTTGGCAAGACGGTCGCCGCCCATTGACCGCCAGCCATCCCCACAGCAACCATCAAAAAAACTCCGGAGGAACACCAATGCTCACCCGCCGTCACGCGCTTCTGCTCAGCACCGCCCTGTTCGCCGCGCCCTCCTATGCCGCGGATGACATCAAGATCGTCGACAATGTCGAGCTGTCCGGCACCGGCGTCACCTCCGGTTCGATGTGGGCCAAGGGCGTCGACCTGGCAGTGAAGGAAATCAACGCCGCCGGCGGCATCCTCGGCCGCAAGATCGCGCTCACCCATCAGGACAACCAGAGCCAGGCCCAGGTCGCCAAAGCCGTTGCCACCAAGGCGATCGACGACGAACCCTACGTCATGCTCGGCCCGATCTTCTCTGGCGACGTCAACGTCTCCATGGCCGTCACCGAAGACGCCGAAACCCCGATGATCATGGGCGGCGAGGCCGCGAACCTCACCCAGCAGGGCAAGAAATACCTGTTCCGCACCTCGTTCAGCCAAAGCTCGGCGATGCCCAAAGTCGCCAACTACATGCAGAAACAAGGCATGAAATCGATCACCGTGGTCTGGATCGCCAACGACTTCGGCAAGGGCGGCCGCGACACCATGGTCAAGGAACTCGCCGCGCGCAACATCAAGGTCGCCGCCGACATCTCCACCGAGCCCGGCCAGATGGACTACTCCGCCGTGGTGGTGAACGTCGCTAAGGCCCAGGCCGATGCCCTGTTCGTCTACCTCAATGAAGAAGAAAGCGCCCGCTTCCTGATCGCGCTCCGCAAGCTCGGCTACGACAAGCCGGTGATCGGCGAAACCGTGCTGGCCAGCCAGCGCGTCATCGAACTCGCCGGCCCCGCCGCCAACGGCGTGAAAGCCCATGTCGGCCTCTCCGTCGACGCGCCCAACAGGCTGGTCCAGGAATTCGGCGCCAAGTTCAAAGCCGCCACCGGCTTCGCCAGCGACCATAACGGCATCAAGGGCTATACCGCCGCCTACCTGATCAAGGCGGTGACGGAGAAGATCGGCAAGTTCGACCGCAAGCTGTTCGCCAGCACCCTGCACACCGCCAGCTTCACCGCGAAGGACCAGCCGGGCCTGCTGATGGATGTCAGCTTCGACGCCGCCGGCGACCTCGACCGCGAGAGCTATCTGGTCGAGGTGAAGGACGGCAAGCAGGTGATCACCGAGACGTTGCCGCCGCTGGGCAAGAAGTAGCCGGGCATTGGGTGCGGCCTGTTCTGGACCGGGGTTCAGGGCAGGCCTGAGCCGGGGTGCGTGGTGGTGGGGCTGATGGAACATCAGCGTGTTGCAGGCATTTAATTTCGACATAGGAATAAATATGGCGCGCGTCTCCCGGCGCGGCAGAGGGGATTTTTGTTGAAGAGGGCATGAAATGGGCGCTTCGCGCGGCTTGATGCGGGGGGGCGGAGGATAGGGCGCGGTGATCCGGGGGGCCAGCGTGGGGCAGGTGGCCGGGCGCGGGAGGACGCGTGGGTTGGATGCGCGGCGGATCGGGCGGATGGATTTCGGGCGTGGCGCGGCGATGGCGCGCTTGGGGGCGGCGGGCGCGTTAGGCGGGGCAAGCTGGGCACGCGGGGCCGGTTGCGGCGCGGGCGCGGGCAGCGGCGGCAGTTCGCCGGCTTTCCAGGCGTTGAACAGGGCGGCGAGGGAGTCGAAGAGCTGGCGCAGGGCGAGCCAGAGCAGGATGGTTTCGGACACAGCTCCGCCGGCGTGCCGCACACGGGCGACCAAGGTTTGGAAGTGGCCAGACGCGATGGGGGCCGGTTGGTTGTTTACCATTGAATGTGCTTTTATATAACTGATCCATCGTTGGCAAGGAAAAAATACGTGGATGCGAGATTTTTTTCGGGCGCCATGGAGGCATGCTAAGACCTGCCGTGATCGCCCGTGATGTATGAGCGTGCCGACAACGCAAGCGGCGAAGGAAATTTTTTGCTTCTTTTTTATAAAAAAGAAGACTCTTCCCTTATCCGGCGAACGGTCAGACCGCCGCCACCAGCCCGTCGAGAAAGCGGTCGCAGAGCGCAAGCTGATCGAGGCTCACGTATTCGTCGGCTTTGTGCGCCTGCTGGATGGAGCCGGGGCCGATGACGACGGTGGGGACGCCGTAGTTCTGGAAGAAGCCGGCTTCGGTGCCGTAGGCGACTTTCTCGACGGTGGGGTCGGCGGCGAGCGCGTGGGCGAGGGCGTAGATCGGCGCGGATTCGGCGGGGGCGAGGGCCGGGATGGCGTTGACGCGGGCGATCTCGATGCCGGTTTCGGCGACGATGGCCCGCATCTCGGCTTGCAGCGCGGCGGCTTCGGCGTTGAGTTCGTCAATGATGGCATCGGCCGGGTCGGCGGGGATGTAGCGGTAGTCGAACAGGAATTCGGCGCGCGCGGGCACGATGTTGGGGCCGTTGCCGCCGTCGAACAGGTTAGTGGAAATCGTGGTATGCGGGATGTCGAAGCCTTCGGCGCGCGCGCCGTGGTCGCGGTAGCGGGCGCCGATGGCGGCGATGCGGGCGATCAGGCGGGAGGCGTATTCGATGGCGTTGACCGCGGTGGGGGTGAGCGAGGAATGCGCGGCCTTGCCGGTGACGGTGCAGCGGTAGACGCGCCCGCCCTTGTGGGCGGAGACCAGGCGCATCGAGGTCGGCTCGCCGACGACGCAGCCGGTGGGGTGGATGTTCCAGCGGTCGAGGGCTTCGATGAGGTGCGGGATGCCGAGGCAGCCGAGCTCCTCGTCATAGGTCAGCGCGATGTGGATGGGTTTGCCCGACGCGGCGTAAGTGGGGGCGTGGGCGAGGACGGCGGCAACGAAGCCCTTCATGTCGCAGGCGCCGCGGCCGATCAGGCGGCCGTCGCGGATCGTGGCGGTGAAGGGATCGCTGGTCCAGGGCTGGCCGTCTGTGGGCACGACATCGACATGGCCGGATAGCACGAGCCCTCCCGGGGCCTCGTTGAAGGTGGCCAGCATGTTGGCCTTGGTGCGGTCGGCGTTCCAGTCCATCCGGGTGACCGCGCCGTGGCGTTCCACCAGGGCGCGGGCCCAGTCGATGCAGGCGAGGTTGGAGTTGCGGCTTGTGGTGTCGAAGCCGATCAGGTCACGCAGCGTTGCGATGGTCGGCGTGTCGGCCAAGTTGGCATATCCTTGGGAATGGGTTTCCAAAGGCCCTCGGCCTTTGGTGGGGTCCAGGGGCAAAGCCCCTGGCCTTACTTCTCTTCGTACGTCTCCACATAGGCTTCCAGGCGGTTCATCGCCTCGGTGATGAGGTCGGTGGATTTGGCGTAGCAGAGGCGGATGGCTTTTTCGGCGCCTTTGCCGAAGGCGATGCCGGGGGCCATGCCGATCTTGGCTTCGGTGACGGCGCGTTTGCAGAATTGCATCGTGTCGGTGACGCCGTCGACCTCGAACATGGCGTAGAACGCGCCTTTGGAGGGGATGTTGCGGACGCGGGGCATGCGGGCCAGGCGGTCGTTGACGATCTCGCGGGCGGCGCCGCAGCGGCTGGCGAAATGGGCGACGAAGTCCTCGCCATGACGCAGCGCGGCGATGGCGCCGGCCTGCAGGAACTCCGGGGCGCCGGAGGTGTTGAACTGGATCAGTTTCTCGAAGGCCGAGACGCAGCCTTCGGGATAGACGATCCAACCCAGGCGCCAGCCGGTCATCGCCCAGGCCTTGGAGAAGGAGTTGACGACGAAAACGGGGTCGTTGGGTTCGGCGATCTGCAGGAAGGAGAAGGCGGCGCTGCGGTCGTAGACGGTGCGGTGATAGACCTCGTCGGACAGGATGGCGATGTTGCGCTCGCGGGCGAAGGCCAGCATGCGGCGGGCCTCCTCCTCGGTGATCATCCAGCCGGTGGGGTTGCCGGGGGAGGCGGTGTAGATCACCCGGGTGTTGTCGTCGCAGGCGGCGAACACGGCGTCGAGATCGAGTTGCCAGCCGTTGTTGCCGGCGGTCATCGCCACTTCGCGCACGTCGGCGCCGTTGATCTGCATGGCGCGCATGATGTTGGGCCAGGAGGGGGTGATGGCGACGACGTTGTCGCCGGGTTTCACCGTGGCCTGGGCGATTAGCATGACCGCGGCCATGCCCGACGCGGTGAGCGCGATGCGGTTTTCCGGCAGCTCGACGTTGTAGACGCTGCGGTTGTAGTCGATCAGGGCGCGGCGCATTTCGGAGACGCCGCGGTTGGGGGTGTAGAAGGTTTTGCCGTCCTTCATCGCCTGAGCGGCGGCTTCGCAGATGAAATCGGGGGTGGCGAGGTCGGGCTCGCCGGCGAACATCGGGATGACGGTGGGGTCGCCATAGCCCAGGCGCCAGACATCAACGATGGGCGAATCCTCGAGGGCATCGATTTCGGCGCGGATCAGGGACATGGAGCGGGGCCTCGGGGGTTAATGGGCGCGCATGAAGCCAAGCTGTGGCGGCCGGGTCAACCCGTGCCGTCCGGTTTGGCCGCGGGGCGTGCGGTGGGTTATTCCAGCGCGTCGCGGGCGGTCTGCGCGATCCGCTTGCAAAGCTCCCTATCGGCGGCGGCGCAGCCGGCGCCGAAGGTGCGGGCAATGCCCTCGAGCGCGTCGGAGGCGGCGGTGGAATCGATGTGGTCGAGCACGAAGGTGAGGAACGCGGCTTCGCGGCGGGCGAGGTCGAACAGCGCGCGGTTGGCGGCGGGGCCGGCGGCGAGCAGGGTGGTGATGCGGTCGGCGAGGCGTTCGGAGTATTCGCCGTCGTCGCAGCCGGGATAGGCGCGGGCATAGGCGCGGATCTCGGCCCAGCCGGTCAGATGATCGAGCGCCGCGTCGGCCTGGGCGGCAGTGCGCCCGGTGCAGGCCGGCGGCGCGGGGGCGGCGGCCGCGGTGAGCAACAGGATCAGGACGGCGGCGGCGCTGCGCATCAGACGGGCAGGTATTTGTGATGCAGCAGGTTGCTGATGTCCTCGCCGGGATAGACGATCTTGTGCAGCTTGGCCTTGCCGTGATGGGCCTTCACCTTGTCGTTGCCGGTGATCTCGATGGTGGTGAGCTTGTCGGTGGCGATGTGCGCCTTGATCGCGGCCATCGCGGCGTCGGTGGTGCGGATGCAGCCATGGGTGGCGTGTAGCGGGCCGGGTGCGACTTTCTCATTCGCGCGGCCGGAATGCACGCCGACGCCGGGATGCTTGGGGTAGTTGAAACGCAGGATGCCGTAGAGGCCGAACGAGCTGCTGGGGGCGTCATCCAAGTGCGTATGAGGCGCGGTGGTGTCGAGGAAGGTGTAGGTGCCGTTGGTCAGGTGCAACTGGCCGCCGTAGTGCTTGCGGGCGTAGCCGCTGTCGATGTTGTTATAGGCCATCCATTTGCCGATCGACTTTCCACCGGCGGAGAACAGCTCGACCATGTGGTCGGTGCCGTAGAACTTCATCGTGGACATGTGCTTCCCCCGTTTCAGGCTGATGCAGCCTACCGAAGAACAGCCGCGGCGGTAAGTGCCATGGCATGCGGGTGCGATCACGATCGCGTGGAATGCGTAAGGATCGCGGCGGGGTTTGACCGGGGGGGCAAAGCCGGCAAGATGCGGGATCAACGCGTAGGGGGAACGGCGATGCGGATTTGGGTGGCGGCTGCGATGGCCTTGGTGGCAGGGGTGTGCGGGCCGGTTCTGGCCGGGGATCTGCGGTTGGGGCTGAGCTCGTCGCCGACATCGCTCGATCCGCAGTTTCATAACCTCGGTGCCAACTCGAACGTGGCGCAGAACATGTTCGACACGCTGGTGCAGATGGACCCGGATAGCCGGATCAAGCCGGGGCTGGCGGAAAGCTGGCGGCATGTCGATGACCTGACCTGGGAGTTCACCTTGCGGGCGGGGGTGACCTTCCATGACGGGTCGGCGTTGACGGCGGACGATGTCGCCTGGTCGCTGGAGCGGCCGGCGAGCCTGGTGAACTCGCCGGCGGGGTATGTGATTTTCACCCGCGCGATCACCAGCAAACAGGTGGTGGATGCGCGGACGATCCGGTTGAGCACGGCCAAACCGTATCCGCTGCTGCTGAGCGATCTCAGCGCGGTGTATATCGTCAGCCGCAAGGCGACGGAGGGGGTGCCGACGGAGGCGTTCGCGACCGGCAAGGGCGTGGTGGGGACGGGGGCCTACAAGTTCACCTTCTACGCGCGGGATGACAGGGTGGTGATGGCGCGCAATCCGGCGTGGTGGGGCGGCAAGTCAGCGTGGGACACTGCGTCTGTGCGGTTCCTGCCGAACAATGCGACGCGGCTGGCGGCGCTGCTGGCGGGGGATCTGGAGGCGATCGAGGGGGTGCCGACGCCGGATCTGGAGGCGGTGAAGGCGAACAAGGCGCTGGTGTTCGCGCAGAAGAAATCGCACCGGATGATCTATCTGTATGTCGATCAGCGGGCGGAGACGCCGTTCGTGACGGCGAAGGATGGCGGCAAGCTGGCGAAGAACCCGCTGGCGGATATGCGGGTGCGCCGCGCGCTATCGATGGCGATCAACCGCGAGGCGATCGCCGATCGGGTGCTGGGCGGGCTGGGCTATCCGACCAATAACCTGGTGGCGGAGACGCTGTTCGGCAACGACCCGACGCTGGGGCTGATGCCGTACGATCCGGAGGGGGCGCGCAAGCTACTGGCCGAGGCGGGGTATGCCGATGGGTTCGGCATCACCATTCATGGGCCGAACAACCGGTTCGTGAATGACGCGCAGGTGGTGCAGGCGATTGGGCAGATGCTGTCGCGGATTGGCATCGCCACCAAGGTGGAGACGCTGCCGATGGCGTCGTATGCGACAAATGGCGCGAAGAGCATGTACAGCCTGGGGTTGATCGGCTACGGGGCGCAGACCGGCGAGAGCAGTTCGACGCTGCGCGCGATCATTATGTGCGAGCGGCAGGAGAGCGGCGGCGGACTGTTCAACTGGAGCCATTACTGCAACCCGAAGGTCGATGCGTTCACCGAGCAAGCGCTGTCGACGGTGGATGACGCGGCGCGGCTGAAGCTGTTGCAGCAGGCGGCGCATCTGGCGGTTGACGAAGGGGCGATCGTGCCACTGTATTTCCAGGCGACGACCTGGGCGGCGCGGCAGGGGATGGGGGTGATCCCGCGCACGGATGAGCGGACCTTTGCCGAGATCTTCCGGCCGGCGCCGTAACCGGGAGTTTGCTTGACCAGGGCGGAACACGCCGACAAGACTGCGGCCAACAAAGGGATTGGGCTCATGAACAAGATCATCGCCGCGGCACTCGCGGCCACGCTTGCCACCGGGACGGCCCAGGCCGCGAAGGATACGCTCAGCCTGGGTATGGTGCTGGAGCCGCCGATGCTGGACCCCACCGGGGGCGCGGCGGCGGCGACGCGCGAAGTGGTTTACCAGAACGTGTTCGAGGGGCTGACCCGGATCGACCAGAACGGGCAGGTGGTGCCGGCGCTGGCGAAGTCGTGGACGATCTCGGGCGATGGGCTGGTCTATATCTTCGCGCTGCATACCGAGGCGAAGTTCCATGACGGGGCGGCGTTCGATTGCTCGGTGGTTAAGTTCACCTATGAGCGCGCGGTGGCGCCGGATTCGACCAATGCGCAAAAGGGGCTGTTCGAGGCGATCGCCAAGACCGAATGCCCTGACCCGGCGACGGCGGTAGTGACGCTGAAGCGGCCGACGGCGCGGTTTCTGTTCAATATCGGGTTTTCCGACACGGTGATGATCGGGCCGGCGAGTGCTGCGGGCAACAAGACAAATCCGGTGGGCACCGGGCCGTATCTGTTCAAGCGCTGGGTGAAGGGCGACCGGGTCGAACTGGCGCGCAACGAGGCGTATTGGGGGGCGAAGCCGGCGATCGCGAGTGTGACGTTCCGGTTTGTCGCTGACCCGTCGGCGGCGGCGGCGGCGATGCTGGCCGGGGATATCGACGCGTTCCCGCTGTTCCCGGCGCCGGAGACGCTGGACCAGTTCCGTGCGGACAAGCGCTTCACGGTGAATATCGGCACCACGGCGGGCAAGACGATCCTGGCGCTGAACAACGCGCGCAAGCCGTTCGACGATGTGCGGGTGCGGCGAGCGCTGGCCTATGCGATCGATCGGAAGGCGCTGGTGGATGCGTTGGGCAATTACGGCACGCCGATCGGCTCGCATTATGTGCCGGGCGATGTGGGGTATGTCGATCTGACCGGGGCGTATCCGTATGACCCGGCGAAGGCCAAGGCGTTGCTGGCGGAGGCTGGTATCAAGCCGGGGTTCACCATGACGCTGCGGCTGCCGCCGCCGCCCTATGCGCGGCGTGGCGGCGAGGTGATCGCGGCGATGCTGGAGCAGGTTGGGATTGTCGCCAAGCAGGAGCCGATCGAGTGGGCGCAGTGGCTGGACCAGGTGTTCAAGCCGCAGACCGATTATGACGCGACGATCATCGCCCATGTCGAGCCGGGCGACCTCGATGTCTACGCGCGGGATTTCTACTACTACAACTACAAGAGCGACGAGTACCGGGCGACCTTCAAGCAGTATGTCGAGACGGTCGACCCGGCGAAGCAGGTGACGCTGCTGGGCGATCTGCAACGCATCCTGTCGCGCGACGAGCCAAATGTGTACCTCTACGCGCTGGCGAAGGTCAGCGTGTGGAAGGCCGGGCTGCGCGGGATGTGGCCGAATCAGCCGGTGCCGGCGAACCCGATCGCGGGGATCTCCTGGGCTGAGTAGCTTTTTCGTCCGACGCCTGCTGGGGCTGCTGGCGACGTTGCTGGCGGCCTCGCTGGTGGTGTTCCTGGTGCTGTCGGTGTTGCCGGGCGATCCGGCGCAACTGATCCTTGGCACCAATGCGCGGCCGGATACGCTGGCGGCGATCCGGGCGCAACTAGGCCTCGATCGGCCGGCCTGGCTGCGCTACCTCAGCTGGATGGGGGCGCTGGCGGTGGGCGATCTGGGCACCAGCTACACGTATTCGGTGCCGGTGGCGGAGCTGGTGGCGGCGCGGGCGGCGGTCAGCCTGCCGCTGGCGCTGATGGCGGTGACGATTTCGATCTCGGTGGCGATTCCGGTGGGGGTCATCGCGGCGTCCAGGCGGGGCAGGGGGACGGATGTCGCGCTGATGGGGGCGGCGCAGTTTGGGGTGTCGCTGCCGAATTTCTGGCTGGGGTTGCTGCTGATCCTGTTGTTCGCGGTGACGCTGGGGTGGCTGCCGGCGTCGGGGTTTGCCGGATGGGATGCCGGGTGGCTGCTGGCGCTGCGCAGCCTGTTGCTGCCGGCCGTGGCGTTGGGGTTGCCGCAGGCGGCGATCCTGGCGCGGGTGACGCGGTCTTCGGTGCTGGAGACGCTGGGCGAGGATTTCGTGCGCACGGCGCGGGCGAAGGGACTGACCCGGCGCGCGGCTTTGTGGCGGCATGCGGTGCCGAACGCGATGATCCCGGTGATCACCATTATCGGGTTGCAGTTCAGCTTCCTGCTGGCCGGCACGGTGATCATCGAGAACGTGTTCACCCTGCCGGGGCTCGGCCGGCTGATGTTCCAGTCGATCGCGCAGCGGGATCTGATTGTGGTGCAGGACCTGGTGGTGCTGCTGGCCGGATCGGTGATCCTGGTGAATTTTGCGGTCGATCTGGTCTACGGGCTGATCGACCCCAGGCTGTCCAGGCGATGAAGCGGCTCAACCTGTGGATCGGGGCGGCGATTTCGCTGTGCGTGCTGGCGACCGCGCTGGTGGCGCTGGTGTGGACGCCGTATCCGCCGGCGAAGCTCGATATTCTGCATAAGCTGGCCCCGACCTCGGCGGCGCATTGGCTGGGTACCGATCCGTTCGGGCGGGATGTGCTGTCGATGATCATGGCCGGGGCGCAGGCGAGCCTGTCGGTGTCGGTGATCGCGGTGGGGCTGGGGGCCGGGCTGGGCATTCCGCTCGGCGCGCTGGCGGCGGCGCGGGGCGGGTGGGTGGATGACCTGGTGATGCGGGCGACCGATCTGGCGTTTGCGTTTCCGGCGTTGCTGACGGCGGTGATGATCACGGCGCTGGCTGGGCCGGGGGCGGGGAATGCAATGCTGGCGATCGGGATTTTCAATATCCCGGTGTTCGCTCGCGTTACACGCGGCGCGGCAAGGCCGGTTTGGCAGCGGGAGTTCATCCTGGCGGCGCGGACCTCGGGGCGGGGGGATGTGGCGATCACGCTGCGGCATGTGCTGCCGAATATCGCGGCGATCCTGATTGTGCAGGCGACGATCCAGTTTGCGCTGGGCATCATCGCCGAGGCTGGGCTGTCCTATGTCGGGCTGGGAACGCAGCCGCCGCAGCCATCCTGGGGGCGGATGCTGAACGATGCGCAGACCTTCATTTACCGCGCGCCGCTGCTGGCGGTGTTCCCTGGTGCGGCGATTACGCTGGCGGTGCTGGGGCTCAATCTGTTGGGGGATGGGTTGCGGGATGTGCTTGATCCCCGGTTGCGGCGGTCGCGATGAGTTTGCTGTCGGTTGAGGGGTTGGCGGTGGAGATTGGCGGTTTGCCGATCCTGTCGGGGGTGGATTTCGCGCTCGCGCGCGGTGAGACGCTGGGGCTGGTGGGTGAGAGTGGCAGCGGCAAGTCGATGACGGCGTTGGCGGTGATGGGGTTGCTGCCGGAGCGGGCGGTGGCGCATGGGGCGGTACGGCTGGATGGCAGCGATCTGTTGACGACGGACGAGGATGCGTTGTGCCGGGTGCGTGGGCGGCGGATCGGGATGGTGTTTCAGGAACCGATGACGGCGCTGAATCCGCTGCGCAGCATTGGTAACCAGATCGCCGAGCCGTTGCGGCTGCATTTGCGGCTGTCGCGGGCCGAGGCCGAGGGCAGGGCGCGGGCGCTGCTGGATCGGGTGGGGTTGCCGGCGCCGCGGTTTTCGCCGGAGCTGTATCCGCACCAACTCAGCGGCGGGCAGCGGCAGCGGGTGATGATTGCGATGGCGCTGGCTTGTGATCCCGATCTGTTGATTGCCGATGAGCCGACCACGGCGCTGGATGTAACGATCCAGGCGCAGATCCTGGCGTTGCTGGGCGATATCGTTGCCGAGCGGCATATGGCGCTGCTGTTGATCACCCACGATCTGGGCGTGGTGGGGGAGACGGCGGAGCGGGTGATGGTGATGTATGCCGGGCGCGTCGTCGAACGCGGCGCGACCAGCGAGGTTTTTGCGGCCCGCCGGCATCCGTATACGCGCGGGCTGTTTGCTGCATCGCCGCATGAGCGGCGTGGGCGGGGGCGGTTGGCGGCGATTCCGGGGCAGGTGCCGGAGCCGCGGGCGATGCCGCCGGGCTGCGCGTTTGCGCCGCGGTGTCCGCGGGCGGAAGTTGACTGTACCGGGGTGGTGCCGGTGGGTGATGTGGCCTGTCTGCATCCGTTCGGGGCGCCATGACGGGGTTGCTGGAAATTCAGGGGGTGGTGCGGGAGTACCGGCTGCCTCGGCCGGGGTTGTTCGCGCCGGCGCCGGTGTTGCGGGTTCTGCATGGCATCGACCTCAGCGTTTCCGCCGGGCAGTCGTTCGGGATTGTCGGGGAGTCCGGCTGTGGCAAGTCCACCCTGGCGCGGACGGTGCTGGCGTTGGAGAGGCCGGTGGCGGGGCGGGTGGTTTTTGATGGGCAGGATTTGTTTGCGCTGGATCGGGCGGGGTTGCGGGCGGCCAGGCGTGGGTTTCAGGCGGTGTTTCAGGACCCGTATGGATCGCTCGATCCCAGGCTGACGGTGGGGCGGATCATCGCGGAGCCGGTGGCGGCGCTGGAGCCGGGGATGGGGAAGGCGGAGCGGCTGGAGCGGGTGGCGGGGGCGTTGGCTGAGGTAGGGCTGCCGGCGGGGGCAGGGGCAAGGTATCCGCATGAGTTTTCCGGCGGGCAGCGGCAGCGGATCGCCATTGCCCGCGCCTTGGTGACCCGGCCGCGGCTGATTGTGGCGGATGAGCCGGTTTCGGCGCTGGATGTGTCGGTGCAGGCGCAGGTGTTGAACCTGCTGATGGAGTTGCAGGAGCGGCTGGGGCTGGCGACCTTGTTTATCAGCCACGATCTGGGGGTGGTGCGGGTGATCACCGATCGGGTGGCGGTGATGTTCCGGGGCCGGGTGGTGGAGGAGGGGGCGACGTCGGGCGTGTTTGCGACGCCGGCGCATCCCTATACGCGGGCGCTGATCGACGCGATCCCGCGGCCGGGGGCCAAGCGCCGGGCCAGCGCGGAGCCTGCTGCCGAGGCGGAAACCGGGTGCGCCTATGCGCCGCGTTGCCCGCTGGCGATTGCGGTGTGCCGGACGGAGAATCCGGGTTTGCGGTTGTTGTATGGGCGGCAGGTGGCGTGCCATCGGGCGGGGGAAAGCGGGTAAGTTGCTAAACCGGAACAATTAGAGCGCGGATTTTCGGACCCGGAGTAACGCGGTTTCGGACGGTTTTGGGTAGCGGTCGATGCGCCGGTTTGGGGCGGACGGGCGGAGGGGCCTGGGTTTGATGGCGACCGGGGCCGGGGCGGTTGTGGGGCGCAGACGCGGTACGGGCGCGCGGCGGCGCGTGTAGGGGCGGCGTTTGCCGCGGGTGCGGCGCGCATGCGAGCGCGGGGCGCGTATGGGTTTGGGGGCGGGGGCCGGCAGGGCGCCGGCGCGCCAGAGCAGGACGAGGGCTTCGAGACTGCCGAAGAGGCGCGTGAGGGCCTCGGCGATCAGGACCAGGAGTGGGGCGAGCAGGCCGGCGTTTTGGGCCGAGTCCGTGAAACGGACGCACGTCTCCCGCAGGGCGCGCACGATCGGATCGTTCGCTGCGGTGGGGAGTGGGGTGCGGGACACGGTGCGGGCCTTTCCTGTGAATATCCGTATATATAATCTTTTATGTTTGTAATTGTGAAACACAATTAACGCATATCACCCATGCACTGACGTGTCGTCACGCAGCAAAGGAAAAAGTTTTTTTGCTCCTTTTTTTTCAAAAAAAGGAGTGCTTCCTACCCGCCCGCAATCTTGGGAATCAGGCAGATCTCCGCGTTCTCTGGGAGCAGCAGCGCGTAATCATCCTGATGGATCTCGCCGTTCACCGCGACGGCCATGCCCTCATCGATCTCACGGCCCAGGCCGGGAAAGCGGGCTTCGAGTTCGGTGATAAGCCGCCGCATTGTTGTCGCCTCCACCTCGAACTCCGCCAGGCCGCGCGTGAAGCGCAGCCCGGCGGAGCCGGCGATGGTGACGGTTGGCATCAGCCCTTGGCGTCGATCGCCGCGCAGATGGTCGGCGGCGACAGCGGCAGGTCGTGCATGCGGATGCCGATGGCGTGGCTGACCGCGTTGGCGACCGCGGCGAGCGGCGGGACGATCGGCACTTCGCCGACGCCGCGCAGCCCGAACGGGTGGCGGGGGTTGGGCACTTCGACCAGCACGGCGTCGATCATCGGCAGGTCGGAGGCGACGGGGACGCGGTAGTCGAGGAAGCCCGCGTTATCCATCGAACCCTTGGCGTTGTAGATGTATTCCTCGTTCAGCGCCCAGCCGATGCCTTGCACGGCGCCGCCCTGGATCTGGCCTTCGACGTAGCTGGGGTGGATGGCGCGGCCGACGTCCTGCACGGCGGTGTAGCGCAGCACGGTGACGTAGCCGGTTTCGGGATCGACCTCGACGTCGCAGATATGCGCGCCGAAGCCGGGGCCGGCGCCCTGGGCGTTGACCGAGACTTCCGAGCCGATCGGCCCGCCGGTGCGGCCGGCCTTGAGCGCGATGGCGGCCAGGGGCAGCGGGTCGAACCCGCCGGCGTTGGCGCCGGCCGGCACCGCTTCGCCGTCTTTCCAGTCCACCGCGTCGGGGCTGATGTCCCAGATCATGGCGGCGCGCTTTTTCAGGTCGGCGACCACGTTCTGGGCGGCCTGCACGGTGGCCATGCCGGTGGCGTAGGTGACGCGGCTGCCGCCGGTGACGTGGGTGAAGCCGATCGAGGCGGTGTCGGCGACGATGGCGCGGACATTGTCGACGGGGATGCCGAGCACTTCGGCGGCCATCATCGCCATCGAGGCGCGGGAGCCGCCGATATCCGGGCTGCCGGTGGCGACGCTGACCGAGCCGTCTTCGTTGATGTGCACCGCCGCCGAGCTTTCGCCGCCGATGTTGAACCAGAAGCCGGTGGCGACGCCACGGCCCTGGTTCGGGCCGAGCGGCGCGGACCAGTGCGGGTGCGCCTTGGTGGCGGCGAGGACCTGTTCGTAGCCGATCTCAGGGAAGGTGACGCCGTAATGCGTCTTGCTGCCCTGGTTCACGGCGTTCTTCTGGCGCAGCACGATCGGGTCCATGCCGAGTTTGTCGGCGAGTTCATCGATCGCGCTTTCCGAGGCGAAGGAGCCGATCGGCGCGCCGGGGGCGCGGTAGGCGGCGACCTTCGGGCGGTTGCTGATCACGTCGTAGCCGGTGACCTCGACATTCTCGAGGTCATACATGGCGAAGGCGCACATGCAGGCGGGCTGCACCGGCGAGCCGGGGAAGGCGCCGGCCTGGAAGCGCATTTCCGAGCTGATGGCGGTGATGATGCCGTCCTTGGTGGCGCCGATCTTGACGTCCATCGAGGCGCCGGAGGTCGGGCCGCTGGCGCGGAACACTTCCTCGCGGCTCATCACCATCTTCACCGGCCGGCCGCTCTTCTGGGCGAGGGCGAGGGCGAGGGGTTCGAGGTAGACCACCGTTTTGCCGCCAAAGCCGCCGCCGATTTCGGCGGGGATCACGCGCAGGTTGGCGATCTCGATGCCCAGCAGCTTGGCGACATAGGCGCGGATCATGAAGTGACCCTGGCTCGACGCCCAGATGGTGCACTGCCCGTCAGCGTTGGCGGTGGCGAGGGCGGCATGCGGCTCGATATAGGCCTGGTGCACCGCTTCGGTGTTGTAGGTGCCGGAGACGATCACGTCGGCCTTGGCGAAGCCGGCGGCGACGTCGCCCTTCTTGAAGTGCACGCGCTTGGCGATGTTGGACGGCGCGGTGGGCTTCGGCTCGACATTGGCGGTGTACATGTTGTCGTCGAGCAGGGGGGCGCCGGGCTGCATCGCCTCGTTGACGTCGATGACGAAGGGCAGGACTTCGTAGGTGACGTCGATCAGCGCCAGGGCGGCGTTGGCGATCGCCTCGGTGGTGGCGGCGAGGGCGGCGACGGCGTGGCCTTCATAGAGCACCTTGTCGCGCGCCATGCAGTTGCGCGAGAGGTCGCGGAAGTTCATCGGGCCTTCGCCGACGAAGGCTTCCTCGCTGGCGATGTTCGGCAGGTCTTCCGCCGAGATCACCGCCTTGACCCCGGTAAGCGCCAAAGCGCGGCTGGCGTCGATCTTGATAATGCGCGCGTGCGGATGCGGGCTGCGCAGCACCTTGCCGACCAACTGGCCGGGGAGGTTGAAGTCGGCGCCGAAGGTGGCGCGGCCGGTGACTTTATCTACACCGTCGGGGCGCACGGGGCGCGTGCCGACGACTTTCAAATCGGCCTTGTTGCCTACATAGGTCATGATGGGTCCCCCGTTCAGGCGTTTGCGCGCATTTCGGCCGCGGTATCCAGCACGGCGCGAATGATCTTGTCGTAACCGGTGCAACGGCAGAGGTTGCCCGCCAGCCAATAGCGTACTTCCGTCTCGGTTGGGTCAGGATTACGATCCAGCAACGCTTTTGCCGCCACCAGGAATCCCGGGGTGCAGAAGCCGCATTGCAGGGCGGCATGCTCGAGGAATTTCTGCTGCACGGGGTGCAGCTTTTCGCCGTCGGCGATGCCCTCGATGGTCTGGATCGTCTTGCCTTCGGCTTCCACGGCCAGCATCAGGCAGGAGCAGACCAGGCGGCCGTCGACGATGACGCTGCAGGCGCCGCAATCACCGCTGCCGCAGCCTTCCTTGGTGCCGGTCAGCCGGAGCTGGTCGCGCAGGGCGTCGAGCAGGGTGTTTTCAGTTTCGCAGAGGAACTCCGCGGGTTCGCCGTTGATCGTGGCGGTGACGTGATGCTTGCTCATGCGCGGGCTCCTGCACGGTCGTAGGCTATTTTTGCCGCGCGGCGTGCCAGCACGCCGGCGATCTTGATGCGGAAATCGATGGTGCCGCGCTTGTCGGTGATCGGGTTGCAGGCGGCGCGGGCGGCGGCGTCGACGGCGGCCAGGGTGGCGGTGTCGAGCGTGTGGCCGATCAGAGCGTTGGCGGCCGCGGTCACCAGCACCTGGGTGGGAGCGACGGCGCCGAGCGCCACGCGGGCGGCGGTGCAGACGCCCTGGGCATCCAGCGTGACGCTGACGCCGCAGCCGACGACGGCGATGTCCATCTCGGTGCGCGGGATGAAGCGCAGATAGGCATCCGATGACCGCGCCGGACGGGCGGGCAGGCGGAATTGCAGGATGAACTCATCCTTCGCCAGGCTGGTGCGGCCGGGGCCGACCACGATGGTCTCGACCGGGGCCTCGCGCTGGCCGTTCGGGCCGACGATCACCGCGACCGCGCCGGCGGCGATCATCGCGGGGACGCTGTCGGCGGCGGGGGAGGCGTTGCAGAGATTGCCGGCCAGCGAGGCGCGGCCCTGCACCTGGGTGGAGCCGATCAGGTTGGCAGCCTCGACCACGCCGGGCCAGGCGGCCTTCAGGCCTTCGTGCTCGCCCAGTTGGGCGCCCGAGGTGGCGGCACCGATGGTGAATACGCCGGCGGATTCAGTGATGCCGAAGATCCCGGGCAGTTTCTTGGTATCGACGATAAGGTCGGCCTTCAGCCGGCCCATCTTCATCTGCACCAGCAGGTCGGTGCCGCCGGACATCACCTTGGCGATGCCTTTGGCGCCGGACAGCAATCCGATCGCATCCTGCACCGTGGACGGTGCGGCATAACTCAGCGCGCTCATCGTTCTCTCCCTCGCGTTCCCCGGAAGGGTAGCGCCGGGGTGTGGGGGTTGGGAAGGGAAGGGGAGGGCTTCTTTTTTGGAAAAAACTGTCCCGCTCGGTTGGGAATGCGGCAAAGGCAGGCAAGCGGCAGGAAGCAGTCGATTTTTTGTAAAAAAGCGACGCAAAAAACTATTATCCCTGCGCTGGTTCGGATGGTGAGGGAATCCAGCTCTTGCCTGCACTCCTCCCGGCCTGAGTTCTTCAGTTTCTGAGACCCATATCTAGTATCCTGCCGCGATTGCGATAGGACACCAACGACCGCTAATAAACACAACCTATCAAAGCGATGCGCCGATATTTGCCCCCTCAGCCTTTCGCGCATCTTCGCTACATCTTGTGGCCCCATGTGTCTATGGGATGTCCAAGGATTATGCGATCCGATGCAAGCGGATCAGCGCGAATCCGGCTGTGAAGTGATCATGGCAATCGCAACAGCACAGTAGGCAGGGTAAGTCGTGCTTTCGCGGGAAGACCTTTATGATTTGGTCTGGTCAATGCCGATGACCAAAGTTGGAGAACAATACCAAGTCTCCGGGAGCTACATGGCCCGGGTATGCACGCTTTTGAATGTTCCCCGCCCCGAGCGCGGCTACTGGGCAAAATTGGCGGTCGGCAAAGCCTGCCCGCCAGAGCCGTTACCGGAGGCAAGACCCGGCGACCAGTTGTTCTGGACCAGAGACGGGCAGCTGCCGCCGGCGCCATCTACTCAGCGACCGCCGCGGCGCAGCGCCAAGACCCAGGTGGTCATCCCCAGAACTCGAGTTCACCGCCTGATCCAGGGCGCCAGGGGCCAATTCGAGAACACCAGACGGGTGGACGACGATGGCTACCTCAAGCCCTACAAGAAGCTTCTGGTCGACGTGACAGCGTCGAAGGCGGGCCTCGACAAGGCGCTGGCTTTCACATCCGACCTGTTTAACGCGCTTGAGTCCGTTGGGCATCGTGTAGTGCTGGCGCCGAACAATGAGCATTTCAGGCGCACATCAATCGATGAGCGCGAGGTCCGCACTAAGAGGAGCCCCTACCACCATACCAGCCTCTGGTCCCCATGGCGGCCCACCGTCGTTTACGTGGGCGACGTCGCCATCGGGCTCGCCGTAGTTGAAATGTCCGAGGGCGTCTTGATGCGGTATGTCAGCGGCAAGTACATCCGCGACGCAGAATACGTGCCGCCAAAACCGTCGCGGTATCGGGTTGATCACACGTGGACCATCACGCAAGAGCTCCCCTGCAATAGGCTTCGGCTCATCGCTTATTCACCATACTGGGGCGCCGATTGGTCGTCAGAATGGAATGAGACAAAGACGGCCCGACTGGAACCTTCAATCGCCTCGGTCGTGAAAGCCATAGAAGCGGCTGCCGTCGAAATCGTCGCCAAGCTGGAAGAGGCCGCACGTCGGGCCGAGATTGCACGACGAGAACAGATCATTGCTGAGGAGAAGCGTAGGCGGGAAGAAGATCGCCGCCGCGTGGAGCAGTCAGTTCGCGATAGCCTAGAGCACCTGAGGCAAGTCATCGTCCGATGGGCTGACGCCGTGTCGGTCGAAAATTTCCTCGCCGGCGTAGAGCAGCATGCTGCCGACCTGCCGGTAGACCAACAGGCCCACGTCCTGGAAAAGCTGCACTTGGCTCGCCAACTCCTGGGCACTCAGGACCCATTGTCCTTCTTCCTCAGGTGGCTCGCGCCGCAAGAACGCTATCGGAGCATTTACCCGAGTGCGGACGATGCACCAGCCGCCCTACCGACCGACGGCGGTCCCGAATAGGCGATCCGATCAGCGATCTCGGTTGGCCTCGGGGCGACGACGACCTTCAGTCTATTTCCCAAACCGAAAACCCCCTACGCCATTGCGCAGGGCACGGCAGAGATTCGCGCCCTTGCGCTGCCGTGGACACATGAAGGATCGCGTTTTTGTCGATTCTGGCGGTTTTCTGCGGGAATGCGGGCAAAGGCGCCATCGAAAATCTCGTGCTCAGATTTGCGCTCCCGTAGCACTCCGCTTCACAAGATTTCGCTCTGCTACTCTCAGATTATGAGTCGGAGGGAGTGAACCAAAAGAATTTCTCCCTGCCGGCAAGCGCGCTCGTCGCAGATGACGAATGTTCGTGCCGGCGGAGGGAGAAGGTTTTTTGCGTCGCTTTTTTACAAAAAAGCGACTGCTTGCTTGCCTTTATTCTGGCTTAGGCGGGTTCGGCGGCGCCACGTCGGCTGGGATCGGGCAGATATAGGGTTGCCCGCCGGTGCGGGCGATCAGCTCGGCCTTGGCCGCCTCGATCAGCGCCGGACTGCGCAAGGCATCCAACGCGGTGGCGGCCATCACCTTGGCGACATGCGCCATCCCTTTCTTTGCATGGGGGGATTTGCCCTGGGCGGTGAACTGCCAGGAGTGGAACGGCGAGCCGATGGCGATGGTCGCGCCGTCGGCCTGCACCAGGGGGACGACCCACGAGACGTCACCAACGTCGGTGCTGCCCTGCAGCATCTCGCCCTTCTGACCCAGCGGCACGATGCGTTCCGGCAGCGGCTCGTCCTTCCTGGGCGCAAAGCCGACATGCTTGTAATGCGCGACGATATCCTCCTCGCGCAGGGTGGCGCGGATGTCTTCGGCGAATTTGCGGTCGGCCGAATCCCATTCCGGCGCGCCCAGGCGCATCAGGTTGGCGTGCATCGCCTCCTCAAGCGGGCGGTTGCCGACCAGATTCGACATGCCGGCGACCGAGGTCATCCGCACCGAGGTCTCGGTCATCAGCGCGGCACCGTCGGCGATCTTCTGTACCCGGGCGCTGAGCACGCGCACCTCCGGCGAGGTCGCGGCGCGGATCATGTAGCGGACCTTCGCGGTGGACTGCACCACGTTCGGCGCCACGCCGCCGGCATCGAGCAGGGCGTAATGGATGCGGGCATCCGACGGCATGTGCTCGCGCATGTAGTTCACGCCGATATTCATCAGTTCGACGGCATCGAGCGCGGAGCGGCCCAGATGCGGCGAGGCGGCGGCATGGCTGGCGCGGCCGGTGAAGCTGAAATCTACCATCACATTGGCCAGCGACTTTGCCGGGTTGACGCCGGGGAACGGCATCGGGTGCCAGGTGATGGCGATGTCGACGTCCTTGAACGCGCCCTCGCGCACCATGAAGGTCTTGCCGGAACCGCCCTCCTCGGCGGGGCAGCCGTAATAGCGCACGCGGCCCTTGATGCCATTCGCCGCCAGCCAATCCTTCACCGCGGTGGCGGCCAGCATCGCGCCGGCGCCCAGCAGGTTGTGGCCGCAGCCATGCCCGGCGCCGTCGCCCGGCAGTGGGGCATGGGTGCTGGAGCCGGCTTCCTGGGTCAGACCGGGCAGGGCGTCAAACTCGCCGAGGATGGCGATCACCGGGCCATCCTCGCCGGCCTCGCCCATCACCGCCGTCGGCATGCCGGCGACGTTCTCGGTGACCCGGAAGCCCTGCTCGCGCAGCATCGCGGTGTGCTGGGCGACCGAGCGGTGTTCGTGGAAGTTGATCTCAGGGGTGTCGAACACGCCGTCGCTGAGGCCCTCGAAGGCTTCGCGGTGCTTCTCGACCAGACTCCAGATCGGTTCTTCGTTTTGCATGGTTTCGGGGTCCTGTGGAGGTGGGCTGGGAGAGGGAGGCGAGGCAGGCAAGGCGCAGAAAGCGGTCGCTTTTTTGCAAAAAAGCACCGCAAAAAACTTTTTTATCTACGCTTGTCCTGCCGTCGGTGGTTAGGAACCCGCGTCCGAGCAAGCGGAGAGATTGAAAGTTTTTTGCTTCTTTTTTTCAAAAAAGAAGCCCTTTCTTCCTAATCTTAACGCCGAATATTCGGCTTCACGTCCGGCGGGATCGGGCAGATATACGGGTTGGCCGCGGTGCGGGCCGCGAGGTCGGCCTTGGCGGCGGCGATCAGGTCGGGGCTTTGGATCGCGTCGATGGCAGTGGCGGCCATCACCTTGGCGACGTTGATCATGCCTTTCTTGGCGAGCGGGGACTTACCCTGGGCGGTGAGCTGCCAGGAGTGGAACGGGGTGCCGACGGCGAGCGTCGGCCCGTCAGCCTGGACCAGGGGGACGACCCAGGAGACGTCGCCGACATCGGTGCTGCCCAGCATGGCTTCGCCGGTGAGGCCCAGCGGGACGATGGCGTCGGACAGCGGTTGGTCGCGGCGCGGCGGCAGGCCGGCGCGCTTGTATTGGCTGGCGATATCCTCGTCGGACAGGGTGGCTCGGATTTCCTCGGCGAATGTGCGGTCCGCGTCGTCCCATTCCGGGGCGCCAAGGCGGGTGAAGTTGGCGTGCATCGCCTTTTCGAGCGGGGTGTTGCCGACCAGGTTGGAGACCGCGCTGATGATTTTTGTTGTCACCGTGGTTTCGGTCATCAGGGCGGCGCCTTCAGCGACTTTTTTCACCCGGGCGAGCAGCGCCTGCATCTGGGCCAGGTCGCGCGCGCGGACGGCGTAGCGGACCTTGGCGCTGGCTTGCACCACGTTGGGGGCGACGCCGCCGGTATCGAGGTAGGCGTAATGGATGCGGGCGTCCGACGGCATGTGTTCGCGCATGTAGTTCACGCCGACATTCAGCAGTTCGACGGCGTCGAGCGCGGAGCGGCCGAGATGGGGCGCGGCGGCGGCGTGACTGGCGCGGCCGGAGAAGGTGAAATCGATGCGGGTGTTGGCCAGCGATTGGGCGTCGTTGACGCCGGCGAAGGGCATGGAGTGCCAGGTGATGGCGATGTCGACGTCTTTGAAGCAGCCTTCGCGCACCATGAAGGCCTTGGCGGCGCCGCCTTCCTCCGCGGGGCAGCCGTAGTAGCGGACGCGGCCCTTGATGCCGTTTTCGGCCAGCCAGTCCTTGACCGCGGTGGCGGCGAGCAGGGCGCCGGCGCCGAGCAGATTGTGGCCACAGCCATGGCCCATGCCATCGCCGGGCAGCGGCGTGGGGGTGGTGGCGCCGGCTTCCTGGCTCAGGCCGGGCAGGGCGTCGTATTCGCCGAGGATGGCGATGACCGGGCCGTCCTCGCCGGCTTCGCCCATCACCGCGGTTGGGATGCCGGCGAGGTTTTCTGTTACCCGGAAGCCCTGTTCGCGCAGCATCGCGGTGTGTTCGGCGACGGATTTGTATTCGTTGTAGGCGATCTCGGGCATGTCGAAGACGCGGTCGCTCAGCGCCTCAAACGCGGCGCGATGGTTGTCGACATGGGTCCAGATCACTTCGGTATTGCGCATGACAGGCCTTGGCTGATGAGGGGTGTGGGAAGGCTAGAGCGCTTCCGCGGGCTGCGCCAGCTTGCACCGGTTCGGCGGTTCGGCAAACATGGCGGCCATGACATGGTCCATTCTCGCTCGTGATCCCGCAACCGGCGCGCTGGGCGTGTCGGTGGCGTCACGCTTTTTCGCCGTCGGCGCCATTTGCCCGTTCCTTGAGGGGGGGGTGGCGGCGATGTCGACCCAGGCGCTGGTCAACCCGATGCACCTGGTGCATGCGGCGCCGCGGCTGCGGGCGGGGGATGCGCCGGAGGCGATTATCGCCGATCTGCTGGCGGGGGACCCTGGGCTGGATCAGCGGCAGGTGCATATCATCGATGCGCAGGGGCGGATCGCGCAGCATACCGGGCCGAACTGCGTGACCTGGGCGGGGCAGGTGCGCGGGGTCGACGTTTCGGTGTGTGGCAACATGCTGGCCGGGCCGGCGGTGGTGCAGGCGACCCGCGACGCTTTCCTTGCGGCCTCTGGCACGCTGGCGGAGCGGCTGATGACGGCGATGGAGGCCGGGGAGGCGGCGGGCGGGGATAAGCGGGGCAAGCAGTCGGCGGCATTGCGCGTGTGCACGAAGGACCCTTATCCGGACCTCGACATCCGCTCCGACGACCATCCCGACCCGCTGGCCGAATTGCGCCGCCTGCATCGTGTCAGCCAGGAACGCTTTGCCGTGTTCCGCCGCTTTCTGGCCGGGCGCGACAGCGTATTTGGCACCATCGATCGCGATATCATCAACGCCGCCGTCGAGCGTGACGGGCGGCCGCTGTGAACCTGGGAAACCCAATGAAAAAGCTTCTGCTCGCAGCCTCGCTGCTGATTGCTCCGGCTTTCGCGCATGCCGATAGTTTGAAGATCGCGCTGTCGGAAGATCCGGATTTGCTGGACCCTACACTGGGGTCGTCGTTTGTCGGGCGCATCGTGTATTCGGCGATGTGCGACAAGCTGTTCGATCTGGATGCCAAACTGAATGTGGTGCCGCAGTTGGCTACCGGGTTCAAATACGAGGACCCGACGCATCTGGTGATCACGCTGCGGCCTGGCGTGGTGTTCCAGGACGGCGAGAAGTTCGATGCCGAGGCGGCGAAGTATTCGCTGATGCGGCACCTCACGCTGAAGGGCAGCATGCGGGTTGGCGAGATCAACGCCATTGCCGCGGTGGAGGTGATCGATCCGCTGACGATCCGGCTGGTGTTGAAACAGCCTTCCTCGCCGCTGATCGCACAGTTGACCGACCGCGCCGGCATCATGCTTTCGCCCAAGGCCGCGGAGGCGGCGGGGGATAAGTTTGGCCAGCATCCGGTTTGCGCCGGCGGTTACAGCTTCGACAATCGCGTGGCGCAGGACCGCATCGTGCTGAACCGGTTCCCTGGATATTGGGATGCGGGGAATATGCATTTCGATCAGGTGACTTACCTGCCGATGGTCAATCCGCCGGTGCGGGTTGCCAATCTGCAGGCTGGGGCGATCGATATGGTGCAGGCCGTGGTGCCGACCGATATCGACGTGGTGAAGAAGGACCCGAAGCTGAAGCTCGCGATCTTTGACGGGCTTGGCTACACGGGCATCAATATCAATGTGAATAACGGGGCGGCGGCGCAGACCGTGCTCGGGCAGAACGCGCTGGTGCGGCAGGCGTTCGAGGCGGCGATTGATCGGCAGGCGATTATCGATGTCGTCTACAACGGCATGTTCACGCCGACGATCCAGGCCAATAATCCGGCCTCGCCGTTTTTTGTGGCGAAATTTGCCCCGCCGGCGCGCGACCTGGAGCGGGCCAAGGCGTTGCTGAAGCAGGCTGGGGTGACGTTGCCGGTGCCGGTTGAGCTTACGGCGACCAACTCGCCGGATTCGCAGCAGGTTGCCGAGGTCATTCAGTCGATGACCAAGGAGGCTGGGTTCGACGTCAAGATCAAGTCGATGGAGTTCGCGTCCTCGCTGCAGGCAGGGTACAAGGGCGAGTTCCAGGCTTACATGATCGGCTGGTCGGGCCGCGCCGATGCCGATGGCAATATGTGGGCGTTGATGCACTCGAAGGGCACGTTCAACTATGGCCACCATACCAATCCGGAGATGGACAAGCTGCTGGACGATGCGCGGCTGGTGACCGATGTCGCGGCGCGGCGGGATATCTATGGCAAGGTTTGGGAGATTCAGCGCAAGGACATGCCGCTGGTCTATCTCTACATGACCAAGCAGATCGTTGGGATGAAGAAGAACCTCGACGGTTACGCCCAGGTTCCGGACGGGTTGATCCGGGTGCGCGGGATGCAGTTGAGCAAGTAAGCGAGGGGCGGCTAGGGTTTTGCCCTGGCCGCCGTGCTTCAGGAAATTCCGCCGAGTTTGCCGAGCAGGCGGATATGGCTGCGGGCGCCTTTGTGGAAGCAGCGGACCTCGAATTTTTCGTTCGGGCTGTGGACCTGGTCGTCGTCAAGGCCGAAGCCGATCAGCAGGCAGTCGAGGCCCAACTCGGTCTGGATGGTTTCGACCACCGGGATCGAGCCGCCGCAGCCGGCCAGCACGGGGGCGCGGCCGTATTCCTCGGTTAGGGCAGCTTGAGTGGCGCGCATGTAGGGGGTGTCGAGCGACATCTCCAGGCCGGGGGCGAGGCCGTAGGTCTGGAATTCCAGTTTGGCGTCGGCTGGGACGCGGTCGGCCATGAATTGTTTGAAGCCGGCTTCTACGGCGGCCGGATTTTGGCCGGGGACGAGACGAAAGGAGACCTTGGCGGAGGCTTCGGCGGCGATCACCGTCTTGGTGCCGGGGCCCTGGTAGCCGCCCCAGATGCCGCAGATATCGGCGGTGGGCCGGGCCCAGAGGCGTTCGAGGGCGGAGCGGCCTTTTTCTCCTGAGGGAACCGACAGGCCGATATCGCCGAGGTATTTCTCCTCGCTGAAGCCGAGCGAGGCCCACTGGTTGGCTTTGCCGACCGAGATGTCCTGCACGCCGTCATAGAAGCCGGGGACCTGGATGTGACCGTTTTCGTCGGTGAGCTGGCCGAGGGCGCGGGTGAGGGCGTTGATCGGGTTCAGCGCGGAGCCGCCGTACATGCCGGAATGCAGGTCTCGGTTGGCGGCTTTAAGGGTGACTTCCATGTAGGTCATGCCGCGCAGCGAAGTGGAGACCGACGGGGTGTCGATGTCCCACATGCCGGTGTCGGAGACCACGCAGGTGTCGGCGCGGAGTTCGGCGGCGTTGGCTTTGACGAAGGGCTTGAAGTTGCGGCTGCCGGTTTCCTCTTCGCCCTCGATCACCACCGAGATGCGGCAGGGCATGGTGCCGAGGGTGTCGTGCCAGGCGCGGAAGGCGGCGAGCCACATCGAGACCTGGCCTTTGTCGTCGACAGCTCCGCGGGCGTAGACGCGCGGGCCGTTCGGGCCTTCAACCACCGTGGGTTCGAAGGGCGGCGTGGTCCAGAGTTCCAGCGGGTCGGCGGGTTGGACGTCGTAGTGGCCGTAATAGAGCAGATGCGGCACCTTGCCGCCGGGGCCGGGGTGATGCGCGACGATGGCGGGGTGGCCGCCGGTTTCGCGCAGTTCGGCCTTGAAGCCGAGCGATTCGAGGTCGGCGCGGGCGTGCTCGGCGGCGCGGACGCAGTCGGCGGCGTGGGCCGGGTCGGCGCCGATCGAGGGGATGCGCAGCCAGTCCATCCAGCGGGCCTGGGCGGCGGGAAGCGTGGCATCGAGGCGGGCGAGGGCGGTGGCGGTGTTGGTCACTGGGAGTCCTCTGGTTGCTGGCCGTAGGTGGCGTAGCGGGCGATGGCGGCGTCCATCTCGGCCGGTGTGAGCAGGCGGGGGGTGCCGGCGGCGCGGGCGAGCAGATACTGCCGCGCCAGGGTTTCCAGCAGGATCGCAGTCGACAGCGCCTCGCGCGCGGTCGGCGCGTGGCAGATCATGCCGTGATTGGCCAGCAGGCAGGCGGTGCGGCCCTCAATGGCGGCGGCGGCGACGGCGGCGAGCTCGGGGGTGCCGAAGGTGACGTAGGGAGCGATGCGCACGTCCGGCCCGCCGAAATTGGCCACGGCGTAGTGGAAGGCGGGCAGGGGTTCGTTGAGGCAGGACAACGCGGTGGCGGCGTCGGAATGTGTGTGCACGATGACGCCGGCCTGAGGTGCTGCGCGGTAGATGGCGGCGTGCATTTCCCACTCGCTGGAGGGGCGGCGGCGACCCTTGGCGGTGCCGTCGAGCGACATTTTTACCAAGGCGGCGGGTGTGACCGTGTCACCGGTGATGCCGGTGGGCGTGATCAGCATGCCGTTGCGGGTGCGGGCGCTGACATTGCCGGAGGTGCCGGCGTTCAGGCCGCGTTTACCGAGGCCGGCGTAGAGCGCGGCGAGGGCATGGCGGAGATGTCCGATTTCGGTCATGCGTATTCCTGTCTGGCGTACCATCTGACCGAAGGTTGCGGCGTCTGGCAATGCGGATTGGCTGAGGATAGCGTGCGGACGGAAACGGACGGGTTCGGATGACGGGACGGCTTGGGCGGAGGGCGGTGCTGGCGGCGGCGGCCATGGCAGTGGCGGGGCCGGTGCGGGCGGCGTCCGGAGCGCGCAGTGTCCTGCGGTTTATACCTGAGTCCGGATTGATGGCGCCTGACCCGGTTGCAATGCCGAGCATTGCCGGTCGCGCGCATGGCATGATGGTCTGGGACCAGTTGTACGGGCAGAACGCGGCTGGGGCTGCCGTGCCGCAGATGGCAGCGGGCCATGAAACCAGCGCGGACGGTTTGCTGTGGCGCATCGTGCTGCGCGACGGGCTGAGTTTTCATGATGGCACGGCGGTGACGGCGGCGGATTGCGTGGCTTCTATCCGGCGCTGGGGCGCGCGGCGGGTTTACGGGCAGAAGCTGCTGGAGCGTGAGGCGCAGATGACGGCGCTGGATGCGCGGCGGATCGAGATCCGGCTGAGCCGGCCGTTCCCGTTGCTGTTGACCGCGCTGGCGTCGGATTTGTGTTTCATCATGCCGGCCGGGCTGGCGGCGACGGATCCGGCGAGCCCGGTGGCGCGGATCGTCGGCAGCGGGCCGTTCAGGTTCCTCCCGGATGCGTTCGTGCCCGGGAGCCGGTCGGCTTATGAGCGGTTTGCAGCCTATCAACCGGTGGGCGGGGACAGCGAATTCACCGCCGGGGCGAAACGGGCGCTGGTGGACCGGATCGAGTGGACGGCGATGGAACCGGCGGCCGCGGTGTTGGCGATGAAGCGCGGGGAGGCGGATTGGTGGGAGAATCCGCCGCTGGAGCAGCACGATGAGCTGCGCGAGGTCGCGAGCGTGCAGATTCAGGCCAATCAGCAGGCCGGGGTGATCCCGGTGCTGGCGTTCAATCATCTGGTGCCGCCGTTTAACAATCGCCGGCTGCTGCGGGCGCTGCTGCCGGCGGTGGATCAGATGGAGTTCATGACCGCGGCGATGGCTGGGGCGCCGGCGCTGTTTCGTACCAATGTGGGCATTTTCGCGCCCGGGTCTCCGGCGGACAGCGATGCCGGGATGGATGCGCTAACAGGGCCGCGGGATATCGAGGTGGCGCGCAAGGCGGTGCAGGAAAGCGGCTATGCGGGCGAGACCGTGCTGCTGATGTCGCCGACCGACCTGCCGCGGCTGCGGGCGCTGACCGAGGTGGCCAGCGATCTGTTCCAGCGGGTGGGGCTGATTGTCGAGGTCGCCGAACTGGAGTGGGCGACGTTGATGCAGCGGCGCGCGCGGCGCGAGGCCCCGGAGGCGGGGGGCTGGAGTGCGTTTTGCACCACGTTCCCGTCGGTGGCGCTTGCCTCGCCGGCGACGCATGTGCCGCTGCGGGCCAGCGCGGAGTCGAACTGGTTTGGCTGGCCGGTGAGCCCGCAACTGGAGCGGCTGCGTGATGCCTGGTTCGACGCGCCGAACAAGCGGGCGCGGGCGCGGATTACCGAGGAAATCCAGGTGACGGCGCTGCGTGTGGTGCCGTTCCTGCCGCTGGGGCAGTGGTTCGGCGTGGCGGCGGTGCGCGAGGATGTGCTGGGCGTCGCGATGACGCCCTATCCGGTGTTCTGGGGGGTGAGCAAGGCCTGACGCATGGCCGCCCCCGGCGGCGGCGGTTTGCCGTCGCCCGGCGCGGCGCGTAGGCTTTGCATTCGGTGACGGAGCTATGGCGCGTTGAATAAATCTGCCCTGCGTGGTCTGGCCGCGCTTCTGTTGATCGGCATGCTGAGCGCCGGATGTACGGCGATGGGGCCAAATTTTGCCGCGCCGGATACGTCATGGTCTCCCTCCAAGTGGTTTGCCGCCCGGCCCTCGGCGACACCGGCGGCGGTGGCAAGCCAACCGGTGGAGGATGGGCCGGACCCGGTTTGGTGGTCGATTCTTGGCGACAAGACGCTGACCTCGTTGGAAGGCCGGCTGGCGGATGGAAATATCGACCTGCAGATCGCCGCACAGCGACTTGCGCAGGCGCGCGCTGCGTTGGGAGTTGCCGAGGCGGCGGGGAAGCCGACGCTGAACGGCGACGCGGGCTACAACCGGGTGCAGCAGAGCAAGGAAGGTTCGCTGCGGCTGACCAATGCGCAGCGAACCCCGTTGGGCAGGCCCTATGACCTGTTTCAGTACGGCTTCGATTTTTCCTGGGAGGCCGATCTCTGGGGGCGGGTGCGGCGCAGCGTCGAACAGGCCGCGGCGCAGGAACAGGCGACGGCGGAGGCGCTGCATGGCGTGCAGGTGACGGCGTCGGCGGAGCTGGCGCGCGATTATGTGCAACTGCGAGGCGTGCAGGCCAAGCTGGTGATCACGCGGGCTAATCTGCAGAGCGCGCAGGCCAGCCTGAACCTGACCAAGGCGCGGGCAGCCGGGGGACTGACGAACGATCTCGACGTCGCCAACGCGGCGACGCTGGTTGCTGGCGTCCAGGCGCTGCTGCCGGACTACCAGCGCCAGGCTGACGTGCTGATGAATGCGATCGCCCTGTTGCTGGGGCAGGGGCCGCGGGCGCTGGATCGGGAACTGAGCCCGGCCATCTCGATACCGCCGATGCCGCCGCGGGTACCGGTAGGGGTGCCGTCCGATCTGGTGCGGCGGCGGCCGGATGTGCGCGAGGCCGAGGCCAATCTGCATGCCGCGACGGCGTCGGTCGGGGTGGCCATGGCGGATTTCTATCCGCGCGTGATGCTGGCCGGAAACGGCATGATCCAGGGGCTGCAACTGCGCAATCTGGCGGACTGGACGGCGCAGGCTTACTCGTTCGGGCCCGGGGTCAGCCTGCCGATCTTCGAGGGTGGACGGTTGAAGCGCACCCTGGCGTTGCGCGAGGCGCAGCAGCAGGAGGCGGCGATCCAGTGGCGTGGGCGGCTGCTAGGGGCGCTGCATGAGGTGGATAATGCGATGACGTCATACGCCGCCGAGCAGCAGCGCCATGCGCGGTTGGCCGATGCTGCCGCCTCGGCGCGGCGCGCGGTGGCGATCGCGCGGGACCGCTATTCGCTGGGGGTGGCGGATTTTCTGCAGGTGCTGACCGCGCAGCGGGCGGAACTCGCGACCGAGCAGGAACTGGCTGACAGTACCACGGCGGTGGCGACCGACCTGGTGCAGCTTTACAAGGCGCTGGGTGGCGGCTGGAGTCCGGAGTGACTACAGCACAGTAATGCCGGTGTTGCCCGACTGAAAATAGCTGGTGTCGCGGCTATAGCCGTAAGGGTTCAGCCAGCGGCCGCAGTATTTTTCGAATATTTCCGGATCGAACAGCGCCGACATGTCAGTTGCCGGGTCGATCGTGTGTTGCGCGCGCAGGCTGGTGCGCTCGGGCCGCTCGCTTCGCAGGATCTGGGCCATGCGATTGCGTGCCTCGTGACCCGCCGAGAGAAATTTGGTCAACTCCCAGGCGACCCGATCGGGGGATGAGGCAATCACCTGCTGATCGATTTCGATCGCGCAGCCGTGCAGCTCATCGCGGACTACGCTCCAGGCTTCCATGGCATGTGCCCAGCCTTCGCAGGTGCGTTCGAAGGTAATGTCCGGGAATTTGCGCATCCGTGACTCGACGTTTTCATACGCGCGCCGCTTCATGAAAATGAAGCGCGCATTCGGCCAGATCCGACGCAGGTAGGGTGCGCCGTAGATCATGTCGGGGGTCGGCGTCTTGTCGACCCAGCGCCGGGTTTTGAAGGTTCGTTCGATCAGTTCGTGGAAAACCTGAGCGACGCCTTCATCGAAAAAGCGCTGCGAGACGTGCGACAGCAGCGTGTCATCTTCCAGCGCCGCGGCACGCCTTGATTGGAAAAAACTGTTGATCGTGGTCAGCAGTGCCGGAAACAGATCGAGCACCTGACCCTCAAGCGGACATCGCCCGGTCGCTACGCGAATAGCCGCAGCCACTCAGCGCCACACCAACCGATACCAACACAACCGCCGTCGTCACAAAGCGAGACATCGCCAATCCTCCTGTTGAGTGCGAGCGAAGCAGTGCAGCATATCCGCTGAACTGCTCGACCGCGTG
>CAIRTN010000205.1 GCA_903881515.1 uncultured Rhodospirillales bacterium | reverse complement strand
CCGTGATTGTAACCGACGCCAACGGCCGCGTCATCGCAAAAGCAGACACCCGCATAGGCGGATAACCTATTAAGGAGCATTTATGGAACTCGACGCCCTAGATCAACTGGCAGCCAAACCCTTCGACGGCTTTGTCGTGCGCAAGGACCTCGTCCGCAAATATGCCCGGCACTACCCCGTGCCGACCTACGTGGTGGAGTTTCTGCTCGGCCGTTATTGCGCCTCGACGAACGATGACGAGATTCGCGAGGGCCTCACCATCGTAGAACAGCAGCTCGACAACCGCACGGTTCGGACCGGCCGCGAGGAGCTGTTCAAGTCCAAGGCTCGCAGCGACGGCACCGTGAAGGTGATCGATATCGTGAAGGCCCGGCTGGACGCAAAGAACGACTGCTACCTTGCAGAGCTGCCTAGCCTCGCCTTGCGCGACGTGCAGGTTGCCGATCGGTTCGTGAAAGAGCACGAACGGATGCTAACCGATGGCTTCTACGCCGAGGTCACCCTGGGTTACGATGCAGTGATCGCCCAAGAGCGGAACGGCCGGCCGTTCTTCATCGACGGCCTGCGCCCGATCCAGCTCTCCAGTGCAAATGCCCTAGACACCCTCAAGCTGGGCCGGGGAGCGTTCACGACTGAGCAGTGGATTGATTTCCTGATCCGCTCGATTGGCTTGGAACCGTCCGCCATGGATGCCCGGGCGAAGCTGGTCGTGCTCTTGCGCATGGTGCCTTTCGTCGAACCCAACTACAACATGGTGGAGCTTGGACCTCGCGGAACCGGCAAGAGTCATCTGTTCCAGCAAATCTCACCCTATTCCCACCTAATCTCAGGCGGCAAAGCAACGGTGGCGAAGATGTTCGTCAACAACGCCACTGGCCAGCGCGGCCTCGTGTGCCTCTATGATGTAGTCTGCTTCGACGAGATTTCCGGCGTCTCCTTCGACCAGAAGGACGGCGTCAACATCATGAAGGGTTATATGGCCTCCGGCGAGTTCAGCCGGGGCAAGGACAGCATTCGTGGCCAGGGTAGCATCGTCATGGTTGGTAACTTCGACGTGGATATCACGCAGCAGCAGCGCATCGGCCATCTCCTCAGCCCCCTGCCACCGGAGATGCGCGATGATACCGCGTTTCATGACCGTATCCACGCGTTCGCACCTGGATGGGACTTCCCGAAGCTCAACCCTAATGTCCATCTCACGAATCACTTCGGGCTCGTCAGCGACTTCCTGAGCGAGTGCTGGACGAAGTTGCGCGGTGCCAGCCGGGTGAACGTGATGCAAGGCCGGGTGCGGTTCGGTGGCGCCCTCAGCGGCCGTGATATCGAGGCCGTCAGTAAGACTGTTAGCGGTCTCACCAAGCTGATCTATCCCGACGCCGCTGTGACCATCCCCGACGAGGAGTTGGAGAAGATCGTGCGCATCGCCATGGAGGCGCGCCGCCGGGTGAAGGAGCAGCAACGCAAATGCCTGAAGAGCGAATTCCGCAATACCCACTTCAGCTTCCACCTCGGCGCCGACGAAGTGGAGAAGTTCGTCTCCACCCCTGAACTGCACAGCGATGATGCCATCGAGACGGACCCGCTTCCACCGGGCCAGGTTTGGACCATTGGTCCCGGCACGGGAGAATCAGGACCGGGCCTGTATCGCGTCGAAGCCGCCTCTGGTCCCGGCAGCGGCGTGCGGATTCTCAATTCACCGACACCCCCGTCGTTCCGCGAAAGCGCCAAGGTCGGCGAGCAGAACCTGTATGCCCGGGCCAAGGAGCTGGTGGGTGACCGTGACCCGCGCAGCCATGAATTCTCCCTGCAGATGCGGGCTCTCGACAATGATCGGTCCGGGCACGGACTAGGCCTGGCCACGCTGGTGGCCCTCGCCGGCAGCTTGCTTGAGAAGAACACAAAGGGTGGCCTCGTCGTCGTAGGTCAACTGAACCTCGGTGGCTCCATCGAGATGATCCCCAATCCGGTTTCGGTTGCGGAGATCGCAGCCGAGAAAAAGGCAACGGTCCTGCTCATGCCAGTG
>CAIRTN010000204.1 GCA_903881515.1 uncultured Rhodospirillales bacterium | reverse complement strand
GCCGCCGAGGGCTGCTCGATCCTCTATATCAGCCACAAGCTGGAAGAGGTCCGCGCGCTATGCGACAGCGCCACCATCATGCGCAACGGCCGCGTCGTCGCGCGCTGCGATCCCAGGGCGAAAACCGCGCGCGAACTGGCCGGCATCATGATCAATGCCGAGCTGAAACCCGCCGGCGAGCGCCGCGACGTACCGCCCGCCGGCAAGCCGCGCCTGTTGCTGGACAGACAGACGCTGCGCGCCACCACGCCGTTCGGCACCGCACTGCAATCGATCTCGGTCGCCGTCGCCGGCGGCGAGATCCTCGGCATCGCCGGCATCGCCGGCAACGGGCAGAGCGAACTGCTCGACGCCCTGTCCGGCGAAACCCTCGCCGGGCGGCAGGAAACGATCCAGATCGACGGCATCCCGGCCGGTCATCTCGGCCCGCATGAACGCCGCCGCCTCGGCGGCTGCTTCGTGCCGGAGGAACGCAATGGCCACGCCGCGGTGCCCGGCATGTCGCTGGCCGAAAACGCTTTCCTCTCCGGCCGCCTGCGCGGCGCGATGACCCGGCTCGGCATCATCGATACCGGCCGCGCCACCGATTTTGCCGACAACGTGATCCGCCGCTTCGATGTGCGCACCACCGGCGCGCGCGCTGCCGCCCGCTCGCTGTCCGGCGGCAATCTGCAGAAATTCCTTGTCGGCCGCGAAATGCTGCTCGACCCCGCGGTGCTGGTGATCAGCCAGCCCACCTGGGGCGTCGATGCCGGCGCGGCGCTGGCGATCCATGAGGCGATCATTGCTCTGGCCGCCAAGGGCGCGGCGGTGGTGGTGATCAGCCAGGACCTCGACGAGATCTTCCTGCTCGCCGATCGCATCGCCGTGCTGGCCGGCGGCCGGCTGTCGGCCCCGGTGCCGGTGCGCGCGGCGACGCCGGAAAGCATCGGCCTGCTGATGGGTGGCATCGCCACCCATGCTTAGGCTCCAGGCACGTGGCCAGCCCTCGCGCTTCTGGGCCTGGGCCTCGCCGGTCCTCGCGCTGGCGCTGACCGCGCTGTTCAGCGGCGCGCTGTTCGCTGCCATGGGCCGCCCGCCGGTGCTGACGGTGAGCACCTTCCTGATCTCGCCGCTGTTCGCGCCCGAGGGGCTGTCGGCGCTCGCGGTGAAGGCCGCGCCGCTGGTGATGATGGGTGTCGGCCTGTCGCTGGCCTATCGCGCCAATATCTGGAACATCGGCACCGAGGGGCAGTTCACCCTGGGCGCCATCGCCGCCGCCGGCCTGGCGCTGGCGTTGCCCGACGCGCCGATGGGCCTGATCGTGCCGCTGATGATGATTGGGGGCACGCTGGCCGGCGCGCTCTACGCCTTGATCGTCGCCGGGCTGCGCACCCGCTTCAACGCCAACGAGATCCTGACCAGCCTGATGCTGGCCTATATCGCGCATTATCTCCTGATCTATCTGGTCACCGGCCCCTGGCGGGACCCGGAAGGCTTCGGCTTCCCGCAGACCGCGATGTTCTCCGACGCCGCCGCCGGCCCGCGGCTGATCGAGGGCAGCAATCTCCATCTCGGCCTGATCGCAGCACCCGTCGTCGCGCTGATCGCCGCCCTGGTGTTGGGCCGCACCGTGCTCGGCTTTCAGTTCCGCGTGCTGGGGCAGGCGCCACGCGCCGCGCGGTTTGCCGGGTTCGACGAGAACCGGCTGGTCTGGCTGGCGATGGCGATTTCCGGCGGGCTGGCCGGGCTGGCCGGGATGTTCGAGGTCACGGGCACCCAGGGCCAGCTCACCCCGGCCAGCGCGCCGGGTTACGGCTTCACCGCGATCATCGTAGCGTTTCTCGGCCGGCTGAACCCCGCCGGCGTGCTGCCGGCGGGCCTGCTGCTGGCGCTGACCTATCTCGGCGGCGATGCCGCACAGATGCGGCTGGGGATGTCGAACGCCATCACCTTCATCTTCCAGGGCATCCTGCTGTTCTGCCTGCTGGGCTGCGACGTGCTGATCCTGCACCGGGTGAAATGGCGATGATCGCCCTGCTGCTTTCCGTGCTCGCCGCCGCCACGCCATTGCTGCTGGCCGCCACCGGCGAACTGGTGGTGGAACGCGTCGCCGTGCTCAACCTCGGGGTCGAGGGCATGATGCTGATGGGCGCCATCGCCGGTTTCGCGGTGGCGCATGAAACCGGCAGCCTGCCGCTGGCGCTGGCCGCCGCGATCGGCGCCGGCATGGCGTTGTCGCTGGTGTTCGCGGTGCTGACGCTGACGTTGCAGGCAAACCAGACTGCGACCGGCCTGGCGTTGACCATTTTCGGCCGCGGTTTCTCCGCCCTGGTCGGTGCCGGCTATGTCGGCATCTCCGCCCCCACCCTGCCGAAGCTGCTGGGCATCGACCCGATGGTTCCGCTGGCGTTGGTGATCCTCGCTGTAGTCGCCTGGTTCCTGGCGCGCACCCATGCCGGGCTGATCCTGCGCGCGATCGGCGATCAGCACGATGCCGCCCATGTGCTGGGCTACAAGGTGATCCGCATCCGCTATCTCGCCGTGCTGTTCGGCGGCGCGATGGCCGGGCTGGCGGGCGCCTATATGTCGCTGGCCTACACCCCGCTCTGGGCGCAGGACATGATCGCCGGGCGCGGCTGGGTCGCGCTGGCTTTGGTCACCTTCGCCGCCTGGCGGCCGTTCTGGCTGCTGGTGGGCGCCTGGCTGTTCGGGTTGATCATGTATCTGTCGCTGTATGTGCAGGCCATCGGCGTGCCGATTCCCTCGGCGCTGCTGTCCGCCCTGCCCTATCTCGGCACGGTGATCGTGCTGGTGCTGATCTCCCGCGACGGCCGCCGCATACGCCTGCACCGCCCAGCGATGCTGGGCCGGCCGTTCCACCCGGCGGGTTAGGTCAGAACCGGCGGGCGGACCAGTTGCATGGTGCGCAGCAGCGTCGCGAAGGCAGCGAGTTTTTCCTGGCGGTAAGCACCGACATCGACGCCGGTGAAATCGTAGAAACCCCGCCCGGCTTGCATGTTCTCGGCGATGATCGGGGGCGCCTCGTAGCGGTCGCTTTTCAACGTGTCGGACAGATAGCGGCTGGCATGATGCAGGATGTCGTTACCGCCCCAGTCGATGAACTCGATCAGCCCCAGCACCGCGAAGCGCAGGCCGAAGCCGTATTTGATCGCGGCGTCGAGATCGGCGGCCGAGGCCACGCCCTCGCCGACCATCCGCGCCGCCTCGTTCATCGCCAGCGCCTGGATGCGCGGCACGATGTAGCCGGGGGATGGGGCGCAGGTGATCGGCTTCTTGCCGATGCCCTCCAGGATCGCGCGCAGCCGGGCGAGGATGGCCGGGTCGGTCTTCGCGCCGGGGGAGATTTCGACCAGCGGGATCAGATAGGCCGGGTTGAGCCAGTGCGCGTTGAGGAAGCGCTCGGGATGCTCGACGGCGCCTGAGATGTCATCGACCAGGATGGTGGACGTGGTCGAAGCGATGATCGGCTCCGGCCCGGCCAGGCGCGAAGCCTCAGCGAGCACTTCGCGCTTCAGCGCGGGGATTTCGGGGACGCCCTCGAAGATCACGTCCGCGCCGCGCAACGCAGGACCGGCATGGGCCGCGTCGATCACCCTTACGCGGGCCGTGATCGTGTCGACATGGGTGGCATCGAACAGGCCGATGGCGGCGAGGCTGGCCAGCGTCGCGCGGATTTCGCCCAGCGCCTGGGTGGCCAAGGTGGCAAATGCGTCAGGGTTGCGCGGCTTCAGGTCGATCAGCGACACATCCTGCCCGGCATAGGCGAAGGCCACCGCGATGCCGCGGCCCATGCGGCCGGCGCCGAGGCAGGCGATCATGCCCGGAAACCGTCGCGCAGCAGCGATTGCAGCGCGGCCCGGTCGGTGAAACCCATCGCTTGCAAGGTGCGGCCGGTCTGCATGAAATCCTCGCCGGTCACCGCGCCGCCGATGGCGAGGAAGGCGGGAGCGAGTTTCACCGTCACCCCGGCCAGATCAGCGGCGGAGCAGAGAAAGGACAGGCCGACGCGGACATCCTCCAGCATGTAGCGATGCTCGGTGAGCACGATATGCTCGCGCCAGTCGCCGGAATCGGTCAGCCGGTCATGCGAGCCGCGGCCGTACATCCATTCGTCGCCGGATTTTGCGTAGTGATCGGCCAGCGGGAAATGCGGGCCGCCATAGCCCAGCGCCTCGCGGATCGCGATACGCTCGGCGTCCAGCGCGTCAGTGACGCGGCGGATGGCGGGCTGGGTGCCTTCCTTGTGGATATCCCAGCGCGGGAAATGCTCCAGCGGGCCGGCGTTCATGGTGATCAGCGGCGGATGGATGATCGGACCGGCATTCATCAGCGCGCCGGATAGCGCGTCGCCGCACGGCTCGATCACGCCGGGGAAGGCCCGGCCGATCACCTCCAGCGCATGATCGGCGGCATGCAGCGGAAACACCCCGGTCGGCAGCCGCTTTGCCCGCACCGTGATCGCCACTTCATGGGCGGCGTGTTTGCGGGCGAGCCACGGCAGGGTGCCGGTTTCGGCGAAGATCGCGGAGGTAGCTGCCTTGCGGGCGGCCTGGGCGAACAGCATCGTGCCGAAGGTGCCGGGCGGCAGGAACACCACCTGCTCGGGCCGCAGATGCGGCGCAAGGGCGGCGGCGATGTCGGGCTGCGCATGCGCCGGGGCGGGGCAGATAATGAGTTCGGCGCCGGCGACCGCGGCTGCCATGTCGGTGGTGACCAAGGCGAGCTGCGCTGTATGGCTGCCAGAAAAATCCTTCACCACAATCGTGCTGCCGGCGGCGACATGTGCCGCGACGGCTGCGGCATCGCGGCGCCACAGGCGGGTGTCATGACCGGCGAGCGCCATGTCGCCCGCTGCCGCGAAGGAGCCGTTGCCGCCGCCGAGTATCGTGATGCGCATGGGGTGAGTCCTCAGAGATGCAGATAGCGCTCGCGCGTCTGTGGCGAGGCCGCCAGGTCGTCCGACGTGCCGGACCAGACGGTGACGCCTTTTTCGACGATGTATTGCCGGTCGGCAAGCCGCATGATCGCGTCCAGCGTCTTGTCGATCAGCAGGATCGCCATGCCCTCGGCCTTCAACTGCGCGAGGCACGACCAGATTTCGGCACGGATCAGCGGCGCCAAACCTTCGGTGGCTTCATCGAGGATCAGCAGACGCGGATTGGTCATCAGCGCGCGGCCGATCGCCAGCATCTGCTGCTCGCCGCCGGAGAGTTGCCGGCCGAGATTGCGTTCGCGTTCCTGCAGGCGGGGGAACAGGTCGTAGATCTTGGCCTGGGTCCACGGTCCCGGTCGCGCGGTGGCGATGAGGTTTTCGGCGACGGTTAGCGTCGGGAAGATCTGCCTGCCCTCGGGCACCAGACCCAGGCCGCGTTGGGCGACGACATAGGGGGCGAGGCCGCCGATCGGGGCGCCGTCGAGCGTCAGGCTGCCGCCCGTGGGGGGAAGCAGGCCCATGATGGTGCGGATCGTGGTGGTCTTGCCCATGCCGTTGCGGCCGAGCAGGGCGACGACCTCGCCCTGGTTCACTTCGAGCGAAATGTCGAACAGAACCGGGGTCTGGCCGTAGCCGCCGCGCAGGTTTTGCAGGGCGAGCATCAGAAATCCTCGCCGAGATAGGCGGCGCGCACTGCCGGGTCGGCGCGAATTTCGGCCGGTGTGCCGTTGGCGATGACGCGGCCCTGGCTGAGCACGCTGATCTCGTCGGCGAGTTGGAACACGGCGTCCATGTCGTGTTCGACCAGCAGGATGCCGCAATGGCCGCGCAAAGTGGCGAGCAGGGCGATCAGGCGTTCGGCCTCCTCCGGGCCGGCGCCGGCGAGCGGTTCGTCGAGCAGCATGACCTTCGGTTCGGCGGCGAGCGCGAGGGCGAGTTCGAGCTGGCGCTTTTCGCCGTGGCTGAGTGCGCCGGCGAGGCTGGCGGGGCGGGCGGCGAGGCCGACGCGGGCAAGCACAGTGCTGGCGGCGTCGTTCAGGCGTTTTTCGGCGGCGAGTGGGCGGAGGAAGCCGAAGGCGGAGCCTCGGGCGCCGAGCACGGCGAGGGCGACGTTTTCCAGCACGGAGAACTCGGGCAGCACCGAGGTGATCTGAAAACTGCGGGCCAAGCCCAAACGCGCGCGGCGGTGTGGCGGCAGGGTTGTGATGTCGTGATCGGCGAGGTGGATGGAGCCGGCGTCCGGGCGGACGGTGCCGGAGATCTGGTGGATCAGGGTGGTTTTGCCGGCGCCGTTCGGGCCGATCACGGCGTGGATGCTGCCGGGCGCGAGTTTCAGGGTAACGCCGTCGGTGACCCTTAGAGCGCCGTAGTGTTTGCGCAGGTCGGTGATGCGGAGCAGGTCAGTCACGCCTTCCCCCGATCCCAGCGATGCCGCGGCGCAGGAACAGCACGGCGAGGACGAGCGAGGGGCCGAAGAGCAAGGGCCAGTGCTGGGTGAGGCGGCCGAGGGCTTCTTCGGCCATCACCACAGCGAAGGCGCCGAGGATCGCGCCATGCAGGCTGCCGACGCCGCCGAGGATGACCATCACCATCAGATCGCCCGAGCGCGCCCAGGAGGCGAAGGCGGGGGAGACGAACTCGGCCTCGTTGGCCAGCAGCACCCCGGCGAGCGCGCAGAGCGCCGACGCAATCGCCATTGCGGCGAGTTCGACGGCGAAGGCGTTGAAGCCGAGCGCCTGGGCGCGCGGGCGGTTCTGCCGGATGGCGGAGAGGGTGCGGCCGAAGCGGGAGGCCGCGATGATGCGCAGTTTCAGCCAGACCAGGAACAGCACCACGAGGACCGTGGGGTAGAAGGCCTTGCCGTCGAGCAGTTTGGCGCCGAGGACGGTGGTGCGGCTGTAGAGCGTGTAGCCGTCGTCGCCGCCGTAATCGGCGAGCGAGGCGGCGGCGAAGTAGATCATCTGGGCGAAGGCCAGGGTGATCATGATGAAGTTCACGCCACGGGTGCGCAAAGCGACAGCGCCGGTGGCGGTGGCGAAGAAGCCGGCGGCGGCCATGGCGACGGGGACGACGATCACCGCGTCGTGGATGTTGGCGGCATCGAGGATGGCAACCGCATAGGCGCCGATCGCCAGCGGGGCGGCGTGGCCGAAGCTGGCGAGGCCGCCGATGCCGAGGATGAGATCGAGGCTCATCGCGGCGATGGCGAAGATCATCACCCGGCCGAGCAGCAGCGGCACAAAACCGCCGAGCGGCACGCCGAGGGCGGAGAGGATGGGGACCAGGGCAAGCAGGGCGAAGATCGCCAGCGGCAGTTTCATGTGCGCGCCGGGAACAGGCCGGCGGGGCGCCAGGCCAGGACGGCGGCCATCACCAGGTAGATCAGCATCGAGGCCAAAGCGGGGCCGAGGCGGGAGGCGGCCTGACCGCTTAGCACGGCGTGGCTGAGATCGGTGATCATCGTCCGGCCGACGGTATCGACGAGGCCGACCAGGATGGCGGCGATGAAGGCGCCGCGGATCGAGCCGATGCCGCCGATGACGATGACGACGAAGGCGAGGATCAGCACGTTCTCACCCATGCCGGGTTCCACCGAGACCAGCGGGGCGGCGAGCACGCCGGCGAAACCGGCGAGCATGGCGCCGATGCCGAAGACCAGGCGGAACAGGCGGCGGATGTCCACCCCGAGCGCGTTGACCATGTCGGGGTTCGAGGCCCCGGCGCGGATCAGCATGCCGGCGCGCGTGCGGTTGACCAGGAAGGCCAGCGCGAGCCCGACCAGGAGGCCGACCGCGGTGATGGCGATCCGGTAGACCGGGTAGCGCAGCCCGTCCATCAGCATGAACGAGCCGGAGAGCAGATCGGGCATCGGCAGCTCCAAGGGCGCCGAACCCCAGAGCAGGCGGACGGCTTCGTTCAACGTGACGATGATGCCGAAGGTGGCCAGCACCTGATCGAGATCGGAGCGGGCGTAGAGGTGGCGGAAGATCAGCCATTCCAGTGCCAGCCCGAAGGCGCCGGCGGCCATGGCTGCGAGGAGCAGACCGAGCCAGAAGCCGCCGGCGAGGCTGGCGCAGGTGACGCCGAGATAGGCGCCGAGCATGTACTGCACGCCGTGCGCGAGGTTGACGAAATTCATCACCCCGAACACGAGCGTCAGGCCGGCGGCGACCAGGAAGAGCAGCATGCCCAACTGGAAGCCGTTCAGCAGCTGGACGGCGAGAAGCGTCATGCCGGCGGCGTATTACATCTGGCACTCGGCGGCGTAGGTATCGACGTCGGCAGTCAGCACCTTCTTGCGGATTTCGGTTTGCAGCTTGCCGTCGGCGCGCTTGGCGACCTGGGCGAGGTAGAAATCCTGGATCGGGTAGTGGTTCTTGCCGAACTTGAAGCTGCCGCGGACGGAGGCGAAGTCGGCCTTTTCCAGGGCGGGGCGGAGCTTCTCGTGGTCGGTGCCGGCGACTTTGACCGCGCTGTCGATCAGCATCGCGGTGTCCCAGGCCTGGGCGGCGTAGGTGCCGGGGACGTAGTTGAACTTCTTTTCGAAGGCGGCGACGAAGGCCTTGTTGGCGGGGTTGTCCATGTTCGGCGCCCAGTTGGTGCCGGAGTAGAAGCCGATCGCGGCGTCGCCCTCGGCGGGCAGGGTGCTTTCATCGACGGTGAAGGTGGAGAGCACCGGGATGTTGGTCAGGCCGGCCTGGCGGTACTGCTTGACGAAGTTGATGCCGAGGCCGCCGGGGAGGAAGACGAAGACGACGTCGGGCTTGGCGGAGGCGATCTTGGCCAGTTCGGACTGCATGTCCATCTGGGTCAGGGGCACGTAATCCTCGGAGACGACTTCGCCCTTGTAGCGGCTTTTGAAGCCGGTGAGCGCATCGCGGCCGGCCTGGTAGTTCGGGGCGATGATGAAGGCTTTCTTGTAGCCCTGGTCGGTGGCGAACTGGCCGGAGACGGAATGGGGCTGGTCGTTCTGGTAGGAGGTGACGAACAGGTCCTTGCTGCAGGCCTTGCCGGCGAAAGTGGACAGGCCGGCGTTGGGGCTGATCAGGTAGGCGCCGGCCGAGGTGACGGGCTTGAAGATCGCGGCTTTCACCACGGAGAATACCGGGCCGATCACGAAATCCTGCTTCGTCGATTCGAGCAGGCCGCGGATTTTGGTGACCGCGACGTCGGGCTTCAGTTCGTCATCGACGACGGTGATGGTGGCTTTGAGGCCGCCGAGTTTGCCACCGAGTTGTTCGACGGCGAGGTTGAAGCCGTCGCGGATCTGTTCGCCGAGCGTGGCTTGCGGGCCGGAGAGGGTCGAAATGACCGTCACCTTGACGTCCTGCGCCTGGGCGGCGAAGGCGAATACAGAGAGGGTGAGCCCCCCGAGTAGCTGTTTCAGCATGTTTTGAACCCCCGTTTATGAGATATTTCAAACATAAACTATCGCGCTGGGAAAGGCTGTCATGATCTTGTTGCGGGGTGCCACCGAGGCGGATTTGCCGGCGATGGGCGCGCTGTGGCTGGCGCTGTGGCAGCGGACAATGCCGCAGATCGATTTCGCGCTTCGGCTGGGGTGGCTGGAGGAGCATCTGCGGTCGGGGGTGGAGGTGGTGTGCGCCGGTGAGGATGGGGTGCTGCGTGGGTTTGCGACGGTGCAGGGGGCGGTGCTGGAGCAGTTGGCGGCCGTGCCGGGGGTTGGGGTGGTGCTGCTGGACGAGGTGAAGCGGCGGAGGCCTGGGGGGTTTCGGCTGGTGGTGAACCAGGACAATGCGCGGGCAATTCGGTTTTACACGCGCGAGGGGCTGGTGGTGGTGGGGGAAGGGGTTAATCCGGGGTCGGGGTTGGCGACTTGGGAGATGGCGTGGGTTTAATTTCGCTTTCGTAATATTATAGGCGCAGGTTTGCGCCGCTGTTTTAGCCCGGGTTCAGAGCGTTCGTCGGATGGGGATGCCGGCGAGGCGCAGGCGTGGCGGGGGATAGGGTGTGGGATGCGGTTGCGGCACCGGCGGCCAGGGGGTGCGCGGGGTGCGCAGGCGCGGCGCGGGCGTACGGGGGGTGACGCGGCGCGGGGCGCGCGGGGTTCGGGCAGTATGGGGGCGTGCGGCGCGGGGGCGGGCCGGGGTGGGTACGGGTGCGGGTACAGGCGGCGGCGGCGGGAGTTCGCCGTTGCGCCAGGCGGTGAACATCTGGTCGAGCGTGCCGAGCAGGCGGCGGAGTTGCAGCCAGAGCAGCAGCAGGGCCGAAAAATGGACGCAATTCCCCCACGCGCGGGATGCGCTGAGTCCTTTCAGGAATGGGAGGGGGGATGGGGATGTGTTCATGGCGGGAGGTATAATCGGGTTTGGTTTTGTTGGGTAGTTAAAAAAACGTTAAATGTGCGTTTTGGGGCGGAGGTGGCGGATTACGCTGCGCTAATCCGCCCTACGTGATTGAAATTATGATATTTTTGGTCCTTAAAAATCCCGCGAGTAGCCGGCGGTCCAGCCGCCATCGACGGTTAGTACGTGGCCGGTGATGTAGGAGCTGGCGGGGGCGGCGAGGAAGAGGGCGGCGTGAGCGATTTCCTCGGGTTTGGCGGCGCGGCCGAGGGGGATGTGGGAGAGCAGGCGGGTGTAGAGGGTTTGCTGTTCGGAGGAGGCGTCGTTGATCCAGTTGCGCCAGGCGTCGGTTTCGGTGCTGCCGGGGGCGATGGCGTTGACCAGGATGCCGTGCTTGGCGAGTTCGAGCGCCATGGATTTGGTGAGGTTGGCGACGCCGGCCTTGGCGGCGACGTAAGCGCTTTGCAGGCGGAGCGGGACGAGGCCGACGACGGAGGCGATGTTGATGATGCGGCCGCCGCCGCCCTGGGCGATCATGGCCGCCGCGCCGGCGCGGCTGACCAGGAAGACGCCGGTGAGATCGACCTGCAACACGCGGTTCCACTGCGCGGTGCTGACCTTGTCGATGTCGGTACGGTCTTCCGGGCCGGTGCCGATGCCGGCGTTGTTGACCAGGATGTCGAGCCGGCCGTGCTGGGCGATGACGGCGGCGATGGTGGCGTCGACCTGGGCTTCGTCGGTGACGTCGAGCGGTAGGGCGTTGGGTTCATCGGGGGCGATGATGTCGGTGCGCACGACGGTGGCGCCTTCGCGGGCCAGGCGGTCGGCGATGGCCAGACCGATGCCGCGGGCGGCGCCGGTGACGAGCGCAATCTTCCCGGTGAGATCGACGCGCATGGATTGTTTCCCCCGTTTGGCCTTGCCCCGGCGGGCCGGCCTGTTCTAGCCTTCATGCTATTATAAACTCTGGCACGGGCCGTCCTGGCAACAGGCAGCTTCAAGGGCCGGGGAAAAGGCGGGGAAACAATGTCGAAAAGCGCCAAATCCGCTATGCGCGTGAACCGTCCGCCGTTGCCGGATGGGTTGAGCGCGGACGACATGCTGAAGCTGTTCGAGCAGATGACGCTGCTGCGGCGCTTCGAGCTTGCCGCCCAGGTGGCGTGCCGGACCGGGGAAACGCCGGGGTTCCTGCATCTGTATATCGGCGAGGAAGCGGTGGCGACCGGGGTGTGCGCGCATCTGCGGCACAGCGACTGGATCACGTCCACCCATCGCGGGCATGGCCATGCGCTGGCCAAGGGCATGGACCCGAATGTGCTGATGGCCGAGCTGTACGGACGATCGGGCGGCAGCGTCGGCGGGCGCGGCGGCACGATGCATCTGTACGATGCCTCGGTGGGGCTGTTCGGCACCAATGGCGTGGTGGGCTCGGGCGCGCCACATGCGGTGGGGGCGGCGATCAGCGCGCGGCACCGCGGCACCGACGGGGTGGCGGTGGCGTTTTTCGGCGACGGGGCGGTGAACCATGGCGCGTTCCATGAGGCGCTGAATTTCGCGGGGGTGCAGCGGGCGCCGGTGATCTTTGTCTGCGAGAATAATCTGTATGCCACGGCAACGCCGTTGGCCTCGGTGACGCTGAACCCGGAAGTGGCAACCCGGGCGGCGGCGTATGGCATTCCCGGGGTGGCGGTGGATGGCAACGACGTGGTGGCGATGTGGCAGGCGGTGCGCACCGCGGCCGAACGCGCGCGGGCGGGGCTGGGGCCGACGTTGATCGAGGCCAAGACCTACCGGACCGTGGGGCACCATGAGGGCGACCCAGTGCTGGGCACCTACCGGACACAGGAAGAGTGGGATGGCTGGGCGAAGCGTTGCCCGGTGACGACATTCCGCGCCCGGCTGCTCGACGAGTTCGGCATCGCCAGCGAGGACGCGCTGGCGGCGATCGAGGCGCGGATCGACGGGGTGGTGAAAGACTCGGTGGAATTCGCCCGCGCTTCGGCGGAGCCCGATCCGGCGACCGTGATGCGGCATGTCTATGCCGAACCGATGAACCCGCCCAAGGCGATGGCGACGCGGCCGGCGCGCAAGACGGTGGAGACCGGGTGGCTGGACGCAGTGCGCGACGGCATCGCCGAGGAAATGCGAGCCAACGCCAACATCATCTATTACGGCGAAGGCACCGGCGAGCGCGGCGGCACCTTCGCGCATACCAAGGGGCTGTACCAGGAATTCGGCGCGGCCAGGATGATGGACACGCCGATCAGCGAGTTGGGGTTCACCGGGGCGGCTTTGGGCGCGTCAGCCACCGGATGCCGGGTGATCGCCGATCTGATGTTCGCGGATTTCCTGTTCGAGGCCGGCGGGCAGATCGTGCTGCAGGCCGCCAAGCTGCGCTACATGAGCAACGGGCAGATGCACGCGCCGATGGTGATCCGCGTCGGCGCGGGGGCGGTGCGTAGCGCCGGGCCACATCACTCCGGCACGTATCATCCGGTGTGGGCGCATATCCCGGGCCTGATCGTGTGTCTGCCGGCGACGCCGGCGGATGCCAAAGGGCTGATGAAAACCGCGCTGAACGCCGGCGACCCGGTGCTGATGCTGGAAACCAAGGCGCTGTTCGCCTCCAAAGGGCCGGTGCCGGAAGGCGAAGACCACTATGTGCCGTTCGGCCTGGCGCGGATCGCGCGCACCGGTCGCGACATCACCATCGCCGCAGCCGGGCAGATGGTGCACCGGGCACTGGAAGCCGCAGACGTCCTCGCCACCGAAGGCATCGAGGCGGAGGTGATCGACCTGCGCACCATCGCGCCGCTGGATGCCGAGAGCGTCGCCGACAGTGTGCGCAAGACCCACCGCCTGCTGGTGGTGGACGAGGGCTGGCCTATGATGGGCGTCGGCGCGGAACTGGGCCAGGCGATGAACGAGCTGGCGTTCGACGCGCTGGACGCGCCCGTCGCACGGCTGCACACCGCGCCCGTCACCCATCCGTTCGGGCCGGCGCTGGAACGGGCAATGCTGGTGAACGCCGATCTGGTGGCGCGGCGCGTGCGCGAAGTGCTGGCCGGAGTGGCGACGGCACCCTGGCGCTGGCGCGGGCGTACCGACGGACAGCAGGCCCCGATCGAAGTCACAGCCGCTGTCGTCGCGGTCAAAACCGAAGCGGTCGCGGTCGACGGCGTGGCGATCACCATGCCGTTTGGCGACCTGACGATCGATTCCGGCAAGCTGGTGCGCTGGGTGGTGGCCGAGGGCGCCGTGGTCGCCAAAGGCGATACAGTGGCGGAAATCGAGACCGATAAGGCCCTGGTGGAAATCGAGGCGCCGGCCGCCGGGAAGGTGGCGCGCATCGTGACCGCGGAGGGGACCGTGGTGAAGATGGGTGGGGTGATTGGGGCGGTGCGGTGACAGGTGGGAAGGGAGTTGAAGGCAGGGAAGATCTTCTTTTTGTGAACAAAAAGAAGCAAAAAAACTTTATCCTCTCCGCTTGCACAAACGCCCGGCTTGAAGCGCGGGCGTTGCGGCTTGCGGAAAATGGAAAGTTTTTTGGGTCCCTTTTTTACAAAAAAGGGACTGCTTCCTACCCCTTGCCTGCCTTCACTGCCTTCTCAGCTCGCGGCAAACGCGTAGCGCAGGCGATAGGCGTCGGCGCGATGGCGGGCGATGGTGAGTTCGATCGGGCGGCCGGTGCTGTCGCGGTAGACCATGCGGCTGACCAGGATGGCGCTGCCTGGGGGGGTGTTCAGGGTTTCGGCCAGGCGGGGGCTGGCGAGTTCGGCGGCGACGGTGATGTCGGCGCCGGTGATGCGGATGCCCAGGCGGCGTTCGACGCTGCGGAAGACCACGACGTCGTCGAAGTCCGGGCGGGTGAGGCGGGCGCCGATGTCGGGGGGGAAGAAGATGGTGACTTCGGAGAGCGGTTTTTCGCGCACCAGCAGGCGGCCGCGCAGGCAGGGGCAGGCGGTCCCGCGGGCGAGGCCGAAGGTTTCGGTGGCTTCGGCGGATTTGCGCGGGGCGTAGGCGAGGATTTCCAGTCGAGCGTCCTGGGTGGCGGCGACGATGTCTTCCAGGCCGTTCAGCGGGCGGACGACACCGCGGCGTGGGCCGTGGGCGGCGACGATGGCGGTTTTGGCGGCGCGTTTCTGGATCAGGCCTTCGGTTTCCAGATCGCTGAGGGCGCGGCGGATGGTGATGAGGCTGACGCCGAAGCGCTGGGCGAGATCGGCCTCGGTGGGCAGTTCGGTGCCGGGTTTGCTGGCGGCGGCGGCGGTGCGCAGGCGGTCGGCGGCTTGCCGGTAGAGCGGGCCGTTTTCGCGGTGCAGGGTCTCGGGGGGGATGGCAGGCATTATAGTATTATACGGTTTTGCGGGGTTGTGACTCAAGGCGTGCGTGCGGTGGAGGGTGCTGGATTGCCACAGCGCCAAGTGGCGTCTCGCAATGACGGGGTTGGATTTGGTGCGCCACGGCCTGGGTCGGGGGGTGTGTTGCATGCGGGTTGATCTGACGGGGCAGGTCGCGTTCGTCACTGGCGGGGCCGGGGGGATTGGCACGGCGTTGTGCCAAGCGTTTGCCGCGAATGGGGCGGGCGTGGTGGTGGCGGATATCAATGCGGAGGGTGCCAGGGCGTTGGCGGCCACGTTGCCGGATGCGATCGGGGTGGGGATGGATGTGCGGGACAGCGCATCGATCGAGGCGGCGGTTGCGGCGACGGTGGCGCGGTGGGGGCGGCTGGATGTTCTGGTGAACAATGCCGGGGTGAACACCATGGCGCATCGGGTGCATATCGATGCGTTTCCGCCGGAAGAGTGGGACCGGATTGTGCGGATCGATCTGGATGGGTTGTTCCTGGTCAGCCGGATTGCGTTGCGGCCGATGCTGGCGCGCGGGGCCGGCCGGTGCATCAACATTGCGTCAGTGGCGGGGCTGGTGCCGCTCAGGCTGCAATCGCCGTTTGTGGCGGCGAAGGCGGGGGTGGTGAACCTGACGAAATCGATGGCGTTGGAGTTGGGGCCGAGGGGGGTGCTGACGAACTGCATCACGCCGGGGTCCACCCTTACCGAGGGCACGCGCAAGCTGTTCTATGGCGAGGATGGCAGTTTCAGCGCGCGGGTGCGCGACATGCTGGCGCATGTGCCGCTGGGGCGGCCGGCGGAGTGCGAAGAGATCGCGGCGGCGGCCTTGTTTTTGGCCGACCCCGAGAACGGATACGTCAACGGGCATATCCTGTCCGTCGATGGAGGCTGGACCGCTGGCTACATGATGTAAAAAACGAGTTAGGGGAGGAAACAACGATGATCCGGATGCTTCGATCGCTGGCGATTGCTGTGGCGGCGCTGTTTGCCGTCTCGGCGCAGGCGCAGACTGTGGACGACATCATCAAGAAGGGCACGCTGGTGGTGGCGATCGACACCACGACGCCGCCGTATGGGATGCTGGATACGGCGATGGCGCCGAGCGGGTTCGATATCGACCTGGCGAATTTGATCGCGAAGTCGCTGGGGGTGAAGCTTGAGTTCGTGACGGTGAACTCGCCCGGGCGGATTCCGGCGCTGCTGACCAACCGGGTGGATATTGTGGTGTCGATCTTCTCGATCACCGCGGAGCGAGCGCAGCAGGTGTGGTTTACCAATCCGTATGCCGGGCAGTGCAGCGCGGTGGTGGGGCCGAAGAACGTGGTGGCGAAGTCGCTGGACGATCTGAAGGGCAAGAAGATCGCAGTGACGCGGGGCACGCCGGAGGATTCGATCACGACGGCGTGGAGCAAGGAGCATGGCGACGCGATCGGGGTGCTGCGGTTCGACGATTATCCCTCGACGATGCAGGCGATGCTGTCGGGCCAGGTGGATATCATGGGCGGCGGCGATTACGGCGACATCTATCTGCGCAAGTCGGCCGCCGGCGAGGGCTTCGAGATGAAGTTCCCGCTGCGTTGCTTCCATTTCGGCATCGGGGTGCGGCGCGGGCAGACGGATTTGCTGAAGTGGCTGAACACGTTTGTCTACACGGTGAAGAATGACGGGACGCTGGATGCGCTGTCGATGAAGTGGCGCAAGGCGCCGTTGCCGGCGCTGCCGGTGATGTGAGGCAGACCCGCGCCGGGGCGACCCGGCGCGGGAGCCTGGCATGGATTACATCTTTCATTTTGGGCCGATCCTGGACCGGTGGGAGCTGTTTGCCCGCGGCGCGCTGCTGACGGTGGAGTTGGCGGCGGCGTCGATGGTGGTGGGGCTGCTGATCGCGGTGGTGGGCGCGGTGCTGCGCAGTTTCGGGCCGGCGCCGGTGCGTTGGGTGATTGCGGCGTATGTGGAATTGATCCGCAATACGCCGATGCTGGTGCAGTTGTACGTGGTGTTTTTCGTGTTGCCGCCGTTGGGGCTGCGGATGTCGAGCACGCAGGCGGCTGTGGTGGCGCTGTCGGCCAATCTGGGGGCGTATGCGATCGAGATCATCCGGGCGGGGATTGAGTCCACGCCGCGCGGGGTGGTGGAGGCGGCGCTGAGCCTGGGGCTGTCGCGGCTGCGGATCATCCGGCACATCGTGCTGGTGCCGGCGTTGCGGGCGATCTATCCGGCGTTGGGCAGCCAGTTTGTGTTGCAGTTGCTGGGGTCGAGCCTGGTTTCGGCGATTGCGGCGGAGGAGCTGACCGCGGTTGGCAACAACGTGATGATGCAGACGTTCCGGAATTTCGAGGTGTTCCTGGTGGTGGGCGCGATTTATTTCGTGCTGGTGCAGGTGTTCCAGGCGTTCTTCGACGCGAGTTACCGCAAGCTGTTCCGGTGGACGGTATGACATTACGGGACTTTGGGCTGAATGAGCTTTGGTTTTTGGTGTTTTCGGCGCGCTGGACGTTGCTGCTGTCGTTGATTGCGTTTGGCGGGGGGGGAGCGTTGGGGCTGCTGGTGGCGGGGTGCCGGATTGCGCCCTCGGTGTGGTTGCGGCGGGGGGCGGCCGGTTGGATCCGGGCGTTGCAGGGCACGCCGATCCTGGTGCAACTGCTGCTGGTTTATTATGGCACCAGCTTTATCGGGCTACGGCCGGATGCGTGGACGGCGGCGGCGATTACGTTTGTGGTCTCAACCTCGGCGTTTTTTGGCGAGATCTGGCGGGGGTGTCTGCAGTCGATCGGGGTGGGGCAGTGGGATGCCGGCCGCGCGCTGGGGTTCCGGTTTACCGGGACGCTGCGGCATATCGTGCTGCCGCAGGCGGTGCGGCTGATG
>CAIRTN010000203.1 GCA_903881515.1 uncultured Rhodospirillales bacterium | reverse complement strand
TGAGGCGGCGGTTCATGGCTTCGACACGCAGATAGGCAAGCATCAGCAACGGGTTGGCCGCCCCGCGCAGGATATTGATCCTGTCGGCTATGCAGTACATCAGGTTGAGGATGAGCGGCGCGATCCTGTTCATGAAGTCAGACTAACTGACTTTTAATTTTTTTCTAAGTGAAAAAAACGTGAAAAGGACCGCCTGCTCCGCTTCGCCGGCGGAGCTCCGCAGGAAGCCAGCCGGTGATCAGGCGCGCTGCATGACCGCCTGGATGATGTTCACCCGGCCTTCCCGAAGATTTCGCCCGAGATTGGCGGCGAGGCCGGCAAAATCCGGCCCCATGGCAATCCCGAGGCCCACGGCCGGCGGAGTGAAGTCCGGCTGCGTGCGTGCCTGCTGCTGTGCCGCGAACCAGGCCGCGCCTTGCTCCGTCTTGTCGGCCCAGGAGATCGCGGAAAAGCCCGCGTCTTCCAGCAGAGCGCGCATCGCCGTGGCCGTGACGAGAAAGCTTTCGGACGGGGTTCGGGCCCAGGGCACCGGGAAGACCACGGGCTCCCCGTTCCCGGCGACCACATCATAGATCGCGAAGCGCCCGCCCGGCTGCAGAACGCGGTGCACCTCAGCGTAGAGTTTTGCGCGATCGGCGATGTTCATCGCCACATGCTGCGTCCAGGCCAGATCGAATGTGCTGGCCGCGAAGGGCAGCGCCAGGGCGTCGGCCTGGCGGTATTCGACGCGTTCCGCCAATCCGGTCAGCCCCGCCAGATAGCTTGCCGCGGCAACGAAGGACGCACTCAGATCGATGCCGCTGACGTGGCAGCCAAAGGCTGCCGCGAGATAGCGCGACGGCCCGCCCAGGCCCGATCCCACATCGATCACGTGCGTGCCGCGCGCAATCCCGGTTGCTTCGGCCAGTTCTTCCGTGGCCGCGAGACCGCGGGTGTGAAACTGATCGAGCGGGGCGAGTTCGGCCGGTGTGAGAGTGCGCCCGGCAAGTCCGCTGGCGGACATCGCCGCCTTAAGGCGCTCGACGAGCCCGTCGCTTGTGTAGTGCGCAACGACGTTTGCGTTGTCTGTCATGGCGTTGCCCTCGCAATCCTGGTCGGTTCGGCTATATTAGGCGTATATGCCCCTAATCTACAATGCCGCGGAGCGATGCCCATGATGTTGACCCCGTGCAACTGCCTCGCGCTCCGCCAGGCCACACGGCGGGTGACCCAGTATTATGACCGTGTGCTGGCGCCCTGCGGCATGCGCGCCACGCAGTTTTCCATCCTGGCCTGGATCTCTCAGGCCCCCGACCGCACGATGAAGGACCTCGCCGCGGCGATGGTGCTCGACCGCGCCACGCTGGGACATAATCTCCGCCCGCTCGCCGCCCAAGGCCTGATCGCGCTCTCGGTCGGCTCGGACCGCCGGCAGCGTCCGGTGTCCCTCACCCCGATCGGCGTCGAACGCCTGCGCGACGCATGGCCGTTGTGGCAGGCCGCGCAGGCCGGCTTCGAGCGCGGCTTCGGCACGGCGGAGGCCGCAAGCCTGCGTGCCACGCTGGGCCGGGTCGTCGCGCTTGATGTCCCCGTGGCAGCGATCGGCGCGTCGTGAAAGTTACCGCGACCTAGAGCAATGGCCGATCGTCTATCAGATCGGCTATCGCTCTAGCTCTTTGTTTTGGCGAGCATCATTCTCCGACGGGTGATCCCGTCAGGTCGGATGATGCTCTAACAGTCTGCTGAAAAAACAGCGCGCGCAGTTGAAGCAAGCGAAGGAAGGAAATTTTTTGCTTCTTTTTTATAAAAAAGAAGGCGCTTCCTTGTTCTTTTTTGAAAAAAAGAACCAAAAAACTTCTATTCGCTTGGGCCGCGCCCTACTGGGCTGACCGGTTCGCCTTTTCCAGCAGCCTACTAAAGGGCTGGGACAGAGTTTTTGGCCCTCTGGCGCAAAGCCGATCGCAGCCGTTTCGAATTTCGGAATGCGCCGCGCGTGTTGTGGACAGTCGACGCACAGGTGTGGTGCGGGCGGTGTAATCGGCGGGGCTCATGCCAACCCGCTTTGATGTTGACCCATGAAGAATGGGTCAATGCGGGTTGGTATCAGGCGCCGGAGTAGATGAAGGCGAATCCGCCGAACGCTACGCCGGCGATGCTCAATCGCTCGTCGCCGCGTTATCCGGCCGGCGCAATGGTCTTCAGCATCGCCTCGCGCATGAGGAATTTCTGCATCTTGCCGGTGACGGTCATCGGGAAATCGGTGACGAAACGGACGTAGCGGGGGATTTTGTAGTGGGCGATCTGGCCGCGGCAGAAGTCGCGCACTTCGTCCTCGGTGAGGGCAGCGCCTTCGCGCAACTTGACCCAGGCGCAGAGTTCCTCGCCGTATTTGCTGTCGGGCAGGCCGAACACCTGCACGTCGGCGATCGCGGGGTGACGGTAGAGGAATTCCTCGACCTCGCGCGGATAAACGTTCTCGCCGCCGCGGATGACCATGTCCTTGATGCGGCCGACGATGGCGCAGTAGCCCTCGGCGTCGATGGTGGCGAGGTCGCCGGTGTGCATCCAGCCGGCGCGGTCGATGGCTTCGGCGGTGCGTTCGTCGTCGTCCCAGTAGCCGAGCATGACGGAATAGCCGCGGGTGCAGAGCTCGCCGGGGGTGCCGGCGGGCACGATGCGGCCCTCGGCGTCGATGATCTTGCATTCCAGGTGCGGCTGGATGCGCCCGACGGTGGCGACGCGGCGTTCGATCGGGTCGTCGAGCGCGGTCTGGAAGCTGACCGGGGAGGTTTCGGTCATGCCGTAGGCGATGGTGATGTCGCGCAGGTTCATTCTGTCCATGGCGCGGCGCATCACCTCGATCGGGCAGGGCGAGCCGGCCATGATGCCGGTGCGCAGCGAGGAGACGTCGTATTTGGCGAAGTCGGGGTGATCCATCTGGGCGATGAACATGGTGGGCACGCCGTAGAGGCCGGTGCAACGCTCCTCCTGGATGGCGGCGAGGGTGGCCAGCGGGTCGAAGCCCTCGCCGGGGTAGACCATGGCGGCACCGTGGGTGAGGCAGCCGAGGTTGCCCATCACCATGCCGAAGCAGTGATACAGCGGCACCGGGATGCAGACGCGGTCTGCCTCGGTCAACGCCATCGCCTCGCCGACAAAATAGCCGTTGTTGAGGATGTTGTGGTGGGTGAGCGTCGCGCCCTTCGGGGCACCGGTGGTGCCGGAGGTGAACTGGATGTTGATGGGGTCGTCGAATTGCAGCGTGCCGGCCAGGCGGGTGAGCTCGGCGGCGTGGGTGGCGTCGGCGAGGCCAGGGATGTCGGCGAAGGGGAAGGCGCCGGGCAGGGTGTTGGCGCCGATCTGGATGACGATGGCGAGCTTGGGCAGCCGGGCGGCCATGAGCTGGCCGGGCAGGCAGGTGGCCAGTTCGGGGGCAAGATTGAGCAGCATGCCGGCGTAGTCGGAGGTTTTGAACGCGGTGGCGGTGACCAGGGCTTTGCAGCCCACCTTGTTCAGCGCGTAGTCGAGCTCGGCGAGGCGGTAGGCGGGGTTGATGTTGACCAGGATCAGCCCGGCCTTGGCCGAGGCGAACTGGGTGATGGTCCATTCGGTGTTGTTGGGCGACCAGATGCCGATGCGGTCGCCGGGCTTCAGGCCGAGTGCGACGAGGCCGGCGGCGAAGGCGTCGACCCGTTCGGCGAGTTCGCGCCAGGACCAGGCCACGCCCTGTTGCCGGGCGATCAGGGCCGGTCGGCCAGCCCAGCGCGCCACGGCGCGGTTGAAATGCTGGCCGATGGTTTCACCGATCAACGGAACCTTGCTGGTTCCACTGACGTAGCTCGTTGCGCCATGTTCCATCACATTGCCTCCCGTTCAGGGCAGCAATAGCGCGTTCGGCGGCCTTGGTGAATGTGCGATCAGGCGGAAGGGGCGGCGATCGAGGCGAGGAATTTGCGCACGGTGTCGGCGCGGACCGGCTTGGCGGCAGTTTGCAGGGCGGACAGCCCATGTGCGCGGCCGAGGGTGACGCCCATGCGCAGCCAGGTGTCGCCATAGCCGGTGACCAGCAAAACCGGCAGTGCGGGGTCGAACACCGCGATTTCCTTCAGTGCCTCGTAGCCGTCCTGGTCGGGCATCATCACGTCGATGATCAGTGCCGACGGCCGGTGACGTTCCAGCAGCGTGCGGATGGTCACACCGTCGACGGAAATCTCGGCAGGGTGGCCCATGGCGCGGCACATGTCGGCAAGCGTCTCAGCCACGTCCTTGCGGTCGTCGACAACGAGGACGGGGGCGGCGGTGGCAGACGACATGGAAAGGCGGTAATCCTCTGATCAATGTGCGCACAGCATGATGCGATACGCTGAACCAATATTCCATGACCGTTGACGGGCCATAGTTTCACATCTTCGCGCGCTGGGCGGAACCAGCATTACTTCCTGGACGCGAAATAAGTGTCTCCGACACAACCTATTACGGAAAGCTTGACCGGGGCGCAACCGCATGTTCGCCTTTGCAGACATCTGGGAGGCAAGGCAATGCAAATGATCCCGAATCCGACGCTGACACGGCTGCGCGAAGGCAAGCTGGCGCTGGGTTTCTGCGTGTTCCACCTGCGCACCGTGGCTGCCGCGATGCTGGCGCACGCCACCGGCTATGACTGGCTGTTCATCGACACCGAGCATGGCGCGTTCACCACGCAGGAGGCCTCGCAGATGTGCCTGGCGGCGATTCCGCTGGGGATTACGCCGATCGTGCGGGTGTGTGCCGACGCGCTGGACGAGGCGACGCGGGCGCTGGACAACGGCGCGATGGGCATCGTGGTGCCGCATGTCGATACCGAAGCGCAGGCGAAGCGGATGGTGCAGGCGTTGCGCTTCCCGCCGGTTGGCATGCGCAGCTGGGGGGCACCGCCGGCCGGGATGCTGTACGGCGGGCCAGGGCTGGGCGAGGCGCAGGCGGTGCTGAACCGCGAGGTGCTGCTGTGCGCGATGATCGAGACCGAGGAAGCGGTGGCCAATGTCGATGCCATCGCCGCGGTGGAGGGCATCGATGTGCTGATGATTGGCACCACAGATCTGACGACGACGATGGGGATCCCTGGCCAGTGGGGGCATCCCAAGGTGCAGCACGCCTATGAGAAGGTGGGCGAGGCGTGCCGGCGCAACGGCAAGCTGGTGGGCACTGGGGGCATCGGCGATGCGACCTGGGCGGAATACTACCTGACCCGGGGGGCGCGAATGATCCTGGCGCATTCCGACCATGGCATGATCATCGATTCGGGCACGGCACGGGCGAAGGCGCTGCGGGCGCTGGAAGGCCGCACGGCGTGAGTGTGGTGCTGGCAGTGGCGCGGGATGGGTCGCACCGGTTCAGCAAGAAGCCGGCGCTGTCGATCCGGCTGCTGGAGGGGCTGGGCGTGGAGGGCGATGCGCATATGGGGGTGACGGTGAAGCACCGCTCTCGCGTGGCGCGCGACCCGACAGTGCCGAACCTGCGGCAGGTGCACCTGATGCAGGCAGAGCTGTTCGATGAGCTGGCTGAGCGCGGCTTTCGGGTGGCGCCGGCGGACCTGGGCGAGAACATCACCACGCGCGGCATCGATCTGCTGGGCCTGCCGGAGGGGGCGCGGCTGCATATCGGCGCGTCGGCCGTTGTCGAGGTGACCGGGCTGCGCAATCCCTGCGTGCAGATCGACCGGTTTCAGACGGGGCTGATGGATGCGGTGTTGGCGCGCGACAGCGCTGGCGGGCTGGTGCGCAAGTCTGGCGTCATGGGGGTGGTGCGGGCCGGCGGGGACGTCCATCCGGGAGACGCCATCCGGGTTGTGCTGCCCGCGGAGCACAAGGCGTTGGACGTAGTGTAGGCGCGGGAGGGGGCCGATGCGGCGCCCTCCCGCCCGAGATCAGGGCAGCGCGACCGGAGAGGCGGCCAGGCTGCGCAGATACATGATGACGTCGGCGCGCTTCTTGCCGTCGCCAAGGCCGGCGAAGGTCATCTTGGTGCCGGCGGCGAATGCGGCGGGCTTCTTCAGCCAGGCGTCGAGCTGGTCAAAGCTCCAGTTGCCGCCCTTGCCCTTCAGCGCGCCGGAATAGGCAAAGCCGTCAGCATGGCCCAGCGCAGCGCCGACCGAGCCGTAGAGATTCGGGCCGACGCCGTTCTTGCCGCCCTGGTCGACGGTATGGCAGGCGACGCAGCCGGCGGACTTGAATGCGCTGGCGCCGCGGGCGGCGTCGGCGGCGGCGAGACGCACGGCGATCGGCTCATCCGGTGCGGCCGCGGCCGCGGGGGCCTCGGAGCCGCCTTCGATCTTCAGCACCGACTTCTCAAGCTGATGCGGGTGAACCAGGATCTCGCCAACGAGCCCCGCCACCATGAAGGTGATGCCGGCGACCAGAATCGCGGCAACCGCCTTGTTGAGCTCCAATCCACCCATCGCGTGTATCCTTTCGCCTCGTACGACATCGCCCGGAAATCATCTGAAGCCCGAGACTCAGAACACCTCTTAGCCAATTTTTCGTGCGGCACAATCCGGTAGGCCGGGTTTTGTGCGCCATGGCAGCAATCTTTAGCCGAGTTGGTGTGTAACGCAGGATCGCGCTATGCACGTGCCCCGGCAACGCCGCCATGGAAGGAAGCGCTATGGGGATCAATGTCCGCTCCCTGCTCGACAACTCGCTACGGGTGTCTCGGGTGCGGGCGCGTGCACCGCTGCGGCTTGGATTCGCGGGCGGGGGCACGGATGTTTCACCCTACACAGAAGAATTTGGCGGACGGGTGCTGAACGCCACGATCAGCATGTATGCTTACGCGTCGCTGGAAGTGCGCGACGATGACCAGGTGCGGTTCTACGCCGCCGATTACAGCACCGAGGTCATCCTGCCGGCCGATGCGCCGATGCCGCCGGTGCGCCCGCTGGAACTGCACAAGGCGGTGCACAGCCGCATCGTGCGCGATTTTCTGGGTGGCACGCCGCTGCCGGTGGCGCTGACCACATTCTCCGACGCCCCGGCAGGTTCCGGCCTGGGATCGTCCTCGACGTTGGTGGTGGCGATGCTGGAGGCGTATCGCGAGTTGCTGGCGTTGCCGTTGGGCGAATACGAGGTGGCGCATCTGGCCTACGAGATCGAGCGCGAGGATGCCGGGCAGGCTGGTGGCAAGCAGGACCAGTACGCGGCCTGCTTCGGCGGCATCAATTTCATGGAATTCAACGACGGACAGACCATCATCAACCCGCTGCGCATCCGCCCGGCGACGCTGTTCGAGCTTGAGTCAATGATGGTGCTGTATTTCACCGGCATCTCACGCGAATCGGCGTCGATCATCCGCCAGCAGACCAGCAATCTGCGGGCCGGGCACGAGGGTTCGCTGGCGGCGATGCATGCGCTGCGGGCCGACGCGCTGGAGATGAAGGACGCGCTGCTGCGCCATGACCTGACCGGTTTCGCGCGCATCCTGGGGCGTAGCTGGGAATCGAAGAAGCAGACCGCTGCGGGCATATCCAACCCCGAGATCAACCGGATCTACGACCTGGCCTGCGCGGCTGGGGCTTTGGCGGGCAAGATCTCCGGCGCCGGGGGGGGCGGCTTCTTCTTCTTCGTGGTCGACCCCGCGCGGCGGCCGGAGGTGATCGCCGCGCTGAAGAACGAGCCGGGGATGGTCATGACCTGCGGCTTCTCCGACCGCGGCGCGCATTCCTGGCGGTTCTGATCAGACCAGAACGGGCTGCAGGAAGCGCGCCCAGGCATTGTGATTGTGCGGCGCGCCCTGGAGCATCGCGGTCTCCAGCATGACGAGATGCGGACCGGTGAGGTCTGGCGGCAGGGCGATGCTGAGCCGGCCCGCTTCGCCCGCGGCCAGAACCTGCGAGGCACGGGCCAGTGGAGCGCCATCGGCGGTGGCCAGGGTGGCGGTAAAGCGGATCGGCGCAGCCATGGTCCCGGCATGGGCGATGCCGCTGACCAGCCGGCTTTGCCCGGCAAGCCGGCGAATGAAGCGAATCGCCGCCGGCGGACCGCCCGGCGGATTGGGATGCAGCTGACAGGACTCGCCATCGAGGATGAAAAAGCCCCAGGGCTCCGGTGGCACATCGTGCAGGCTGAAGGCCAGCAGGCCGGGCGCGCTGTGCAGCAGCTTTAGGCTTGGTGGCACCAGCGAGCGCGCGGCGGAGCGGCGGCGGAACACGGCGGTTGGGCCGTGTGTGGCGATGTCAAACAGCCGCGCGGGGAAGCACTCGCGCAGCAGATCCCGGGTGCCGGGCACGAGATTCTCGCGCATGTCGATCGCCGCGGTGTCGACGCCGGCAAGCCAGGGTGCGCCAGGGTCGGCGAACAGCGCGGCCTCGGCGCCGGTGGTATCGCACAGGACCATGTCGGCGTCAGCCATGCCGGCAGCAGCGAGCAGGTCGGGAACGGTGTGAGCCTGAATGCCGCGCTGCTCCGGTAGCAGGGCGTCGGTCAGCCTTGGGCCATAATTCGCCTCGTCATACCCAGCCAGGCCAAGCCGGGCGGTACTGTGCCACGCCGCGAGCCCGCTATGGCGGATGTTCGGGTAGGCCAAAGTGTTCAGCGCGAGGATGCGGAAATTGTCCGCATCGGGCTCGATGCACAGGATGGTGGCGTCGGGGTAATGGCGCGCCAGGAAGGCGGCGCGATAGCCGGCATGGGCACCAACGTCCAGAATGCGCCGCGGCGCAGCCTCTGGCAGCCAGCCCAAACGTCCCCCCTCTGCCACCGCGCGCAGCGCTTCGATGTCGGAGCCCCCGGCGCGCAGGGTCAGCGGATGGCCGAGCAGCGGCAGAACGGCATGCAGCAGACCAGAGCGGCCGGAGGCGAGCGCCGCGAGGCTGTCGAGATAGGCGGCGAGCGCTTCGGCCGCTTCTGGCGCGGCCAATAGCCCCGACTCGCAATCGATCTTGCGACGCAACAGGGTATAGAGAGAGGCGCGGGAATCCGGCATTTCTTATCATTATGCATCATTGCGTGGCAGGAAAGCCCCGGCGATGTGTTCGCCTATTGGACAAATTTCGGAAGTGCAGGCATTTCCACGCAATTATGCCGATTCACGATGCAGTCACGATGGATTTTGCCATCGATCCGTGGCCAATCTGTCATGAATATTGCCTGATTCCAAAGCGGCCAGGTGCTGCTAGGCAATCGATCGCTTTAACGATAAGCGCCATTGAAGGAGAGACGCACATGCCAAACAGCCCAAACTCCGAACGACTGCTCGGGATTTTGCGCGATACTATCGTCGGAACCGTCCGGCGTGACGGACCGGATCTGTCGGCGCGGCAGTTTGGCGTGTTCCTGATCTGCTATCTCGAAGACGCGCAGCATACCGTGCGTGATCTCGCCGCCCGGCTTGACGTGTCCAAGCCCGCCATTACCCGCTCGCTCGACCGGTTGGAAGAACTCGGCCTTGCCCGCCGTGGGCCCGATCCGCGCGATCGTCGCTCGGTGCTGGTGTTGCGGACCCGCAAGGGGCAGGACCTGCTGACCGATATCCGTGGCCTGATGGCGCTGGCCAGCAAGGCGCGCGAAGTGAAGACCGCCGAAGCCGCCTGATCGGCGACCTTTCCGGCGCACAGCAATCAGCCAGACCGGCGACGGTCTGGCTGATTTCGTTTCAGGCCGCCGCCCAGTATTTCACCCAGCCACTGCGCAGCCGCAGTGTGACGCGGCGCGGCTGTGCCGCCGGCGCCAGCCGGACCAGTCCGGCGCCATCGGTCCAGCGCCACGAACCCGACGCGTCGCATTCCGCGGCATGGAAGCCCTGAGCGAAGCAGCTCTCCGGCAGCGCGACACCGTCGAGCAACAGGTCTGCCACGGCGAGGCCGAGAGAGCGGTGATCCTCGGCCCGACGGTCATCGGCCGACGGCACGAAGCTGCGCGACAGCAGCCGCAGGCTGCCCACGCCGGCCGGCAGGCTGGCCTGCCAGAGGTCGTCGGCGAGACGCGTCAGCTTCAGCGTCTGACCGCCGGCTTGCAGGGACAGCGCCGGATCGGCGGTGCGGGCATGGCCCAGCAAGGCTGCACGGGCGGCCAGGCGGGCGTGGATCTCCACCAGCGCCTCGCCTTCCAACAGGATCGGCGCGGCCGACTCGCTGGCCCAGATCGCCAGCGCGCGGCCGGCGGAATCGAAGGCCGGGTGCAATTGGCGCACCGTGCCGGCGTTGTCGAACTGGTCGCGATTGCCGGTGTCGAGATAGGTCTCGCCCGGCGCACCCTCGGCGAGGATGACGTCGTGGCGGTCAAGCTCGATGTGGAAATAGCGCACCGTGCCCGAGGCGGGCTCGCGGATGATCGAGGCGCCGTTGACCAGCAGGGCAGCCGGCACCAGATGGCCGTCGATCAGCATGGCGTGTTCCGGGCTGAGCCGGAGGTCGCGATGCGGCGTGCCCTGGCCCAGCGCGCCGGCACGGATGCGGATCGGTGCGGCGCGGTCGGGATCGGGGTGGTTGTCGAGGCGAACGGTGCTGACGCCGATCCACTTGATCGCCGATAGGCCGCCGCCATGCAGCAGGGTCGGCAGCAGGTCGCCCGCCGCCAACGCCTCGACGAGGATTTCGCCGCGCGCGGTGAGGATGCGGGTGCCTTCGGCGTAGCAGGGGGAGGTCTGTACCCCAGAGGTGAAATCGGCCAGGGCATGGCTGCCGGCAAATACCAGAGAGCCAACCGGCGTAGTTTCCCCGAGGTCGCTGTAAAGTGTCAGTGTGCCGTTGTTGTAGGCCTCGGCGGCAAAGGCTGTGTTGACGAAAATCTTGTCGCCCGTGGTGTAGCCGGAGATGGTCGTGGTGTTAGTGATGCCGGCTAGGTCACTGATGTGCAGCGTGCCGGTGTTATCCTGGAATGTGATTCCGGGTGTAGAGGCACCGAAGAACACTGGGCCATCAGTACCGCCGGTGCCGCCGCCGAGGATCAGATCAGCACCCGAGCCGATGCTAAGCATGCCCGTGCCGGTAAGGTTGGCTACCCACAGATTGGCATTGGTGCCGGTGGCGGTGATCGTGCCCTTCAGCGTCAGTGTGCTGGTGTACTGCAGCGTGCCGTTGACGTTGAGCTGCGACGAGTTCGACAGTGTGCCGCTCGTTGGGTCGATGACGCCGCTGACGGTTAGCACGCTGCTAGCGTTCTGATTGAGGTTGCCGACGACGTGCAGGGTGGCGCCG
>CAIRTN010000202.1 GCA_903881515.1 uncultured Rhodospirillales bacterium | reverse complement strand
CGGCAAGCTCGATCCGGTGATCGGCCGCGACGAGGAAATCCGCCGCACCATCCAGGTGCTGGCGCGGCGCACCAAGAACAACCCGGTGCTGATCGGCGAACCCGGCGTCGGCAAGACCGCGATCGTCGAGGGCCTGGCCCTGCGCATCGTCAACGGCGACGTCCCAGAGGCGCTGAAGCACAAGCGCCTGCTGTCGCTCGACCTCGGCGCCATGGTCGCTGGCGCGAAATATCGCGGCGAGTTCGAGGAACGGCTGAAGGCGGTGTTGAAGGAGATCGAGTCCGCCGAGGGCGAGGTGATCCTGTTCATCGACGAAATGCACACCCTGGTCGGCGCCGGCAAGGCTGATGGGGCGATGGACGCCTCGAACCTGATCAAGCCGGAACTGGCCCGCGGCGCCCTGCATTGCGTCGGCGCCACCACGCTCGACGAATACCGCAAGCATGTCGAGAAAGATGCCGCCCTCGCGCGCCGGTTCCAGCCGGTGTTCGTCGGCGAACCCAGCGTGGAGGACACCGTCTCGATCCTGCGCGGCATCAAGGAAAAATACGAACTGCATCACGGCGTGCGGATCACCGACGGCGCCCTGGTCGCCGCGGCCACGCTGTCGAACCGCTACATCACGGATCGGTTCCTGCCGGACAAGGCGATCGACCTGATGGACGAGGCCTCCTCGCGGCTGCGCATGCAGGTCGACAGCAAGCCGGAAGAGCTCGACGAGCTCGACCGCCGGCTGATGCAGCTGAAGATCGAGCGCGAGGCGCTGAAGAAGGAAACCGACCCGGCGAGCAAGGACCGTCTCGGCAAGCTGCAGGCCGAACTCTCTGACCTGCAGGAAAAATCCGACGCGATGTCGGCCACCTGGAAGGCTGAGCAGGAGAAGCGCGCCGGCTCGCAGAAACTGCAGGAACGCCTGGACGCCGCCCGCAGCGAGGTTGAAGTGGCACAGCGCAAGGGCGACCTGGCCCGCGCCTCGCAACTGCTCTACGGCGAAATCCCCGGCCTGGAGAAAGCGCTGCACGAGGCCGAGCAAGGCAGCAAAGGCCTGGTGAACGCAGCGGTGACCGAAGAAGGCATCGCGGCGATCGTCTCGCGCTGGACCGGCGTGCCAGTGGAACGGATGCTGGAAGGCGAGCGCAGCAAGCTGCTGCGCATGGAAGACCAGCTCCGCCGCCGCGTGGTCGGCCAGGAGGATGCGCTGAAGGCCGTCGCGTCGGCCGTCCGCCGTGCCCGTGCCGGCTTGCAGGACCCTGGCCGCCCGATCGGCTCCTTCCTGTTCCTCGGGCCGACCGGCGTTGGCAAGACCGAGCTGACCAAGGCGCTCGCCGAATTCCTGTTCGACGACGAGCGGGCGATGGTGCGCATCGACATGAGCGAGTTCATGGAGAAGCACGCGGTCTCCCGCCTGATCGGCGCGCCTCCAGGCTATGTCGGCTACGACGAAGGCGGCGTGCTCACCGAAGCGGTGCGCCGGCGTCCGTATCAGGTGATCCTGTTCGACGAGGTCGAGAAAGCGCACGAGGACGTGTTCAACATCCTGCTGCAGGTGCTGGACGACGGCCGGCTGACCGACGGGCAGGGCCGCACGGTGGATTTCCGCAACACCATCATCGTGCTCACCAGCAACCTCGGCTCCGACATCATCGCCGCCCAGCCCGACAACGCCGACCTGACTTTGGCGTACAAGGGCGTGATGGAAGTGGTGCGGCAGCATTTCCGCCCCGAGTTCCTGAACCGGCTCGACGAGGTCATCCTGTTCCGCCGCCTGGCGCGGACCGACATGGCCGCGATCGTGCAGATCCAGCTGACCCGGCTGCGTGCGCTGCTGACCGACCGCAACATCAGCCTGAACCTCGACGCCGCGGCGACGGACTGGCTGGGGGCCGAGGGCTACGACCCGATCTACGGGGCACGGCCGCTGAAACGTGTGATCCAGCGCAGCCTGCAGAATCCACTGGCCAACCTGATTCTGGAAGGCGCGGTGAACGAAGGCGAGACGATTACCGTCACAGCGGGCAAGGATGGCCTGCTGATCAACGACCGGCTGGCGCAAGCGGCCTGATCGCTGCGACCCACCCCCGCCCGGCAACGGGCGGGTGGGCTTGCGCGCAGGCTCGAGGTCGTTGCAACATGTCCTCATTTAAACGAGGAGGTTGCGATGCCGAATTCTGTGAAGATGAATAAGGGCTTGGGTACGGTTTACAATCAGAAGCCAAACTTCGATGTCTTCCAGCCGATCGATGACAAGCTGATCGACTGGATCTGGAAGAAGGCCGACGACAAGACCAGCTGGATCGGCGATATCGGGCGTGGTCTTGGCGGGACCGTTGGGTTCCTCGGCAAGCAGACGATCAAGATCGTGCCCTTTGCCGGCCACGGCGTGGAGGCGATCGGGTTCGGCATGGACCAGAAGCTCGCCAACAACATCGACGGCGCCACGCATCTGAGATGCACCTGCGGGTTCTGCGAGGCGGTTCTTGCCACTGGGCTGCGCAAGAAAACGCTGAGTGTGGTGAACGCCTCGATCGCGGTGCGCGCCGGCAAAGGGTTCTTTCGCGGCCTGCCCGGGATCGGTCACGTGATGGAGGGGATCGAGAAGGGCGCCGATGTGTTCGGCAAGCTGACCGACAAAGAGGAAAAGGCGGTTATCCAGCGCTCCAGCGTCATGCTATGGCTGGGTGGCAAGAGCGGCTGTCAGTCGGCCCAGGGCATCACAACCGCGTTGGTGGGGCAGAGCAATCTCGAGAAGGTGCTGTGCAAATTTTTCGGCGTGTTCCAGATCTCACGCGAAATGCAGGACTGACGGGGCGCCGATCACGACGCCCCGCGTTCCCTACGGCGTGCCGGCTTCGCCGAGATCCCACCAGATCCCGGTATAGGCCGCCATGCCTTCGCGGGCCGGGGCGATCAGGAAATGCTCGTTCGGCCCGTGCTGCTTGCAGCCGTTGTAGCTGAGCGGAATCCAGACCAGCGGCACGTGGAGGTGATCGACAAACACGTCACCCGGCAGGCCGCCGCCGCCGTTCGGGATCACCTGGACATGCTGGCCGAGCGATTTCTCCATGCTGCGCACGGTCCAGCCGACCCAGGGGTTGTCGAGATCGGTGCGGCTGGCCGGCATGCGGATGCCGGCGTTGCGGATTTCGACTTCAGGGAAGCCCTGAGCATCGAGATGTGCGCGCAAGGCGGCCTCGAACTTCGCGGGGTCGCTGTCGACGGTGTAGCGCAACTGGCAATGCGCGCTGGCCGACGGCGGCACGGCGTTGACCGGGTTTTCTGGCCGGCCGGCGACCATCGCCAGCACGATGAAGCTGGTCCAGCCGAACACTTTTTCCGCAGCAGTGAAGCCGGGTTCGCCCCAGTTCGGATCGATGGTGGCCGAGGCCTCGCTGGGCAGTTCCAGGCCGGCGAGCGCGGTGCGCACCTGGGTCGGCAGGCCGTTGCCGGGTAGCCATTCGCGCACCAGGATCTTGCCGTGCCGATCGCAGATCGCGGCCAGCGCGTGGTTCAGCACGATGGCGGGATCGACGATCATGCCGCCCCAGTTGCCCGAGTGCACGCCGCCGGGGCGCAGGTCGAGCACCAGGTCGAAATGGAAGGTGCCGCGGGTGCCGGTGGTCACGGTCGGAATCTCGGTGGCGACGCGCGGGCCGTCGGACGCGATCAGCACGTCGGCGGCCAGTTCCTTGGCATGGGCGGCGACGAAATCCTTCAGCCCCTGCGAGCCGCGCTCCTCGCTGGTTTCCAGCACCAGCTTGAGGTTGAAGCCGAGCTTGCCGCCACGCGCGGCGAGCACGTGTTCCAGCGCGGTGAGGTTGATCGCGTGCTGGCCCTTGTTGTCGGCGGTGCCGCGGCCATACCAACGGCCGTCGATTTCCTTCAGCTCCCAGGGCTTCAGCCCGGCGTCCCACTGATCATCCAGGCCGCGCACGGTGTCGCCGTGGCCATAGGTGATCACGGTGCGGTAGGACGGGTCCTCGATACGTTCGGCGGTGAGGATCGGGCCGAAGCCCGGCTTGGGGTTGGGGTGGATGGTCGCGGTGAAGCCCATGCGTTCGACCCAGGGGCGGATCGCTTCCTCAAGATAGCGCCAGACATCGGCTTCGTGCGCCGGGTCCTGCAGGGTGCTGGGAATGGCGACGAGCTCGGCAAGGCGGTCGCGGAAGGCGCCGGTGTCGAAGAAGCTCAGCGCGGCTTCGATGGCCTGGTCTCTGGTGCTCATGGGCTGGTTCCGTATGTGGCTATGGGTCAGGCGGCGAGGTCGCGCATCGCGGCGTAGAGGTCGGACTTGGCTTCGAAGCCGATGCCGGGCAGGTCGGGCATGGTGATGTGGCCGTCCTCGACTCGCACGCCGTCGGGGAAGCCGCCATAGGGCTGGAACAGGTCGGGGTAGCTCTCATTGCCGCCGAGGCCGAGGCCGGCGGCGATGTTGAGCGACATCTGATGCCCGCCATGCGGCACCACCCGGCGCCAGGACCAGCCAACCGTCGTCAGGCAGGCCAGCGTGCGCTGGAACTCGCACAGCCCGTAACTGAGCGCGCAGTCGAATTGCAGCCAGTCGCGGTCCGGGCGCATGCCGCCGTAGCGCAGCAGGTTGCGGGCGTCCTGGTGGCTGAACAGGTTTTCGCCTGTGGCCATCGGGTTCGGGTAGAACTCGGCCAGTGCGGCCTGCAACTGGTAGTCCAGCGGGTCGCCGGCTTCCTCGTACCAGAACAGGTCGTACTGGCCGAGCGCCTTGGCGTAAGCGATCGCGGTTTCCAGATCGAACCGGCCGTTGGCGTCCACCGCCAGGCGAGCCTTGCCGTTCAACTCAGCCAGCACTGCCTCGATGCGGGCCTGATCCTCGGCCAGCGAGGCGCCGCCGATCTTCATTTTTACCACATTGTAGCCGCGGTCGAGATAGGAGCGCATCTCGCCGCGCAGCGCCGAGAGGTCCTTGCCGGGGTAGTAGTAGCCGCCGGCGGCGTACACGAACACGCGGGGATCGGCGGTGCGGCCATGGCGCTCGGCGAGCAGGCGGAACAGCGGTTTGCCGGCGATCTTCGCCACCGCGTCCCACACCGCCATGTCGATGGTGCCGACGGCCACCGAGCGTTCGCCATGCCCGCCCGGCTTCTCGTTGGTCATCATCGCCGCCCAGACGCGGTCGGGATCGATGTTGTCGCCCTCCGCGTTCAGCAGTGAAGCCGGCGCGGCCTCCAGCACCCGGTCGCGGAAGCGTTCGCGGATCAGACCGCCCTGGCCGTAGCGGCCGTTGGAGTTGAAGCCGTGGCCGACGACCCGCTTGCCGTCGCGCACGACGTCGGTGACCACCGCGACCAGGCTCGCGGTCATCTTGGTGAAATCGATATAGGCGTTGCGGATGGGGGACGAGATCGGCCTGGTGACCTCGGCGACGTCGATGATGCGCATGGGAACTCTCTGGTTAACCCGCCCATCCTGCCGAAGCTGGGCAGGGCTGCAAAGCGGCGGACAGAATTCCTTGACTTTGCTGCATCGCACAACTATCTGATGTGGGCGCACCGTGAAGCGGTTTTGAGCGCTGCCAGCCTGAGTGCCCTTTATTCACAGGCCAGACGCCCCGGTAGCCCCTTTCCCTCTGCATTCAGCGCCGGCCCGCGGTCCTGCCGACCGCGATTGACCGCGCCCGACCTGTGCCATGCGCCGGGGGGCGTGCGATGAGACATGAAGGCTTATTGATGACGAATTTTGAATCCCTCGGCCTGGCTCCCGCGCTGCTGAAAGCGCTGGCGGGCGAGGGTTATACGACGCCGACCCCGATCCAGTCGCAGGCGATCCCGCATGTGCTGCTGGGTCGTGACGTGCAGGGCATTGCCCAGACCGGAACCGGCAAGACCGCGGCGTTTGCGCTGCCGATCCTGCAGCGGCTGGCCGAAAACCGCCGTTCGGCGCCGCGCCTGGGCTGCCGCGTGCTGGTGCTGTCGCCGACGCGCGAACTGGCCAGCCAGATCGCCGAAAGCTTCCGGGTGTATGGCCGGTTCACCAATGTGCGCGTGGCGCTGATGTTTGGCGGCGTGCCCAAGGGCAAGCAGGCCCGCGCGGTGGCCGGTGGCGTTGACGTGATCGTCGCCACGCCGGGCCGGCTGCTCGACCACATGATGGACCGCGCGGTGCGGTTGGATGCGGTGGAGACGCTGGTGCTGGATGAGGCCGACCACATGCTCGACCTCGGCTTCATTGTGCCTATCCGCAAGATCGTCGGCGCGACGCCGGCGGTGCGGCAGACCCTGTTCTTCTCGGCGACGATGCCGAAAGAGATTTCGACCATGGCCGGCTCGATGCTGAAGAACCCCGTGCATGTCGCGGTCGCCCCGGAGGCCACCACGGCCGAAAAGGTCGACCAGAGCGTCGTGTTCGTCGAAACCCCGCGCAAGCGCCACGTGCTGTTCGACCTGCTGCGCGATGTGACCACCGGGCGCACCCTGGTGTTCACCCGGACCAAGCACGGCGCGGACAAGGTGGTGAAGTTCCTGGAGGAATCCGGCCTGCCGGCCGTGGCGATCCATGGCAACAAAAGCCAGCCACAGCGTGAGAAGGCGCTGGCGATGTTCCGCAGCGGCCAGACCCGCGTGCTGATCGCCACCGACATCGCCGCCCGCGGCATCGATGTGGATGGCGTGACCCACGTGATCAATTTCGACCTGCCGAACGTACCGGAAAGCTACGTGCACCGCATCGGCCGCACCGCGCGCGCCGGGGCGGAGGGTGTGGCGATCAGCCTGTGCTCGGGCGAGGAACGTCCGTTCCTGCGCGACATCGAAAAGCTGATCCGCGCCAAGGTGCCGACGTTGCAGCCGCTCGCCAAAGCGGCCTAATTGCACGATACCGCGCGGGTGGCACTTCGCCCGCGCGGTTTCATGCGTTACTAAGGGGCAGCAACTCCGGGGGGGAGGACTGATGCTCCGCGTATCCAAGGCTTTGGCCGTTGCGGTTCTGCTCAGCGCAGGCGCCGCGCACGCACAGACCGTGACGATGGCGATGTCCTCGGCGCCGACCAGCGTCGATCCGCATTATCACACCTTCAACCCCAACGAGACGCTGGACCTGCATATCTTCGACCGCCTGGTCGAACGCGATACGCAGTCCAATCCCATCCCAGGCCTCGCGACCTCGTGGAAGCTGCTGGACGACACGACTTGGGAAGTGAAACTGCGCCAGGACGTCAAGTTCCACGACGGCTCGCCGTTCACCGCCGCCGATGTCGTCTATAATTTCGACCGTATCCCGAAAGTGGTGAACTCGCCGGGCAGCTTCGCGATCTACACCAAGACGGTGATCGCGATGGAAGTGCCCGACCCCTATACGATTCGGATGAAGACCGCGGCGATCTATCCGATCCTGCCGGTGGACATGAGCAACATCTTCATCATTCCCAAGGGGTTGGGGCCGAATCCGGCCACCGAGGATTTCAATTCCGGCAAGAACGCGATTGGCACTGGCGCCTACCGGCTGGTGTCTTACAAGAACGGCGACCGCGCCGAGCTTGAGCGCAACGATGCGTGGTGGGGCCCGAAGCCGCATTGGCAACATATCTCGATCCGGATGATCGCCAATGACGGCGCGCGCACCGCCGCGCTGCTGGCGGGCGATGTGCAGTTCATCGAGTTCGTGCCGACCGCCGATGCGGCGCGGCTGAAGAGCGACAAGCGCGTGGCGCTGGCCGAGATCGCCTCGCAACGCATCATCTATCTGTGGCTCGACCACTCGCGCACCGGCACGCCGGTGTTCATCACCGGGCCGAACGGCGAGACGCTGGAGAAGAACCCGCTGAACGACGTGCGGGTGCGCGAGGCGCTGAGCATCGCGATCAACCGGCCAGCGATCGTCGATCGGGTGATGGAGGGCGCGGCCTATCCGGCCGGGCAGTTCGTCGCCAAGGGCAGCTGGGGCTACGACCCGAGCCATGACGCGCCGGTCTATGACGTCGCCAAGGCCAAGGCGCTGCTGGCGCAGGCCGGCTTCCCGAACGGCTTCCGCATCACCCTGCACGGGCCGAACGATCGCTACGTCAACGACGGCAAGATCATCCAAGCGATCGGGCAGATGTGGACGCGGATCGGGGTGCAGACGTCGGTGGATGCGATCACCTGGCCGAACTATGTCGGCCGGACCAACAAGCAGGAATTTGCGGCGTATCTGCTGGGCTGGGGCTTCACCGAGGCTTCGAACCCGCTGCGCTCGCTGATCTATACCTTCTCGCCGGCGAAAGGCTGGGGCGCGGTAAACCGCGGGCGCTATTCCAATCCGACCTTCGATGCCCTGGTGGACAAGGCGATGACCACGGGCGACGACGCGGCGCGCGAGAAGGTGGTGATCGCGGCGACGAAGGTGGCGATGGACGATGTCGCGGTGATCCCGCTGCATGTGCAGAAGAACATCTGGGCGATGAAGGCCGGGCTGACTTATGCCGCGCGGGCGGACGAGGATACCCGGGTGATGGATTTGCGGCCGCAGTGATGACGATGCTTTGGGGTCGGCAGGTAGGAAGCACTCCTTTTTTTGAAAAAAAAGGAGCAGAAAAACTTTTGTCCGGCTGCCTCCGGCGCGGAGCTGCGGCGGGCAGCTACGCCGAATTGAAAAAGTTTTTTTGGTTCTTTTTGTTCACAAAAAGAACTGCTTGCCTTTACGGAACACAGGCGGGCGCAGCATGACCACCTGGCTGTTGCGTCGCCTGGTGCAGGCGGTTTTCGTAATGCTGGCGATGACGGTCATCGTGTTCGTCGGCGTCAATGTGATCGGCGATCCGGTGGAGATCCTGATTTCGCCCGATGCCGACCAGGCCGAGCGGCTGCGGGTGATTGCGGCGTTCGGGCTGGATAAGCCGTTATGGGAGCAGTACCTGCATTTCCTCGGCGGCGTGGTGCAGGGCGATCTGGGCAAGTCGTTCGTGTTCAACGAGCCGGCTTTGCGGCTGATCGGCGGGCGGTTTCCGGCGACGATGGAACTGGCGTTCACCGCGGTGGCGCTGTCGGTGATCGTGGGGATACCGCTGGGACTGTATGCCGGGCTGAAGCCGGACGGGCTGCTCGGCCGGGCGATCATGGCCGGCTCGATCCTGGGCTTCTCGCTGCCGACCTTCTGGGTCGGGCTGATGCTGATCATGGTGTTCGCGGTGCAGTTGGGCTGGCTGCCGAGTACCGGGCGGGGCACGACGGCGGAGTTCCTGGGCATCCAGTGGTCGTTCCTGACGCGCGATGGGCTGGCGCATATGGTGATGCCGGCAACCAATCTGGCCTTGGGCAATATCGCGCTGGTGCTGCGGCTGACGCGGGCGGGGGTGCGGGAAAATCTCGGGCTGGAATATGTGAAGTTCGCGCGCGCCAAGGGGCTGAGCCCGTCCCGCGTGCTGTTCGTGCATGTGATGAAGAACATCATGATCCCGGTGGTGACCGTGATCGGGCTGGAGTTCGGCTCGGTGGTGGCGTTCGCGGTGGTGACGGAAAGCGTGTTCGCCTGGCCGGGCATGGGCAAGCTGATCATCGACAGCATTAACGTGCTGGATCGTCCGGTGATCGTTGCTTATCTGATGATGATCGTGGTGCTGTTCGTGACGATCAACCTGCTGGTGGACCTGATGTACACGGTGCTTGACCCGCGCGTGCGGCTGGACGGGCGGGAGTGAGCGGCGTGCGGGAGGAGACGCCGTTCCGGCGGTTCGTGAGCGAGTTCGCCGCCAGCAAGGTGGCGGTGATCGGCTTCGTGGTGGTGGTGATTGTCGCGCTGCTGGCGCTGCTGGCGCCGTTGCTGGCGCCGCAGAACCCGTATGACCTGGCGCAGCTTGATATCATGGATGGGCGGCTGGCGCCGGGGGCGAAGTCGCTGACCGGCATGGTGTTCTGGCTCGGCACCGACGACCAGGGGCGCGACATGCTGTCGGGCATCATGTACGGGCTGCGGATTTCGCTGTCGGTGGGCGTGGGCTCGGCGGTGATCGCCGGCGTGGTCGGCTCGTCGTTGGGGCTGCTGGCGGCCTATGTCGGCGGCTGGGTGGAAACCGCGATCATGCGGCTGGTCGATCTGCAGCTGTCGTTTCCGGCGATCCTGGTGGCGCTGATGATCCTGGCGTTCCTGGGTAAGGGCGTCGGCAACGTGATGCTGGCGCTGGTGATCGTGGAATGGGCGCGGTACGCGCGTACGGCACGTGGGGCGGCACTGGTGGAGCGGCGACGGGAATATATCGAGGCGGCGGAGTGCCTCGCCTTGCCGCAATGGCGGGTGCTGTTTCGCCATCTGCTGCCGAACTGCATGCCGCCGCTGATCGTGATCGGCACCATCCAGGTGGCGCGCGCGATCACGCTGGAGGCGACGTTGTCGTTCCTGGGCCTGGGCGTGCCGATCACCGAGCCGTCGCTGGGGCTGCTGATCGCCAATGGCTATCAGTACATGCTGTCGGGCAAATACTGGATCAGCTTCTATCCCGGCATTGCGCTCCTGGTGACGATCGTGGCGATCAACCTGATGGGCGATCAGTTGCGCGACGTGCTGAACCCGAGGCTGCAGCGATGAGCGGTCTGACCTTGGAGGTGCGCGGGCTGTCGACGCATTTCGACACCCGCGCCGGCACGGTGCGCGCGGTCGATGGCGTCTCGTTCAGCGTGCGGCGCGGGCGGGTGCTGGGGCTGGTGGGCGAGTCCGGCTCCGGCAAGTCGGTGACCGGGTTCTCGGTGATCGGTCTGGTCGATCCGCCCGGGCGGATCGCGGCGGGGCAGATCCTGTTCAAGGGCACCGACCTGACGAAATTGCGCGAGGAGGAGTTGCGCCGGCTGCGCGGCAACCGCATCGCGATGATTTTCCAGGACCCGATGATGACGCTGAACCCGGTTCTGCGCATCGACACGCAGATGATGGAGACGGTGTTCGCGCATACCAAGGTCTCGCGCCAGGAGGCCTGGGAGCGCTCGCGCGATGCGCTGGGCATGGTGGGGATTCCGAGCCCGGAGGAACGGCTGTCCTCCTATCCGCACCAGTTCTCCGGCGGCATGCGCCAACGCGTGGCGATCGCCATCGCGCTGTTGCACCGGCCTGACCTGATCGTGGCCGATGAGCCGACGACGGCGCTGGATGTGACGATCCAGGCGCAGATTCTGGCCGAGGTGCAGACGCTGGCGCGCGAATACGGCACGGCGCTGATCTGGATCACGCATGACCTCAGCGTGGTGGCGGGCCTCGCCGACGAAGTGGCGGTGATGTATGCCGGGCGGATCGTGGAGAGTGGGGTGGTGGGCGAGGTGCTGGACCGGCCGTTGCATCCCTACACGCACGGGCTGATCGGCTCGGTGCCCAGCCGCAACAAGCGCGGCAGCAAGCTGCGGCAGATTCCGGGGATGACGCCATCGCTGGTTGACCTGCCGAAAGGCTGCGCGTTCCGCACCCGTTGCAGCCATGCCGATGCGGCCTGCGCCGAGGACCCGCCGATCATCGAACCGGGCCCCGGGCGCAGCCTGCGCTGCTTCCACCCGCAGCTGGAGAGCGTGGCGTGAGCGAACCGGTGATCCGGCTGCAGGGCGTGTCGAAGCGCTTCGGCAAGACGCTGGATTTCGCAGCGCGCGCAGCACAGGGCCTGCGCCGGGCGATGGGCGGCGAGGTGAAGGCGCAGTTGGTGCGTGCGGTCGACAATATCGACCTCATCATCCGCAAGGGCGAGGTGGTTGGTCTGGTCGGCGAATCCTGCTGCGGCAAGTCCACCGTCGGGCGGATGGTCGCCGGCATCATTCCGCCGACCGAGGGGCAGGTGTTCTGGCATGGCCAGGACGTCACCGCCCTGTCGCCGGCGGAAGAGAAGCGGGCGATGCTGCAGGTGCAGATGATCTTCCAGGACCCGTACGCCAGCCTCAATCCGCGGATGCGGGTTTCCGAGATCGTGGGCGAGGCGGCCCGCGTGCACGGGTTGGTCGATCGCGCCGGATTCGATGCCTATGTCGATGCGCAGTTGCGCCGCGCAGGGCTCGATCCGGCCTATAAGCGGCGCTATCCGCATCAGTTCTCCGGCGGCCAGCGTCAGCGCATCGGCATCGCCCGGGCGCTGTCAGTACAGCCGGAATTCCTGGTCTGCGACGAGGCGGTGGCCGCGCTCGATGTGTCGATCCAGGCGCAGATCCTGAATCTGTTCATGGATCTGCGGGCGGAGCTGGACCTGACGTACCTGTTCATCAGCCACGATCTCGGCGTGGTCGAGCATCTGTCGGACCGGGTGGTGATCATGTATCTCGGCCGTATCGTCGAGGAGGCGCCGGCGGAGGAGATCTTCGCGCGGGCCAATCACCCCTATACCCAGGCGCTGCTGGCCGAGGTGCCGCGCATCGACACGCGGCAGCGGCAGTTCACTGCGATCAAGGGCGAGATCCCCAGCCCAGTGAACCCGCCGCCGGGCTGCCATTTCCACCCGCGCTGCCCGCACGCAATGCCGGCCTGCCGCGAGACGGCGCCGGTGCTGCGTGAGGTCGCGCCGGGCCACCGCAGTGCCTGCCACTTGAACGGGTAGCTACTTGCGGCAAACCGTTCGGACCGGCACCGTCTGCGTAATGGGCGAATCGTCTCCTTCCCTGAGTCCTCTGCATCGCGCCTGGCGGAAACTGCCGCAGGGTCCGCGGCGTTGGGCATTCGTGCGCGGCACGACCATGCTGGCGCCTAAGCCCGACCGCGTGCCGGCGCCGGTGACGGCCGGGGTTGGTGTCGTCGGCGAGGTGTCGCGCGCTTCGGGGCTGGGAACCGGGGCACGGCTGATGGGCGCGGCGCTTGAGGCGCAGGGGATCGCGCACTGGATGCTTGATATTGGCGACAGGTTGCCAGGTGGGGCGGTGGTGCCGCCCGCGGTTATGCCGCCGCCAGGTGTGCCGTTGGTATTTCATGTCAATCCGCCGTCACTGGGCTGGGCGATGCTGCGCCTGCCGAAGGACGCGCTCGCGGGGCGCCGGGTGATTGGCTACTGGGCCTGGGAGTTGCCGGTGATGCCGGCGCTCTGGCGCGTGGGGCTGCAACTGGTGCACGAGATCTGGGTGCCGAGCCGGTTTACCGCCGCGGCCATCGCCCAGATGCTGCCGGCGGATGGCCGGATCAAATTGCATGTGGTGCCGCATCCGGTGGCGGCCGTGCCACAAGAGCGTTCACCACTTGACCGGGCCGCGTTCGGGCTGCCTGAGACAGCTGTTGTTGTTCTGTGTGGGTTTAATCTGGCGTCGAGTCTGGTGCGGAAGAATCCCCTTGCGGCGATCGCGGCTTTCAAGGCGGCATTTGGCAGCCGCAGCGATCGGCTGCTGGTGCTGAAGGTCGGGCATGCGCATCATTTTCCCGATGATTTTGCACAAATCCGGGCCGCGGTCGCCGATGCGGGAAATATTAGAATTGTGACTGCGGAATTGTCCGTTGGTGACACACACGCATTGACCGCATGCGCTGATATCGTGTTGTCGTTACACCGTAGTGAGGGATTTGGCTTGCTTCCGGCCGAAGCCATGCTGCTGGGCCGGGCGGTGATCGCGACGGGTTGGTCGGGGAACATGGATTTCATGGATGCGCAGAGTGCCGCGCTAGTGGGGTATCGGCTGGTGCCGGCGGTGGATCCCCGCGGCGTGCTGGTTGCTCCCGGCGCGATCTGGGCGGAAGCTGATATCGGCGAGGCGGCTGGCTGGCTGCAGCGCTTCGCCGGCGACGCCGGATTGCGCGCGGCATTTGGCGCACGTGCGACGGCGATGGTGCGGGAGCGGCTGGTGGCGGCACCGCTGCATGCTGCCGTTACTGCGCTCGGGTTGCCGGCATGAAAATTCTGGTCTGGCAATGGGGACGTGTTGGGGGCGGGCCGCGCTACGGGGCCGAACTGGCCGATAGCCTGCGCGGGGTTCCTGGCTGCGAGATTGTGCTGTCGCTGTCGAGCTACGCCGAGATTCTCCGAGGCCCAACGCCGCCAGTTTGCGATATTCCGATCGCATTGATCGAGAAGACGCTGGGTGGGATCCTGGGTTTGACGCTGCTGCCGTGGCGCTACCGGTGGCTTTTGCGGCGCATCCGTCAGGAACGGCCGGATGTGGCGATCTGTGCGATGCCGGGGATGATGGATTTCATCATGGTGCGGGCGCTGAAAGCCTGCGGCGTGCCGTTCGTTGTCGTGGTGCATGATGCGGAGTTGCATCCCGGTGATGGCCGGCCGTTCCAGATGCAGTTGCAGCGGGCTTTGATGCGGGCAGCGTCCGGGCTCGTGGTACTGAGCGACCATGTAGCGGCGAAGCTGGCGCAGCAGGGGGCGTTGACCGGCAAGCCGTTGATCCGCTCGGTGCACCCGCCGCGGCCATTCCGCCCGCCGCCGCCGCCGGCACTGGCGCATGGTGGGCCGATGCGGTTGCTGTTTTTCGGGCGCCTTCTACCGTACAAGGGCATCGACTTGCTGGTGCAGGCACTGACCCTGCTGGGGCCGCGCTCGGATTACGTATTGCGCGTGGTGGGCAGCGGCCCGGATTCGTTGGAGCTGCGCGCCTTGGCCGCATTGCCGGGCGTGACGGTGGAGAATCGCTGGGTGCCAGAGGAAGAGATCGGCACGTTGCTGGCATGGTCTGACGCGTTGGTGCTGTCGCATCGCGAGGCAAGCCAGAGCGGTGGCGCGGCCGCCGCCGTGGCGTCGCGCCGCTTCGTGGTAGCCACCGCAGTGGGTGGGATTCCCGAGCAGTTGGCGGGCAAAGCACTGGCCACACTGTGTGAGCCGGAACCGAGCAGTCTGGCGGCGGCATTGCGTGACCTGCTGGAAACCCGTGGCGAGGCTCCACCACCGCGCGAGGCGCCGGAAGTGACCTGGACACGGATGGCACAGGCGCTAACGGACGATCTGCGGGCGGCGAAACTGCGTTAGGCCGTTTTACTTCCTTAGCGCGCGACGGCCTTCGAGCCATTGCCACGCTATCACGCCGGGCACACCGACCAGTAATTCACGGGCACGCTTGATCATCGACAGTGCCACCGTGGCGTCGGCTGGGACGCCGCACAATTCGCCGGCCAGTATGAAGCCGGCTTCCTGCACGCCGAGTGCGCCGGGAACCGCAAAGCCGGCGCTGCGCGCGGCCATGCCGATGCTCTCGACGACCAGGGCTGTGGCGAGGCTGACCTGATTGCCCATGGCCGTGAAGGCCAGCCAGGTTTCGCCGACGCCAATCAACCATGCGATCAGGTGCAACGTGCCGGCGCGGGCCACTGCGGAGTGCTCGCGCTGCAGGCGGATCAGCTCATCATGCAGGCCGCGCAGCGCGCCCTCGGGCATGCCGGGGAACATGCGAGCGACATGCTCGGCCGCAGCCTCGACCAGACGCAGCAGCCCGGCGCGCTGGGCGAGCAGGAACAGCAGCCCAATGGCGACAGTCACGCCGACGACCACCTGCAGCCATGGGGCCCAGGCGCGCTCCTCGGTCGCGGCCAACACGCCGATGCCGGCCAGGGTGAACACCGCCTGCGTCAGGGCTTCGAGGGTGATGTCTATGGTAGTGCCGGCGCCGGCCTGGGCACCGGTGACGCCACGATGCATCAGCAGGCGGATGCCGACGATGTTGCCGCCGAGCTGCGCGACGGGGAGGATGGAGTTGACGCTCTCTCGGATCCAGCGGATCAGCAGGAAAGCGGCACGGCCGGGATGGTTGACGCCAATCACGCCCTGCCAGGCGATGCCGGACAAGTGCAGTTGCACGGCATGCAGCAGGATCACCGGCGGGATGACCCAGGCTGCGGCCAGCACATGCGCGCCAATATCCCGCGCGCCATACCAGCCGATCAGTGCGGCGACCGCGCCGACACCGAGCGCCATCACCAGAAAACCAAGCCGCATGGGCTACTCCAACAGGCCGCCGATCCCGCCGATCAGGCCGAAGGCGCAGCAGATAACGGTAATGGCGAGCACGAGCCAGAGATACCAGCCCCGCAGCCGGCGCTCGGCTGGCAACGCGCGGATCGCCAGCGCGATCAGGAAGCCCAGCACCAGCGGCAGCATCAGCGCGTTCATCACCTGCACGCCGACATTGAGGCTGACCAAGTCCGGAGCAACCCCGACCATCAGGGCACCACCGCAGATGCAGAGGCCGTACACGCCATAGAACCAGCGCGCCTGCAGCGGGTAGTACTCCAGCGAACGGCGATAGCCCGCGACCTCGCCGAGGCCCCAGGCCAGGGCGAGCGAAGTGACGATGGCGGAAACCAGGGCTGCGCCAAGGGTGCCGAGGCCAAAGACGATCCTGCCGGCCTCAAGCCCGAGAACCGGGGTCAGCGCGCGGCTGAGGTCGCCGACGTTCTCCAGGCTGCTGGTAGTGCCGGGAGCCAGGGTGGTGGCAGCGGCTATGAGCACGGCAGCCATCACCAGCTGGGTGAGAACGGCGCCCGCAATAGTGTCCCATTTCGCGGCGCTGTAGTGCTCGGGCCGCAACTTCTTATCGGCCACCGCGGATTGCTGGTAGAACACCATCCACGGCATGATCACCGCGCCGATATTCGCGGCGACCAGATACAGGTATTTGCTGTCGGTCCAGGGAATGTTGATCGCCTGCGCGAGCATGGTCGCGCCATCCGGCCGGGCGGCCCAGGCGACGCCGACGAACGCCAGTTCGAATAGCCCGATCCCGATCGCCACCAGTTCGACACGGCGATATGAGCCGGTGGCAACAATCGCCAGCAGCGCCACGGCGGCCATCGGCAGAGTGATGTTTCGGGATACGCCGAACAATTCGCCCACGCCGGCCACGCCGGAAAATTCGGTCAGCAGGGCGCCGATACAGGCAATGGCAAGGCCGGTGGCAGAGAGCCACGCCCAGGCCGGACCGAAAATTTCCCGGATCAGTTCGCCATGGCCGCGGCCGGTAAAGATGGCCAGCCGCACCGTCAGTTCCTGCACAACCGCCAGGATCGGGATCAGCAGCAACTGCAGCAACAGCAGACGATAGCCCCATTGCAGGCCGCTTTGCCCGGCGGTGATGACGCTGCCGACATCGGTATCGGCGAGCATGACAACCAAGCCAGGTCCGGCGACGGCAAGGAAGCGGGTGAGGCGGCTGGAACTCTTGGACACCGGCCTGCCTTCGGGCAGGACTCTTGCGTTTGGCATGGAATCCCTTGCCGGACTTATTGCGAATCGCTCGCAACTCATCCGGATACCTAGCTCTCGCCGCGCGCGCGTGTCAAATGCGTGCAGCACGGTTGCTGTCGATGCCGCGAGTGCGGAAACTGGCCGTAGCAAGAGGAGCCGATATGCCTGAATTGCGCCTGCACAACAGCCTGTCGCGGACAAAGGAAGTCTTTGTGCCGCTCGACCCCGGCCATGTGCGGCTGTACGTCTGTGGACCCACCGTTTATGATCGTCCGCATGTCGGCAACGCGCGTCCGGTGGTTGTGTACGACACTCTGGTGCGGCTGCTGCGGCGGATTTATCCGCATGTCACCTATGTGCGGAACATTACCGACGTCGATGACAAGATCAACGCGCGGGCCACCGAGTCCGGCGAACCGATCGCCGCCATCACCGCGCGCACCACGGCCGACTATCACGCCGACATGGCCGCCCTCGGCGCCGCGCCGCCGGACGTCGAGCCACGGGCGACAGCACATATCGCGCAGATGGTCATGATCATCGAGCGGCTGATCGCGTCGGGCCACGCCTACGCCGCGGAGGGCCATGTGCTGTTCGCGGTGCCGAGCTTTGCCCAGTACGGCGCGCTGTCCGGCCGTTCGCGCGATGAACTGATCGCAGGTGCCCGTATCGATGTCGCGCCCTACAAACGCGACCCGGGCGATTTCGTGCTGTGGAAACCTTCGCCGGGTCATCTGCCGGGTTGGGACAGCCCGTGGGGCCGTGGGCGGCCGGGTTGGCATATCGAATGCTCGGCGATGTCCTGGGCGCATCTGGGCGAGAGCTTCGACATCCATGGCGGCGGCAACGACCTGATCTTCCCGCACCATGAAAACGAGGTGGCGCAGAGCATCTGCGCGTTCCCTGGCAGCCGCTTCGCCCGCTATTGGCTGCACAACGGCATGCTGCGGATCAACGGCGAGAAGATGTCGAAGAGCCTCGGCAATTTCTTCACCGTCAAGGAAGTGCTGGCGCAATGGCCGGGTGAGGTGATCCGCCTATTGCTGCTGCACGGGCATTACCGCGCGCCGGTCGAGTTCTCCCAGGCGCTGCTGGCGGAGTGCAAGGGCACGCTTGACCGGTTCTACCGCGCTCTGGAACGACATCCCGGCACCGTGGGCGAGGTGTCGGATTCGGTGATCGATGCGCTGTGCGACGACTTGAACACACCGCTGGCGATCAGTGCCATGCATGCCCTGGCCGATGCCGCGCTGGCCGGGGACCCCGATGCAGCCGGCGAGCTGAAGGCGGCCGGCGTGCTGCTCGGCGTGCTGGGCGATGAACCTGAGACCTGGTTCCGCGGCGGGGATGACGGCGCCTGGGTCGATGCGGCGATCGCCGAGCGGCTGGCGGCGCGCAAGGCGCGGGATTTTGCCCGTGCCGACGCGATCCGCGCCGAACTGACCGCCAAGGGCATCGTGCTCGAAGACTCCGCGTCCGGCACCAACTGGCGGCGGGCATGACCGGACGGGACGGCGGCGCCGATCTGATCGCGGTCGGCAACACGCCCGTCGTCGTGCTGGTGCGCCCGCAACTGGCCGACAATATCGGCGCGGTGGCGCGCGCGATGGCTAATGGCGGGCTGTTCCATCTGCGCCTGGTGGCGCCGCGCGATGGCTGGCCGCAGGAGAAGGCCTGGCGCAATGCCTCCGGCGCCGACCGGCTGCTGGATGCCGCGACTGTGCATGAAACCGTGGCCGACGCCGTCGCCGATCTGCATTTCGTGCTGGCAACCTGCCCGCGGCCGCGGCACATCATCAAGCCGGTGCTGACTGCGCGCGGTGCGGCGGCGGAACTGCGATCGGTCTGCGGCCGCGACCTGCGTGCCGGCATTCTGTTCGGCCCGGAGCGGGCAGGGCTGGACAATGACGACATGGCCCATGCCTCGTCGCTGGTGCGTTATCCGCTCAATCCGGCGTTCATGTCGCTGAACCTGGCACAGGCGGTGATGATCATGGCCTATGAGTGGTGGACCGCCGAGGAAGCGACGCCGCCACGCTATTTCATGACCAATGAGACCAAGCCCGCGACCAAGGGGCAGTTGGAAGGCCTGCTGACCCATCTGGTGGCTGAGCTGGATGAGAGCGGATTCCTGCGCAACCAGGCGAAGCGGCCCGGCATGGTGCGCAACATCCGTCACCTGTTCCAGCGCAGCGATGTTACCGAGCAGGAGCTCAGAACCCTGCACGGTATCGTCACGGAACTATCCCACGGACGCGGGAAGTAGCGGGCGCTAGATCAAGCCGTATTCGGTGACGATCGCGAACGCGGCGGCGGCGGCGCCGAGAACCGCAGAGCCGATAGCCAGAGCGTTGACCCGGGTGACCACCGAGACCGAAGCCAGCACGATGGCGATTTGCAGCCCGCCCACCGCAAGTTCAAGGAAATGGAAACTGTGGAAGGCGTGCTCGCGGGCGTGCTCGGAGTCTTTCGCCTTTTCCGCCAGCTGCTTGCGTCCGCCCTGCTCGCCTTCTTCGTCGTTCATCCGGGCGGCGTTGGCGCGCGCGGCGGCAACCATTTCCTTGCTGACACCCGGCATCGCCGCCCAGGTGTCGGCAAACAGCGCATACATGTTCATGCGGATGGTTTTGGCCTGATAGAAGGCCCAGTCGTCCGAGGCCTGGATATGATAGGTAAGATAGGTGTTCTGCGCGGCCTTCTCGCGCATCTCGGTGACTGCGAGCCCCGCGGCGAGGATCGCGACCAGGATTGCAATCTTGCGCGCACTGCCGTCGCCATGCGCCGTCTCATGATGAGCAGCGTGTTCCAATGTTTCGGTGGCTGTCTCAATGCTCATGGTTGCTCCGCATGCTGCAATGCGGAACGTATGTGAGATTTGGCGTGCAAAGGCAACGGGGAATGGTGGGCGCGACAGGGATTGAACCTGTGACCCTTCGCGTGTGAAGCGAATGCTCTCCCGCTGAGCTACGCGCCCATTCCTCGGGGTCGCGGTGATAGGTCGGCGCGGTTCTGGTTGTCAAGGCTTGCTATGACGCCGCCGGCGCCCAACATTGAAGTCATGCGCATCCTGCTCGTCCTGCTGCTGCTGCCGTTGCCGGCCTGGGCCGGGCCGCCCCCGTTGCAACTGTCCTTCGCTGCCTATGTTGCAGGCTTTCGCGTGTTCAACCTGCAAACCCTGACATCGATGTCACCCGACGACTATCATGTCGAGGTGGGTTATCGCACTGCGGGGGTGCTGGCGTCGTTCTTCAGCGGCGACATGCATTCCAATGTGCAAGGCCAGTTCAATCAAATGGTGGCGCAGCCGCAGCGCTACATGTCGTGGGGCACCTGGTTCGGCAAAGGCCGGCAGACGCTGATCGATTACCCCGAGGGCGACCCCGTCATACGTACCCTGGTGCCGCTGGTGGATGAGGCACGCGAGCCGGTGCCGCCGGAAATGATGCCCGGCACCGTCGATTCACTCAGCGCGGTGGCTATGCTGGTGCACCGGGTGACGCAGACCGGGCGCTGCGAAGGCAAGGTGTGCATGTTCGACGGACGGCGCCTGTCGGAAACGGTCGCACGCACCGGCGGCATGGAGATGCTCGAGCCTGACCATGGTTCGGCCTTTGCCGGGCCTGCGTTGCGTTGCGATTTTGTCGGGCAGCAGTTGGCCGGCTTCCTGCTTGATGGCGATCAGGACCGCATGCATCGCCCGCAGCAAGGCGCTGCATGGATGGCGGCGCCCGCCCCTGGCCTGCCGTTGATGCCGGTGCGCATCCTCTTTCCCGTGCGGTTTTTCGGCGAGGGGACGCTGTACCTGTCCGAGATCGTCAGCCGGCCCTGAACTCAGGGCAGCAGGCGTTCGGCGATGCCTGGAACTTCGCTGAAATCATGCGCGACGGCCGCCGCAGTCGCGCCGGCGGTAAGCGGCCCATAGCCCCAGGTCGCGTAGATCGCCGGCAGACCGGCGCCGGCCGCGGCCAGCACGTCGTTATGATGATCGCCCACCATCACCGCACGCGCCGGCGTGCCGCCGGCGTCATGCAGCGTCGCCAGCAGATGGCCGGGATCGGGCTTGCGCACGGCATAGCTGTCACCGCCGCCGACGGCCGCGAACAGATCGAGCAGGCCCAGCGCCGCCAGCAGATCGCGCGCCGGGGCAATCGGCTTGTTGGTACAGACCGCAAGCCGCCATCCGGCACGGGTCAGCCCTGCCAGAGTTTCCGGCACACCGGGGTAGGGACGGGTTTGCACCGCCGCGTTGGCGCTGTAATCTGCCAGGAAGCTGGCCAAAGCGGGGGCGTCGGAGGGCTGGCGATGGGCCGCAAAGGCGCGGTCGACCAATATTTTGGCCCCATCGCCCACCATTGCCGCGACCTCGGGCGTGCCGAACGCCGGCAGCCCGCGCGCGGCCATCAGCCGGTTCAGCGCGGCGGCAAGGTCTGGCACGCTGTCAACCAGCGTGCCGTCGAGGTCGAGGACGAGCGTGCGGCGGTTCATCGGCGTTGCACATCGCAATGAAGTTTGATCCGCTGATCTTTGACACGGCGCAGGCCGCGCCGCTACTCCGGGAGCCATCATGTCAGCCACCGCCATTCTCCTCGCCGCCGGCCTTGGGACCCGGATGAAGTCGGCCCTGCCGAAGGTGCTGCACCAAGTCGCCGGGCGGCCGATGCTGCGTCACCTGATCACCTCCTGCGAGACGGTGTTCGACCGGATCGTCGTCGTGGTCGGCCCGGGGATGGAGGCGGTTTCCGCCGGTGCGGCGCCGCATGCCTCGGTGGTGCAGCACGAGCGACTGGGCACCGCACACGCGGCGCGGCAGGCCGAGGCGCTGTTCGGCGAGGGCGAGGTGGCGGTGCTGTATGCCGACAATCCGCTGATCCGTCCGGATACGCTGAAGCGCCTGGTGGCGCGGCGGCAGGCCGGCGATGCCGGGTTGGTGCTGTTGGCGATGCGCCCGAAGGACCCGGCCAAATACGGCCGCGTGGTTGTCAAGGACGGGTTCGTCGAACGCATCGTCGAATGGGCCGACGCCAGCGCTGAGGAGCGCGCGATCGGGCTGTGCAACGCCGGCGTGCTCTGCGCGCCCGCGGCAAAGATGCGGCAATGGCTGGCCGAGGTGCGCAACGACAACTCCAAGGGCGAGTTCTACCTGACCGACCTCGTGGCCCTCGCCCGCGCCGAGGGCCTTCAGGTCGCGGCCGTCGAGGCCGACGAGGACGAACTACGCGGCATCAATTCGCGCGCCGAACTGGCCGACGCCGAGCGCACGGTGCAAGGCTGGCTGCGATCGGCGGCGTTCGACAACGGCGTGACGATGACCGCGCCGGATACTGTGTTCCTGTCCTGGGATACCAAGATCGCCAACGATGTCAGCATCGGGCCAAACGTGGTGTTCGGGCCGGGGGTGACGGTTGAGAGCGGCGCGGAGATCCGCGCCTTCAGCCATTTGGAAGGCTGTGTGGTCGGCGCCGGCGCCATCGTCGGGCCGTTCGCCCGGCTGCGGCCGGGCACCGTGCTGGGCCAGGGCGCGCATGTCGGCAATTTCGTCGAACTGAAAGCGGTCACGCTGGGTGACGGGGCGAAAGCAAACCACCTGACCTACCTGGGCGATGCGACGGTTGGCGCGCGCACCAATGTCGGCGCTGGCACCATCACCTGCAATTACGACGGCGTCGCCAAATACCGCACCACCATCGGCGCGGACGCGTTCATCGGCTCCAACGCCATCTTGGTTGCGCCGGTGACGGTGGGTGACGGCGCGATGATCACCGCCGGCAGCGTGATCACCGCCGATGTCCCCGCCGACGCGATGGCGTTCGGGCGGGCACGGCAGGAGATCAAGGACGGCCGTGCGGCCGCGTTCAAGGCCTCGCGCAAGCGGACCAAAGCCTGATGTGCGGCATCGTCGGGGTTATCGGCGCCGCACCTGCGGCGCCGCGTATTCTGGAGACACTTCGGCGGCTGGAATATCGCGGCTATGACAGTGCTGGCATCGCCACACTGAGCGGCGGCGTCATCGAACGACGCCGGGCGCCGGGCAAGCTGTCGAACCTGGCCGCCGTGCTGGACACTGCGCCACTGCACGGCACCACCGGCATAGGGCACACCCGCTGGGCGACGCACGGCGCGCCGACCGAGGGCAACGCGCATCCGCACGGCACGTCGCGGGTCTCGGTGGTGCATAACGGCATAATCGAGAATCACGCTGAGCTGCGCAGCGAACTCGAAGCCGCCGGGCAGGTGTTCACGTCGGAGACCGACACTGAGACGGTGGCACAACTGGTCGATCTCTACCTCAAGCGCGGCATGGCGCCGGTCGAGGCGGCGGGGGCGTCGCTGCCGCGGCTGGAGGGGGCCTATGCGCTGGCGATGGTGTTCGCTGGCCGCCCCGACCTGATGGTCGGCGCCTGCCATGGCGCGCCGCTGGCGGTGGGCTACGGCGAACACGAGATGTATCTTGGCTCCGACGCGCTTGCGCTGGCACCGCTGACCCGGCGGATCGCGTTCCTGCGCGATGGCGACTGGGCGGTGCTGAGCCGTGACGACGCGCGGTTTCTCGACCTGTCGGGTAATCCCGTACTGCGCGAGATCAAGCTGACCGCGCTGTCGGGCGCCGCGGTCGGCAAGGGCAATTTCCGGCACTTCATGGAAAAGGAGCTGCACGAGCACCCCGCGGTGATCGGCGACACTCTGCACCGCATGATCAATCCGACGACCCGCGCGGTCGTGCTTCCCGACCTGCCGTTCGATCCGGCACAGATTGCCCGCGTCAGTCTCAGCGCCTGCGGCGGTGCGTATTTCGCGGCGCTGGCCGGCCGGCACTGGATCGAGGAAATCGCGCGGCTGCCGTCGGATGTCGATGTCGCCAGCGAGTTGCGTTACCGCGAGCCGCCGGTGGTGCCGGACAGCCTTGGCCTTCTGGTCTCGCAATCCGGCGAGACGGCCGACACCATCGCAGCCCTGCACTACATGAAAGCGCAGGGGATGCCCGTGCTGTCGGTGGTCAACGTGCCAGAAAGCACGATGGCGCGTTATTCCGACGCGGTGATGCAGACCGTCGCCGGGCCGGAGATCGCGGTGGCCTCCACCAAGGCGTTCACCGCGCAGTTGACGGTGCTGGCCTGCCTGTCGATCGCCTTCGCCCGCTGCCGGCAGACGATCACCCCGGAACGCGAAGCCCAGCTGACCGACGCGCTGTTGCAGGTGCCGGCGGCGGCGGCCGCTGTGCTCGAGGGTGTCGAGGACATCAAGCGCGTGGCCCGCCGCATCGCCGAGGCGCGCGACGTGCTCTATCTCGGCCGTGGCGCCAATTACGCCATTGCGCTGGAAGGCGCGCTGAAGCTGAAGGAGATCTGCTACATCCATGCCGAGGGCTATGCCGCCGGCGAGATGAAGCACGGCCCGATCGCGCTGATCGACAAGGCGGTGCCGGTGATCGCGATCGTTCCCTCCGGCCCGTTGTTCGAAAAGACCGCCTCCAACCTGCAGGAAGCCGCAGCCCGCGGAGCGCAGCTTGTGGTGTTCAGCGATGCCGAAGGGGCGGCGAAGCTGCGTGGCATCGCAGTCGAGACGGTGGTGTTGCCGCGCGTCGATCCCTTTGTGGCGCCGATCCTGTACGCGATTCCGGTGCAGTTGCTGGCCTATCACGTCGCCGTGCTGAAGGGCACCGATGTGGACCAGCCGCGCAATCTGGCGAAGAGCGTCACCGTCGAGTGAGCCGCATGCTGCGGCTGACGGATCTGCGCCTGCCGCTCGACCACGCCGATACGGCCTTGGCCGAGGCGGCGGCGGCGCGGCTGGGCGTCGCGACCGCCGATCTCGCCGATCTGCAGGTGTTCCGCCGTGGCTTCGATGCGCGGCAGAAGCGCGCGATCCGGCTGGTTTACTCGGTGGATGTCGCGCTGCGGCCGGGGGTACTGGGCGAGCGCGATGCGCCGCTGACGCCGGACATGCGCTACCGCTTCGTCGCAGCGGCGCCCAAGGGCCTTGCCGATCGCCCGGTGGTGATCGGCACCGGGCCGTGCGGCCTGCTCGCCGGACTGGTGCTGGCGCAGATGGGGTTCCGGCCGATCATCCTCGACCGTGGCAAGGTGGTGCGCGAGCGCACGCGCGATACCTGGGCGCTGTGGCGGCGCGGCGTGCTGACACCGGAAAGCAACGTGCAGTTCGGCGAAGGCGGCGCCGGCACGTTTTCTGACGGCAAGCTCTACAGCCAGATCAAGGACCCGCTGTTCCGTGGCCGTAAGGTGCTGGAGGAGTTCGTCCGCGCCGGCGCGCCGGAGGAGATTCTGTATATCGCCCGGCCGCATATCGGCACCTTCCGTCTGGTGACCATGGTCGAGAGCATCCGCGCCACGATCGAGGCACTGGGCGGCGAATACCGCTTCGGCGCGCGCGTGGACGAGTTGCTGCTCGACGAGACGCATGCGGTCAGCGGGGTCGTGCTGGCCAACGGCGAGCGGATCGCGGCGCGGCAGGTCGTGCTGGCCGTCGGGCATTCGGCGCGCGATACCTTCGCGATGCTGCACGGCGTCGGCGTCGAGATGGCGGCCAAGCCGTTCTCCATCGGCGTGCGCATCGAGCATCCGCAATCGCTGATCGATCGTGCCCGCTTCGGCGATTTCGCCGGACACAAGCTGCTGGGTGCTGCCGACTACAAACTGGTGCATCACGCGCAGAATGGCCGCAGCGTTTACAGCTTCTGCATGTGCCCAGGCGGTACCGTGGTCGCCGCGACCTCCGAGGCGGGCCGCGTCGTTACCAACGGCATGAGCCAGTACTCGCGGGCCGAGCGCAACGCCAATGCCGGGATGGTGGTGGGCATTACGCCCGCGGATTACCCGGGGGGGCCGCTCGCCGGCATCGATTTCCAACGCCGCTGGGAGAGTGCGGCCTATGTCGCCGGCGGCGGGTCATACACCGCACCGGCGCAACTGGTGTCCGACTTCCTCGCCAGCCGTCCTTCCACGGCGCTGGGCAGCGTGGTGCCAAGCTACCGGCCCGGCGTGACCCCCACCGACCTTTCATCCTGCCTGCCGGATTTCGCGATCACCGCGATGCGCGAAGCGCTGCCGGCCTTCGGCCGCAGCCTGCCGGGCTATGACATGGGCGACGCGGTGATGACCGGGGTGGAAACGCGCACCTCCTCGCCGCTGCGCATCGCGCGGGATACGCGATTCCAGAGCCCGAACACGCCGGGTCTGTTTCCGGCCGGCGAAGGCGCGGGCTATGCCGGTGGGATTCTCAGCGCCGGGGTGGACGGCATCCGTGTCGCCGAAGCCGTAGCCCTGGCGATCACCGGCGCAGCACGCCCGGAATGGCTGGCGCATGACCGCGTGCCCGGTGAAAGCGGGATTTACGGCTGAGCCCAGGCCGCGCAGACTTCGGCGAAACGGAGGACGCGCCATGATCGACAACCCACCCATCCTGACCATCCATCGTGGCTGGAAGCGGCCGGACCCGGCCTTGGTCGCGCAGTTCCGCGGCGCGCAGACCTCGCATCTGGCCGACGCCATGCAGGGGCGCGGCGCGGTGGATTGGCGGATCAAGCCGCTCGATCCCGCCAACGCGGTATTTTGCGGCCCGGCGTTGACGGCTTACGCCTATCCCGCCGATATCGCCGCGATGTTCGGCGCGCTGGCCGAGGCTGAGCCCGGCGACGTCATCCTGTGCGCCTGCGACGCGTTCACCGGCACCGCGGTGATCGGCGATCTGGCGGCCGGGATGATGAAGAACAAGGGCGTCGCGGCGTTCGTCACCGATGGTCTGGCACGCGACCGCGCCGGCATCGTGGCGGCCGGAATGCCGCTGTTCGCCATGGGCATCCAGCCGAACTCCCCGGCGCTGAACGGGCCGGGCGTGGTCGGCGCACCGGTGGTGCTCGGCGGCGTGCAGGCCTGCCCGGGCGACATTGTGGTGGGCGACGCCGACGGCGTGGTGATCGTGCCGGCGGCAAGGGCCGTGGAGGTACTGGCAAGTCTTACCCGGGTGCGCGCGGCGGAGGCGGTGATGGAACAGAAAGTGCGCGACGGGCTGACGATGAGCGATGGTGGGCGCCGCGCGGTTGAGTCTGCGGTGATCATCGGCGGTTGAGATGGACGCGCTCGTCGTCTGGCTAACCGCAGCTGACCTGCCGCTGCTTTTTGTCGCGGCATTTACAACCCTGCTGGCGACCTGTGAGGCCGGGTTTCACACTGGCCGATCGCGGGCACGGCGGCGCGCGCTCACCAGTTCCGAGACCTCCGCCGTTTCGACCCTGACGACCGCTATGCTCAGCCTGCTCGCCTTCACCCTGGGCTTGACGATCAGCTTCGCCCAGACCCGGTTCGAGACGCGGCGCGATGACGTCGTCAAAGAGGCGAACGCGATCGGCACGGCTTGGCTGCGGGCGCAACTCGCCGCCGATCCCGCGCGTGAACCGCTCGCTCCGGTCATCGCCGACTATGCCCGCGTCCGGGCGGACTATGCCGCCACCTCGGATCACGAGCAGGAGGCGCGGCTGCTGGCACGGACGAACGCGTTGCAGGAGCGGATCTGGCAGCAAACCACGATTATCGCCCACGCGGCGCCGACGGTGATTTCGGCGCAGTTGATCACGGCGGTGAACGAGATGTTCGACACCGCGCTGGCGCAGCTTTTCGCGTTGGAAAGCCAGGTGCCCGTGCGCCTGATGCTGATGGCTGGCTCGATGCTGTCGATCGGCGCACTCTCGATGCTGTCGTTCGGCGCACTCGGCTATCAGTTCGGCCTGTCCGGCGTGCGGCAGATCGTGCTGACCGGCCTGTTGCTGCTGATGTGGTCGGGCAGCGTGGTGCTGATCGTCGACTTCAGCGAACCGCGGCATGGCGAGCTGCAGGCCAATCCGCTGCCGCTGCAATGGACGGTGCAGGGCATGAAGTCCTGACACCGGCTGGATCGAATTAAAAGGAAACGAGACGATGCATATCCACCACCTCTACGTCGACGACGCCGGGGAAACCCATTGGGGCGATATCGAGATCGACTGGGCCGCCGAAGGCCCGGGCGGCAAGATCTCTGCCCGCATGCCGGCGACCGGCATCATCTTCCGCGAAACACCCGGCACCTACGATTACGACTGGCACCCCGCACCGCGGCGGCAATACATCGTCAACCTCGATGCCGCGGTGAAGATCACCGTCAGCGACGGCGAAACGCGGGTGATCGGGCCGGGCGAAATCTTCCTGGTCGAGGATACCCACGGCAAGGGCCATTGCTCGCAGGCGATCGACGGCAAGATGCGGCACTCACTGTTCATTCCCATCGATTAGAACAGTGAGAGCTGCGCCTCGGCAAAACCCTGGCTGGCCGTTGGCGGCACGCGGAACTGGCTGCAATCCAGCGAGCTTGTCTGGTCCAGTCCCCATTGCTTTGCAGCCCGGGTGAACCGCTTGGCCAGCATGTCGGCATAGACCCCGGTGCCGGTGAAACGCTGGCCGTATTTCGCATCGCTCAGCGCGCCGGCCCGGGTTTCGCGGATCAGTTCCAGCACGCGCTTTGCGCGATCGGGAAAGTGCTCCTGCAGCCAGGTCTCGAAGATCTGCTTCAGCTCATGCGGCAGGCGCAGCAGGATGTAGCCGCCCCATCCCGCCCCGGCGCGTGACGCGGATTCCAAGATCTTCTCCAGCTCGGCGTCGTTCAGCCCCGGGATCATCGGCGCCGCCATCACCCCGCTGGGAATACCCAGCCGGGTCAGCTCGCCCAGCGCCTGCAGCCGGCGCGCCGGGGTTGCGGCGCGCGGTTCCATCCGCCGCGCCAACGCCGGATCGAGCGTGGTGACCGATAGGCAGACCCGCACCAGATTGCGCTTGGCCATGGATTGCAGAATGTCGGCATCACGCAGCACGCCGGCGGATTTGGTGACGATGGTGACCGGATGATTGAACCGGTCCAGAACCTCCAGCACCGCGCGGGTTAGCTTCAAGGTGCGGTCCACCGGCTGATACGGGTCGGTATTGGTGCCGAGCGCGATCGGGCGAGGCACGTAGCCGGGCTTGCGTAATTCGCGTTCCAGCAAGTCGGCAACTTCGGGTTTGAACAGTAGCTTGGTTTCGAAATCCAGCCCCGGCGAGTAGCCGAGATAGGCATGGCTGGGCCGGGCATAGCAGTAGACGCAGCCATGCTCGCAGCCACGATACGGATTGATCGCCCGGTCGAATCCGACATCGGGCGACTGGTTATAGGTGATCACGCTGCGCGCGGAATCGCGGGTCAGCGTGGTCGGCAGCGGCGGCAGATCGGTGAAGTCGACGTCCAGCGTTTTCCAGCCATCGTCGAACGGCGCGGCCTCGGTCTTCTCGAACCGGTTCGGCGGATTGACCGTGGCGCCCCGGCCGCGGCGCGCGGGCATCGAGGGCACCACCGGCGGGCGCGGCGGGATCGCCAGCGACGGCCGGTCACGTCGCGATGCCTCGCCACGGCGCGGCGCCTCGTTGATCATGCCGGCATATTCCAGGGCATGCAGCTCGTACTCGTCGATCTCTCGCGCCAGATCGCCTTCGATGATGGGGCCGGGCCGATCGAACTCGCGCATCTGCGTGTTCCTCTTTCGTTCGGTACGAAACATGGCGCGGCGTCTCATCAGCGTCAAGAACAAAACAGCAACATTTTGTTCCCACCACACCCGAACTAGGCTCGTCGCAACACGGAGAGGTGCGATGTCGCAGATCACTGTCGGGCTGTTGCTGTTTCCCGATCTGACCCAGCTGGACCTAACCGGTCCCTACGAGGTGTTCCGCAAAACGCCCGGCATCCGCACGCTGCTGATCGCGCGCACGCTGGAGCCGGTGCGCGCCGAGACCGGTCTCGGCCTGCTGCCGGATACGCTGATGTCGGACTGCCCGCAGCTCGATGTGATCTGCGTCCCCGGCGGCCCGGGCGTTTCGGCGCAGATGGAAGATGCCGATGTGCTGGCGTTCCTGTGCCAACAGGCCGCGGCAGCGCGCTATGTCACCTCGGTCTGCACCGGCGCGCTGGTGCTGGGCGCGGCGGGCCTGCTGAAGGGCAAACGGGCGACGACGCACTGGTCGGCGCACGACCTGCTGGCCGGGCTCGGCGCGATCCCGACCCAGGGCCGCGTGGTGCGCGACGGCAACCTGTTCACCGGCGGCGGCGTCACCGCTGGGATCGATTTCGCGCTCACTTTGGTGGCGGAAATGTGCGGCGAGGCAGTGGCCAAAGCCGTGCAGCTGCAGATCGAATATTCGCCCGCACCGCCATTCGATTCCGGCACACCGCAAACCGCCGCGCCTGAAATACTGCAAGCCGTCCGCACCCGCGGAGCAGCCACCCGCGCCGCGCGCGAAGCCCTGGTCGCCCGCGTCGGCGAAACGCTCTAGGACGCGGCCTTCAGGTGCTCCTGCAGCCGCGGCATCAGTTCCACGAGGTTGCAGGGCCGGTGTCGGTTATCGAGCTGCCAGACCAGGATGTCGTCCCAGGCGTCCTTCACGGCCCCGGTGCTGCCCGGTAGCGCGAACAGATAAGTGCCGCGTGACACGCCGCCGATAGCGCGGGACTGCATCGTCGAGGTGCCGATCTTCTGGTAGCTCAGCATGCGGAACAACTCGCCGAAGCCCTCGATGGTTTTCTCCAGCACGCGTGAGAACGCTTCGGGGGTGACATCGCGCCCGGTGATTCCGGTGCCGCCGGTGGTGATCACCACGTCGATCGCCGGATCGTCGATCCAGCGGTTGAGGATGACAGCGATCGACTCCGCATCATCCTTCTCGATCTCGCGCGCGGCCAGCCGGTGCCCGGCACCGGTGACCCGCGCGGCGAGCGTCGCGCCGGAGGTGTCGTTGTCCAGCGTGCGGGTGTCCGACACCGTCAGCACGGCGATGCTGACGGGCAGGAACGGGCGGGATTCGTCGATGCGCGACATGGCGGCTCTCCTGTCAGTTCAGGAGCGTGGCCGGCCCCTGCGCGGTCTCGAACGGATGATAGCGCGGCCAGGTGCCGGCAGCGAGTTCGTCCAGGCTGGGTGCGGGCATGCGCAGCCGTGCGGCATAGATCCAGGTATAAGCGAGCACGCGCGGGATATAGGCCCGCGTCTCATCGACCGGGATGGCCTCGAGGAACAGCAAGGGGTCGCCGCGGTCCTGCACGGCGTTGCTCCAGCGGCCGAAATTGCACGGCCCGGAATTATAGCTGGCCAGCACACGCACCAGATCGCCGCCCACCACGTCGAGCCCGGCCAGATAGGCCAGATAGCGCTGCCCGAGATCGAGATTCACCGCCGGATCGCGCAGCGTGACGCGTCCCTCGGCGCCGGAGCCGATGAACCGCGCGGTGGCCGGCATGATCTGCATCACCCCGCGCGCCCCGGCCGAGGACACCGTGCCGGCATCGAAGTTCGATTCGGTGCGCGCGACGCCGTAGACCAAAGCGGGGTCGGCGATGAAGCCCCCACGCGGGCGCAGATGCGGCACCGGAAAGCGCATCATGTCGCGCGGACGTTCGTCGGCGGCCTGCACGAGATCGGCCAGTTGGGCCGCGAGATCGACCAGGCCGGCGCGTTCGGCGACCAGCATGATCGCGCGCGCCAGCGTCGGCGTGGTCTGCGCCTGCGGCCAGAGCAAACGCAGTTCGGCATCGGCACGGCCGATCTGGCCGATCTGCAACAGCGCGAAGGCGCGCAGCCCGGCATCGGTGGCGGCGACAGCGGCGACATCGGCCTCGCCCAGCACCTCCCGCCGTCCGGCGCGCAGATCGAGATCGAGGCCCTGCACCCGGCGGGCCAGAATGCCGTAGAACGTGCGTTCCTCATCGCCGGCGCGCTGCATCCAGCCGTACCAGCCCAGCGGATCGCGCGTTGCCAAATGCGTCCGTGCCGCCCAGAACGCGGCGCCGGCGCGCAGCGAGGAGGTGGTCAGCCCAGCCATCCACGACGCCTCGAACATCGGCAGGGCGAGTTCCGGCTTCTGCATCCGCCAGGCCGCAAGTCCGGCCATATAGCCGGCGAGCCCCGCGGTATCGCTGCCGGGCGCGCCGACACCGGGCAGCGCCACGTCATAAGCATCCTGATCACGGTTCAGGGCGAACAGCACCCGCGCCGCCTCGCCGCGCAGCAGCGAGGCATAGCCCGGCGCCAGGCCGCGGGCCTGAGCCAGAACCTTGTTTACCGCCGCGGCCCCGCCGGCGCGCGCCGCATCGCAGACGCTGCGTTCGAGCGCGCGGTTGCGCACCGGCATCCGCTCGGCCGGCTCGGTCTCCTCGGGCACCGGGACTGCGCTGTCATCGGCCTGAGCGGTGGTGCTGAGGCTGATCAGCACCGGCGGCGGCGGCACCTGTCCGCGCGGCAGGCGCAAGCTGAGCAACGCGTGGATCGCCGGCGCGTCCGGCAGTCCCGGCCACGACTCGAGCCAGGCGCGCAGTTGCGGTGCAGTGGATTTGGTTTGCGGACCGAGATATCGCTGGGCGAGGACATGGCCGAGCATGCCTTGTCCCAGCGGGGTGGAACTGTCGAACAATCCGGCTTCCTGGATCGCCTCGGCGATGCGCCCGCTGCTCTGGAACGCGAAGATCCGGCGCAGCCGCGTGGCATCGCTGGGCGGCAAAGGCTGCGGCAAGGCCACGCCGGCGGACCCGCGCGGGGCCACGGGTGGTACCGCGAACGCGGTATCATCGTTGCCATTCAAACCCTGGGCGTGCGCCTTCTCGGCCGAAGCACCGGCCAGAATCGCGACCCCGGCAATGAATGCCCGGGCGGCGGGAAGGCGGGAGAGCGTAAATCCGATCCCTCGCATGACGGCTGCCCTACACAGCGCATCCATGGGACGCAACCCCTGCGTGTGCGACGAATCTCGAAAATAATGCATGCCCACCTTTTGTCAGCCGCTTGGCGGGCAGTCTGCGATCAGAAAGTTGACAAATCCTTGTCGATTGTGCGGCGCAGTAGCAGCAGATCGGCCCAGGCATCGCGTTTCGCGCCGGGGGTGCGCAGCAGATAGGCGGGGTGCAGCATCGGCAGCGCGGGAATTGGCGCGGGCAGGCCGGGCACATGCACCTCGGTCCATTTGCCGCGCATGCGCAGGATGCCGGCCTTGTTGCCGGTCAGCGCACTGGCCGACAGCTTGCCCAGCAGCACCAGCCGGCGCGGCCGCACCAAGGCAATGTGGCGCAGCAGGAACGGCAGGCAGGTCATCACCTCGGCGTCGGTCGGGTTCCGATTGCCGGGCGGGCGCCAGGGGATGAGGTTGGTGATCAGGCATTTCGTGCGGTCAAGGCCGATGCTGGCCAGCATCCGGTCCAGCAACTGCCCCGACGGCCCGACGAACGGCAGCCCCGCCCGGTCCTCCTCCGCGCCCGGGCCTTCGCCGACCAGCATCAGCCCCGAGTCGGCATTGCCATCGGCAAACACGAGCTTGGTCGCGGTATGCGACAGCGGGCAGCCATCGAACCCCGCCAGCGCGGCGCGCAGTTCCTCGAACGTGTTCGCTGCGTTGGCGATATCCCGCGCGCTCTGGCTGGCTGGCGGTGGTACGGCGACGGGGGCAGGCGCCGCCACCGGGCGCTGTGGGGGAGGCGTCATCGGCCGAGGCGGCGCGGGCGCGCGAATCACCATCCGGTCCACCGGCGCCATCTCCAGCGCCTCGTCCGCTCCCCACTCGATCTGCAGGCGCAGGGCGGCCAGGGCCGCGTGCATGCTCTCCATCGCGATACTGTTCTCCGCTATCAGCTTTTGCACAACTCGCGAGGGCTGCGTAAATGGTGATGTGGCCCAGCCCTACGTGGGCCGAAGCAGGAGGAACCATGTCCGACCTCGAAGCACGCGAACAGATGGAGTTCGATGTCGTGATCGTCGGTGCCGGGCCGGCGGGCCTGTCAGCGGCGATCCGTCTGAAGCAGGTTGCGCCCGACGCAACCGTCTGTGTCGTGGAGAAAGGCGCCGAGGTGGGCGCGCATATCCTGTCCGGCGCTATCGTCGAGCCCCGCGCTTTGGACGAACTGCTGCCGGACTGGCGCACCACCGACGCGCCGCTGGTCACCGAGGCGACGGACGACAAGTTCCTCTATCTGTTCGAGAACAGCTCCATCCGTCTGCCAACGCCGCCGACGATGCATAATCACGGCAACTACATCGTCTCACTCGGCGATGTCTGCCGCTGGCTCGGCCAGCAGGCCGAGGCGCTGGGCGTGGAGATCTATCCCGGCTTTGCCGCCGCCGAACTGCTGGAAGAAGATGGCCGCATCGTCGGCATCGCCACCGGCGACATGGGCATCACGCGCGCCGGCGCGCACGGGCCGAATTTCGCCCGCGGCATGGAACTGCGTGCTGCCTACACGATCTTTGCCGAGGGCTGCCGCGGCAGCCTGACCAAGCAGCTGATGGTGCGTTACAATCTGCGCGAGGATCGCGACCCGCAGACCTACGGCATCGGCATCAAGGAACTGTGGGAGGTTCCGGCCGAAAATCACCAGCCAGGCCTGGTGGTGCACACTATCGGCTGGCCAGTGGCCAGCGAAGTCTACGGCGGGTCGTTCCTGTATCACTGGGGCAAGAATTACGTCTCCTACGGCTACGTCGTCGGGCTCGACTACACCAACCCTTGGCTTTCGCCGTTCGAGGAAATGCAGCGCCTGAAAACCCACCCCGAGATGCGCAAGCATTTCGAGGGCGGCCGCCGCATCGCCTATGGCGCGCGCGCGATCAGCGAGGGCGGCTGGCAGTCGCTGCCGAAGCTGACCTTCCCCGGCGGCTGCCTGATCGGCGATACCGCCGGCACGCTGAACGTGCCGAAGATCAAGGGCACCCACACGGCGATGAAATCCGGCATGCTGGCCGCCGAGGCGATCGCCGAGCAACTTGCCGGCGCGCGCGAGGCCGAGCCCTCGGCGTACGAGACCAAGCTACGCGAAAGCTGGGTGGCGCATGAACTGTGGGGCGTGCGCAATGTCCGCCCGGCCTTCGCCAAATGGGGCATGTGGGGCGGGCTGGTGAACGCGGCGCTCGACACCTACCTGTTCCGCGGCAAGGCGCCCTGGACCCTGCACAACCGCCACCACGACAACACCACACTGAAAGATGCCAGCGCGGTGCAGCCGATCGTCTATCCGAAACCCGACGGCAAGATCAGCTTCGATCGCAACTCCTCAGTGTTTATCAGCAACACCAACCACGAGGAGAACCAGCCGATCCATCTGCGGCTGCGCGATCCGGAGAAGGCGATCAGTGTGAACTGGGCGCTCTACCGCAGCCCGGAAACCCGCTACTGCCCGGCCGGCGTCTACGAAATCGTCGGCGCCGAGGAAGGCACCCCGCGGCTGCAGATCAACGCGCAGAACTGCGTGCATTGCAAAACCTGCGACATCAAGGACCCGACGCAGAATATCGACTGGAGCACGCCGGAAGGTGGGGGCGGGCCGGCTTATCCGGGCGGCATGTAGTGCACGTGGGTCCCTACTCCGGGTAGGGACCCAGTTCGCGAGCGAAGCGTTCGACCACCGACAGGCCGAACGCGTTCGCCGCCAGCCCCGGCCCGCGCTCGAACACTTCGATGCCCATCCGCGCGGCGACGAGGCGTTTGCCGTAGCAGATCAGGTGATCCACCGACTGCATCACAAACACGATCGCCGGCAGGATGTCGCGATACAACCGTTCCGCAGTCGCCTCGTCGCCGCGGCGCATCGCCTCGTAGATCTGCACCTGCGCCTCGAAGCAGTCCGGCGCAGGGATCAGCCCGGCGCAGCCGGCGCGCAGATTATCCGGCAGCTCCAGCCCGCCGCGGCCGTTGAAGATCGCCAACTGATCGCCGGTCTCGGCGGCGATACGCGCGATCAGCGTCGCTGGTCCCTCCCCCTTCAGCACAGTGAAATTGGCATGGTTGCGCGCCAGCGTGGCGATGCCCGCAGGCCCCAGGCCGATGCCGATCAGGTCGGGCGCGTTCTGGATGCCGGCCGGAATCGGCGCACGCTCGATCACCGCGCCGAAGAAGCGGATCAGTTCGGCCTCTGAAATCCCCGGCAGGCGCGGCGGTTGCAGCACCACCCAGGAGGCGCCGTTGGCCGCGGCATGGCTCACCGCCGCGCTCTGCTCCTCCGGCGTGTTGCCGAAGATCGTCACGGCGAGCGGCAGCCGCCCGGCCAGGTCCTCTGCCGCCCATTCCACCATCTGCCGCCGTTCGGCCGGCGACAGTTTGCCGACCTCGGTGGCCAGGCCGAGAATCGCCATGCCATGGCTACCGGCCTTGACCACGATCTCGGTCTGCCGGCGCATCGCGCTGCGGTCCAGCCGGTCCTGGGCGTCGAAGAATGCGTAGAGGATCGGCCAGATGCCGTGCGGTCGGGTTTGCATGCCGGCAGCCTGCGGCGAAGCTGTCATCGCGTCAAACTTTCCGCGCGGCGCGGGAACGACTAGTCTACATTCCCATGATCACCGATCTTCCGAACCTGCTGACCTTTCTGCGCATCGCGCTGATCCCGCTGATGGTGGTGCTGGCCGCGATCCGCTCGCCCGGCAGCGACTTTGCCGCCTGCGTGGTGTTCAGCATCGCCGGCATCACCGACTACTTCGACGGCAAGCTGGCGCGCGACTGGAAGCAGACCTCCGACCTCGGCCGTATGCTTGACCCGATCGCCGACAAGCTGCTGGTCGCCGCCGCGCTGATGATGCTGGTTGGTACCGACCGGCTGAGCCCGGCGGGGCTGTATCCCTCGATCGTCATCATGCTGCGCGAGATCCTGGTCAGCGGCCTGCGCGAATATCTCGCGGGTGTGCGGGTCGGTCTGCCGGTGACGCATCTGGCGAAGTGGAAGACCGGGGTGCAGATGGGGGCGCTCGGCGCCCTGCTGGCGGGCAACGATTCGGCACATCTGCTGCACATCGGCTGGCTGCCGGTGACGATTATCGGCGAGGCGATGCTGTGGGTCGCCGCGGCCCTGACCCTGGTGACCGGATGGGACTACCTGACCACGGGGCTGCGCCATGCCGCGCGGCCTGATTCGGCGAAATGAAGCTGATGGGGCTGACCGGCTGGTCCGGCAGCGGCAAGACGGTTCTGGTCGCGGCGCTGATCCCGTTGCTGAAGGCGCGCGGCCACAGCGTCTCGACCGTCAAGCACGCGCATCATGGCTTTGACCTGGACCAGCCGGGCAAGGATTCCTGGCGTCACCGGCAGGCCGGCGCGCAGGAGGTTTTGATCGCTTCGGCGCGGCGCTGGGCACTCATGCATGAATTGAACGGGCCGGAGCCGGATCTGTCGGATCTGCTGGGGCAGTTGTCGCCGGTCGATATCGTGCTGGTTGAGGGGTTCAAAACCAATCCTCACCCCAAAATCGAGGTTTTCCGCCCCAGTCTGCGCCGTCCGCCATTGTTTCCCGAACGGCCGGACATCGTCGCGATTGCCGCCGACACGCCGGTTGCGGGCTGTGACCGCCCGGTTTTGCCGCTCAATGACCCCGCTCTGGTGGCGGACTGGATCGTGGATTTCTTCGATTCTGCCGCTGCAGCGCACCATGCACCTTGAGATGATGGCGCTGGGAGGGCACATTCGTTCGAACGCTCGCCAAGGATATCCATGATGCGCCGCCTGTTTCCGCTCGGCCTGCTGCTGCTTCTCCCGGCCTGTAACTACATTGGCTCCCCGATTGACGGGATCGGAAAGTTTATCTCCGACACGATCTCGTTCTCGACTGGCCCGAACCGGCCGGCCGGCGATGCGCCGAACATGGTGCGCGTTGGCGGCAACGCCGCGCCGGAGCAGCCGTTGCTTCCCGAGGCCGGCAATGTCTGGCCCGGCCCGTTGCCGCCGGCCAAGACATTGTCCGATCTGCAGCGTGATCCTGGCGTTGTGCCAGGAAGTGGAGACGCCAGCAGCATTCCCAAGCCGATGCCGATCGGCAACACGGTCGGACCGGCCGCGCCGACGCGCACCGTGCCGGCCCTGCGCGCCGCGCCGCCGCCGCCGAACCAGCCGCTGGGCGCCAACAGCCCCACCGGGCGCGTGCTGCAGACCCCAATCGGCCCGGCGATCACCAGCGTCGGCGGCAACGGCACCGAGACCTTCACCCTGCCGACCGGTAAGACCGGCACCGTGATCAACAACGGCAACGGCACCGCGACCCTGATAGGTTCGGATGGCTCGACCACGATCGTCCCCGTTCCGCGCTGATGCGGATTCTCTACTTCGCCTGGCTGCGCGAGCGCATCGGCACCGGCGAGGAGGAGGTTGCGGTCCCCGCCGAGGTCAACACGGTTGGAACTCTGGTGGCCTGGATGCGCGGTCGTGGCCCGGCGTATCACGCGGCGTTCGCGGTGGGGAACACCGTGCGCTGCGCGGTGAACCAGGAATTCGCCGACCCCGACGCCGTCGTGCGTGACGGCGACGAGGTGGCGTTCTTCCCGCCGGTGACCGGGGGGTAGCATGGCCAGCATCCGGGTGCAGACGGCGGATTTCGACGTTTCGGCCGAACTCGCGGCGTTGGGCGCTGGGCGGCAGGATATTGGCGGCTACGGGATTTTCGTCGGCACCGTGCGCGGCAATGCGCATGGCCACGCGATCAGCGCGATGACGCTGGAGCATTATCCGGCAATGACCGAGCGGGCGATGGCCCGTATCGCTGCCGAGGCGGAGCGGCGTTGGGATCTGCTGGGCTGCACCTTGATCCACCGTGTCGGCGTGCTGCTGCCCGGCGAGAACATCGTGCTGGTGCTGGCTGCTTCCGCGCACCGTCAGGCGGCGCTGGATGCCGCGGCGTTCCTGATCGACTGGCTAAAGACCGCGGCGCCGTTCTGGAAAAAGGAACGCTTCGCCAGCGGCGAGGATAACTGGGTCGATGCCCGCGAGGCGGACGATGCCGCGGCGGCGCGTTGGGGGGCGTTAACCGCGTCTTAAGCCGGGTGTGGCCGAATGCCGGGCAACCCCAGGCGAGGCCCCGTCATGTCCGAAACCATCTCCGACCTGCAGGACGCGCTGGACCGGCATCGTGCCGGCGATACCCATGGCGCGGACGCGCTGTATCGTGAGGTGCTGCGGCGTACGCCGGAGCATCCGACCGCGCTGCATCTGCTCGGCCTGCTGCAACTCGGGCACGGTGACGCGGTGGGGGCGATGGGCCTCTTACGCCGTGCGGTGGCCCAGCGCCCGGCCCATGCGGCTTTGCGCCGTGCGCTGGCGGATGCCTGCGCTGCAGCGGGCGAACTGGTGGAAGCGGCGGCGGAATACGCCACCGCATTGGCAAGCTGGGACGACCCCGCGATGCGGGCGGCGCGCGCGATGGTGTTGTTGCGGATCGACGAACCGGCCGAGGCGCTGCGCGAGGCCGAGGCGGCAATGGCGGCTGAGCCGGGGATTGAGCAACGGGTGGCGCTCGGGGCGGCGCTGCGCGTCAACCACCGTGCGGCGGAGGCGGCCGCGGTGCTGCGCCCGGTGGTGGCCGAGGCGCCGGATAACGCGGCGGCCTGGATCTCGCTGGGCCACGCCGAATCGATGCTCGGCCGGGTGGAGGCAGCCGTCGCCGCGCTGCGCCGTGCCGTCGCCATCGCGTCGGATGCCGAGGGGTTTTCCGCGCTCGGCCTCGCCCTCGCCGAGGCCGGCAGCCTGACCGAGGCCGAGACGATGTGTGCCGAAGCGGTGCGCCGTGCGCCCGGCGATGCCACCGCCGCCTGGGCGCATGCCTGGGTGCTGCTGCTGCGCGGCGAATATGGCCGCGGTCTGTCGGCTTACGAAGCCCGCAAGCGCCACCCCCGCTTTGCACGGGATTTTCCGCGCCTGCCCGGCCTGGAATGGCGCCGGGGCGACCTTCACGGTAAGCGCTTGCTGGTGCGTGCCGAGCAGGGTCTCGGCGATACCATCCAGTTCGCCCGCTACATCACGCTGCTGGCGGCGCGTGGGGCGCGGGTGATCCTGCACTGTGCGCCGGCGTTGGTGCCGCTGCTGGCGCAGTTGCCAGCGCGGGTGATCGCGAAATCCGCGCCGCTGCCCGAATACGATCTCTGGGTCGACCAGATGAGCCTGCCCCGGTTGTTCGGCACCACGACCGGCAACATCCCGATGGCCGAGGGCTACCTGAATGCCGATGCCGCACGCGCCGTCGCCTGGCGGCGGCGGCTGCCGGCGTATGGTACGTTGGTCGGTCTGGCCTGGGCCGGCAATCCGGCGCATGGCAATGACCGCCGCCGCTCGCTGCCGCCGTCGTTGCTGGCCAGCCTGGTGCGGATGCCCGGCATCGCGCCGGTCAGCCTGCAGGTCGGGCCCGGTTCAGGGTGCGCGACGGCCGAACTGGGCCTGACCGACATGGGCGCATTGCTGGGCGATTTCGCCGACACCGCGGCGATGATCGAGGGGCTCGATCTGGTGATCTCGGTCGATACTGCGGTGGCGCATCTGGCGGCGGCGATGGGCAAGCCGGTCTGGCTGTTGCTGCCGCACGCGCCGGACTGGCGCTGGATGACACGGCGCCGCGACACGGTGTGGTATGAATCGATGCGCCTGTTCCGCCAGCCGGCGCCCGGCGACTGGGCGTCGGTGATCGAGAATGTGGCTGCCGCTTTGGCCGAGCGTCAGTCGAACCAACTGGTCAACGCGGTGGCGACCGAGGCCGCGACGCCGGTGGCGAAGGCGCCCCACATCATATCGACAATGGCCACTTCGGCGGAGAACCCCTGGATGGTTGCCAGGTTCGTCAGGTCGTAGGTGCCATAGGCCAGCAGTCCGAGCATTGCCCCCAGCAGCAGCGCCCGCTTCCATCCGCCCTGTTCCAGCGCCGGGCTGACCGCGAAGACAATGACACCCGCGATATAAAGCGCGTAGAACACCAATGCCGCATCCAATCGCGGGCGTTCCAAAAGGAGGCCCGCCAGCCGCGGCTTGTAGAACGCGCCGACCATGGTCCCGAGCCATGCGGCATCGAGGGCGAAGAAAGCAATGGCGGTGATGCCGTAAGCGATGGCTGTGATGCGCATGAGCAGGGGGGTCCGCTTCGATGAGTCCCATAAATGGGGCGATTCGGCCGGACGCCAACCGTCATTGATAGAAACCGCGCTGGCTGTCGTGCTGGGGGCGGCGGCATTGCTGTGGCCGGCGCTGGTGAATGGCTACCCGATCCTGTTCAGCGATACCCATGCCTTCCTGGTGCAGGCCGACGTGCCGCGGATGATCTGGGACAAGCCGTTCGCCTATGGCCCGTTCCTGCGGCTGCTGCACGGCGGCGCCACGCTCTGGCTGCCGGCGGCGGCGCAGGCGCTTATTGTCTCGCACATGCTGTGGCTGTCGCGCAGTGCGATCACCGCGCCCAGCCTGCTCTGGCATGTCAGCATCAGCGCCGTGCTTGCCGGGCTTACCACCTGCGCCTGGTTCACCAGCCTGCTGATGCCGGACATCTTTGCGCCGCTGGTGGTGCTGTCGCTGTTTCTGCTGGGTTTTGACGACCGGGTGGACCGCTCGTCGCGGCTGTGGATCCGGGTAGTGGCCACGGTCGCCATCGTGGTGCATCTGTCGCATCTGGTGATTGCCGCGGCCTGTATCCTGGCTGTGCTGTTCCTGCGGCCGTCGCGGGTGCCAGCGGTGCTGGGGCCGCTGGTTGTGGCGGTGATATTGCTGATCGCCAGCAACCTGATCGGCTTCCATCGCTTCGCGGTCTCGCCGTTCGGCTCGGTGTTCATGCTGTCCCGGCTGTCGGCGGATGGACTGGTGGTCGATACGCTGGAACGCGAATGCCCGAAGGCGGGATGGCGGATGTGCGGCTGGACGGCGCGGCTGCCGACCGATAGCGACGAGTTCATGTGGAACGAGCGCGGCCCGGTCTGGACCACGCCCGGGGGGCCGCAGGTGCTGGCGCGCGAGGCGGGCGAGATCGTCACCGCGACGGTGCTGGCCGAGCCTTTGGCGGTCGCGAAAGCGATGGCGGGCAATACGGTGCGGCAGCTTGGCATGTTCGCGCTGGGCGACACGCTGCGGTCGACCTGGCTGGAAGGCTCGGTGACCAACAGCCTGCGCGAGTTCTTCCCGCGCATCGAACTGGCGCGGTTCTATGCCTCGCTGCAATCGACCGACAAGCTTGAGGCGGTGGCGAGCCAACTGGCGCTGCCGATCCTGCTGGTGCTGGGCGCGGGGGCGGCGGGTCTGCTGGTGATGCTCGGCGGGTTGGCGATCCATGGCCGGTCGCCGGCGGGGGGATTGGCGGTGATGGTGCTGGTCGGGCTGCTGGCCAATGCGTTTGCGACCGGGGCGCTGGCCAAGCCGCATGACCGCTATCAGGCCCGCATCATCTGGTTGGTCGTCGCGGCGCCGCTGCTGGCGGCGCTGCCGGGGCGGCGCAGCGGCTAGGGCTTCGGCTGCGCCAGCCCGGGCAGCAGCGGCAGCAGGCCTTGCAGGTCGCGTTCGGCACGGCAGACCAGATAGCGGCTGGCGTGCGGACCAGGCCCGTCCTCGGCATCGGCCAACGGTTGTCCGGCTTCGTCGAGCGGGACGGCGGCCAAGCCGAGATCGGCGTAGACCTTCAGCAGGGTGGTGCCGGCGCGCCAGACCGCCGGGCGCAGGTTCTCCTGCCGCGCGAGATCGCAGAACCGCCAGATCGCCGAAACCCGGTCATCGGGCGGGCCGACCGGGTCGCCGAAGGCGAGCATCACCTTGTCCAGCCGGCGAAAGGCGATCATCGCCCTGCCGTCCTCGCCGCGCACCACGCCGTCGGGGGTGCCGGGCATCATGCCACCGAGGGACGTGTATTCCTGGGCTTCGCTGGAGCTCCAGGCGATCGTCGCGATCCGGCGCGGCCGCAGCAAGCCCCAGAGCGCGAGGCCGGCCAGGAACACGGCGAGCCCGACGATCGCGCGGATCGCGTTCGGCACGTCGGCCGACAGGATCAGCGCCCACCAGCTATCATTGTCGACCAGCCCGCGCACCCGCGGCGCAAGGCGGGCCAGCGCTACCACGCAGCCGATCAGGATGGCCAGCGGCACGATGCTGCCGGCCTGCAACGGGGCGGCGATGACGCGGGCCGGGCGGTTGAAGCTGCGGTGAAACGGAACGGTGGTCAGGGCCGCCAAGGTCAGCACGGCGGGAATCCAGCCGGGCTGGCCTTCGGCCATGGTGGCCGCGGCGCCGATGATCAGCAGGCCCAGCGTGCTGCCCCAGGCCAGTGCCACGCGCTCCGCCAGGGCGATCGCCATCACCAGCAGGCCGGCGCCGACCAGGCTGGTGAGGAACTCGCCGGGGCCGGTGGCGATGTCGGTGAAATCGGGGTCGATCCAGGAGAAATCGGGATGCGCGTCCACCGCGCCGATGCCCAGCAGCAGCGCGCCGGACAGGGCGACCATGCCGGTCAAGGCGGCTGCGACGAAATCGGGGTCGCTCCAGCGGCCGATCGCCTGCACGCCGGACAGATTGGCGGTTTTCGCCATCACGCCGCGGCCGCGCAGCAGGATCTCGTTGCCGGCGAACATGCTGCCGGCCAGGAACAGCGGGATGATGTAGTAGTAAAGCCGGAACACCACGATGGCGCCGACGATCTCGGGCGCCTGCATCCAGGGCGACAGGCCCAGCAGCATCGCGGTGTCGAACACGCCGATGCCGCCCGGCAGATTGGCGGCGAGGCCGGCAGTGTAGCTGGCGACGTAGACGCCGAGGAAGCGCAGGTAGGTCAGGCCAGGGGCCACCGGCAGCAGGGCGTAGAAGATCGCGGCGGTGACCGCGACATCGACGGTGGCCAGCAGCACCTGCAGGATCGCCATCCGCCAACTGGGCAGTTCGACCTCGTTGCCGAACAGCTTCACCGTGCCGACGACGCGGGAGAGCACGACGTAGACGATCACCAGCAGCCATAATGCGCCGGCAACGGTGTGCAGGATCCAGATCGGCACGTGATCGCCCAGGAAGGGCACCGCCTCGGGTTCCCAGAACAGGATGATGCCGCCGAGCACCATGCCGCCGAGGCCGAAGGTGAGCGAGCAGAACGCCACCACCTTGCCGATCTGCAGCGGGGTCAGGCCCCAATGCGCGTAGAGCCGGTAGCGCACCGCAGCACCCGACACCGCGGCGAAGCCGAGATTATGCGCCAGCGAATAGGCGCAGAAGCTGGCGAAGGCGACCTTGCCGTAGCTGACCGGGCGGCCGGCGTAGAAGGTGCCGAGGCGGTCGTAGAAAGTCAGGATGCCGTAGGACAGGATGGTCCAGCCGAACGAGATCACCAGCGCGCGCTGCGGCAGGGCATCGAGGGCGGCACGGATGTCGGCGATCTTGAGGTTGCGGAATTCCTTCTGCACCACATAGATCGCGCCGATCAGCAGCACGACGCCGAGCAGCGCCGGCAGATTGCGCAGCAGCCGCTTCAGGACGTTCATCATCGGGTCAGGCGGCCTCGCGGGCCAGGGCGCCGTCGATCAGGGCGATGGTTTCCGCCACGCCATAGATCTCGACGAAATGGCCGAAGCGTGGGCCTTCCTG
>CAIRTN010000201.1 GCA_903881515.1 uncultured Rhodospirillales bacterium | reverse complement strand
TCGCACGCAACTGGAGGCGATCGCCGGCTTTGTGCGCGAGCACAATCTGATCGTGTTGGTCGACGAAGCTTATGAACACTTCCTGTTCGACGGCGTTCGTCACATCAGCCTGGCGACCCTGCCCGGCATGGCCGAGCGTACCATCACCGCGCAGACGGCCAGCAAGACCTTCAACATGTTCGGCTGGCGGATCGGTTGGATCGTCGCGCCGCCGGCGATCAGCGCCAGGATCCAGATGATCTGCTCGCATTCCTCAACCTGCGTCACCTCCTTCGCCCAGGCAGGCGCGGCGGCGGCCCTGGACGGCAGTGTGGTGCAGGGCGACCTTACGCTGCCGGAGTTGGTCGCGAACTATCAGGTGCAGCGCGACGCGCTGGTGAACGGTCTACGGGCGATACGCGGGGTATCCTGCACGATGCCGCGTGGCGCGTATTTTGCGTTTCCGGATATCCGCCGGCTCAAGCAGGGCTCGCAGGCGCTCAGCGACGCGTTGTTCGCCAATGCCCGCGTTGCCTGTATCGCCGGATCTGTGTTCGGCAAACGCGGCGAAGGGCATCTTCGCTTTGTCTTCAACGCGCCGCTGCCCGAGATCGAGGCGGGGGTGCAGCGCTTGCAGACATATCTGCGCGCGCTCTGAACCGGATGAACTACCAGTTCAATTGGGCGATGCTGATCACCGAACCGTATTTCGGTTGGATCGCGGATGGCGTACTGACGACTTTGCATCTCGCGTTGATCGCCTGGTGCATCGCTTTCGTGCTCGGTGTCGCGGTTGGGAGTTGCAGGGTCAGCGGCTCTGCGGTGCTGCGCCTGTTCGGCGGGGCCTATGTCGAGCTGTTCCGCAATATCCCGCTGCTGGTGCAGTTGTTCCTCTGGCTCTACGTCGCGCCGCAGCTTTTGCCGGCGGACACCCGGCTGTGGTGGAACCGGCTGGACAGCGTGCCGTATTGGACGGCGGTGATCGGCATCTCGTTCTATACCTCCTCGCGCATTGCCGAGCAGATCCGCGCGGCGATGAACGCGATCCCGCAGGGTCAGTTCCGAGCGGCGCTTTCGACCGGCCTGACGCCGGTGCAGATGTATCGCCACGTCATCCTGCCCTATGCGATCCGTATCATGCTTCCGGCGATCACGTCGGAGTTCCTCACCGTGTTCAAGAACACCGCCCTCGCGCTCACCATCGGCGTGCTGGAGATCACCGCTACAACGCGCAAGATCGAAGCATGGTCCTTCAAGGGCATCGAGGCTTACACCGTCGCTTCGCTGACCTACCTCGCCACGACCGTAGCCGTGATTGGGGTGATGACCTGGCTGGAACGCCGGCTCTACATCCCCGGTCTCATCCGGCGTGGCGGGTGAGTGGCCGCGATGGATTGGCACGTCATCCAGGCGAACTTGCCTCTGCTGCTCAGGGGTCTCGGCACCAGCCTGCAGTTGGCCGCGGTCGCGGTGCTGCTGAGCTTTCCGCTGGGCTGCCTGCTCGCCATCGGCCGGCTGAGCCGGCGCGCCTGGCTCAGCCTGACCTGTGGCGGCTTCGTCAACCTGATGCGCAGCAACCCGCTCGTGCTGGTGCTGTTCTGGTTCTATTTCTTGGTGCCGATCATCACCGGGCGCGCGGTTTCTGATCTCGGCTCGATCGTCATCGCCTTCGTGATCTTCTTCTCGGTCTATTTCGCGGAGATCGTCCGCTCCGGCATCCAGTCGGTCGGCAGCCGGCAGGTCCAGGCTGGGTTGTCGACCGGCCTGACCTATCCGCAGACCATGCGCCACATCGTGATGCCGCAGGCTATCCGCGCCATGCTGCCGGCGCTGACGACGCAGTGCATCGTGGTGTTCCAGGGCACCACGGTCGCTTATATTGTCGGCTATGACGAACTGCTGCACACCGCCTCGATGGCGGCCGAGCGGACGGGGCGGCCGGTCGAACTGTATGTGGCGGTGGCGGTGATGTATTTTCTCGTTTGCACCGCGGGTTCGCTGCTGGCCCGCAATCTGGAACGCAAGTCATGACGGCGCCGATCATCCAGATCCAGGACCTGGGTCTCGCCTTCGACGGATTCACCGCGCTCGACGGCGTCTCGCTCGACGTCATGGCCGGGCAATGCATCGTCGTCTGCGGGCCAAGCGGGTCCGGCAAAAGCACGCTGCTGCGCTGTGTCAACGGCCTCGAACGGTTCCAACGCGGCGATGTGGTGGTGGACGGCACCAGCGTGCGCGATTGCCGCGACCTGCCGCGGCTGCGCCGCGGTATCGGCATGGTGTTCCAGCATTTCGAACTCTACCCGCACATGACCGTGCTCGAGAACGTCACCCTGGCGCCGATCAAGGCCAAGGGACTCTCAAAAGCCGAGGCGGAGCGGGTCGCGCTGCACTATCTCGACCAGGTCGGGATCGCCGACCAGGCCGGCAAACACCCCGGCCGGCTTTCAGGCGGACAGCAGCAACGCGCGGCGATTGCCCGGGCGCTGGCGTTGGAGCCGAAGGTGATGCTGTTCGACGAGCCGACCTCGGCGCTTGATCCCGAGATGATCTCGGAAGTACTGCGTGTCATGCTCGATCTCGCCCGCAGCGGCATGACCATGCTGGTCGTCACGCACGAGATGGGTTTCGCCCGCGAGGTCGCCGACCGCATCGTGTTCATGGACCGTGGCAGCATCGTCGAGACAGCCGGCACAGCGCAATTCTTCAGCGCCTCGCAGACTGAACGGGCACGGGAATTCCTCCACAAGGTTCTCGCAAAAATCTGATTCTGCAGACAGGTCTGAACCGGCGCGGTGTGATGACCCCGGCGATGCCAATTAGATCAATCGTTTAGCGTGCCGATCAGCGTCGGGACCTCACGCCGAAACACATTCCGTGTCTTGCTCAAGGTCGCTCCCTCTCACGGATAGGAGGCTCCGAAAACTGTTTTTGTTTTGTTTTCGTAACGTTTTGAGCGCAGGTTTCCTGCTTCGCTCAGCGGCTTTTCGTCGTCGTCGCTTGCGCGGACGCGGGAAGGTGGCACGCGTCGTGACAGGCGCGCGCAGGAGCAGTGGCAGGGTTACCGGGTGCGGCATCGGTGCGGGCGCGCGGGGGGCCCGGCGTTCGCGGCGCGGCGCGGCGGCGCGAGGTTGGCGGGCGCGGGGGGCGGATTTCGGGCGTGAGGAGGGCGTGCGCGGCCGAGGCGCGTCCTGATTGCTTGCGGGGCGTGCCGCCGGAGCGGCGGGCGGCGGCGGGAGAGTACCGTCGCGCCAGGCGGTGAACAGGGTGTCGAGCGCTGTGGTGAGGCGGCGGAGCTGCAGCCAGAACAGAATCAGGGCGGGTACGGAGGCAAAGCTCCGCCAGGGGGTGGCAAGGGTTCCTTTCAGACCGGAGAATATGTGTGCCCATGTGTTCATGTTGCCGTTATACATTTTCGTTAGATGTGATGCAAGGAAAAAATATGCATTTCATGATTTTTTTCTGAAACCTGGCCGCGCGGCGGTGGCGCCCGACGCAGCGTGATTCCGAGAGACGTGCGGACTAGCCCCAGGCCAGGCCGTGCGCCGAGATCTTCAGTTCGGCGATCAGGGATGCGACCGAGGACGGGACGGGTCGGCTGCGGTTGGTGACGGCGACAACGCCGACCCGGATGGCGGGCAGAAAAGGGATCACGGACGTCGCCATTGCGGTATCGGGCCGCAGCGGCACCGGGGGGACGATGGCAATGCCGGCGCCGGCCTCGGCCATGGCGCAGGCGAGATCGGACTGGGTGCATTCGACAGCGATGTGCGGCAAGACGCCAGCGGCGGCGAAGGCGGCTTCGAGCGCCTTGCCCCAGAGCGGGCGCTCGGTGGCGGTGATCAGGCGCTCGCCGTCGAGGTCGGCGGGGCCGAGCGAGGCGCGGGCGGAGAGGGGATGCGCGCGCGGCACGGCACAGGTCATCGCGACCTCGTGCAGGACGTGGATATCGACGAGACCAGGTTCGACCGGGCCGAAGGTAAGGCCGACATCGGCCTGGCTGTCGGCGACGCGGGCGACGACTTCGGCGGGGGGAAGGATCTTCACGCCGACGCGGACCATGCGGTGCTGTTCGAGGAAGCGGCCGAGGGCGTCGGGGATCAGGGCGGCGCTGAAGCCGGGGATGGCGGCGAAGGTGATCTGGCCGGTGAGGCGGCGGAGGTCGCGGGCGAGGCGGGCGGCGGCGTCGAGGCGGGTGAAGATGCCGTCGACGGCCTTGAAGAACACCTCGCCTTCCGGGGTGGGTTGCAGGCGGCCCTTGCTGCGCCGGAACAGCAGCACGCCGATCTGGGTTTCGGTGTAGCGCAGCATCTTGCTGACCGCGGGTTGGGACAGGCCGAGCAAGCGGGCGGCCTCGCGCTGGTTGCCGCTGCGCATCACGGCCCAGAACACTTCGAGGTAACGCACATTCATGTGCGGGCGGAAACTGCCCCAGGGCGGGACGATCGGGTTGGCCGGCGTTGCGGCGTTCTCGGCTAACATCTGGTACCTGATAACCTGTTGTTATCAGCATGGCATAACTCGGTATTGGACAGAACCACCAATCCCCGGGAGCATCAACGCAATACAACGCTGATGACAGCGGATCGGGAGCGAAACCATGCCAGGCATTCCAGTGCAATGCTGCTGACCGGAACCCGTGTGTTGGAGTGGGCGGAAGGCTTGTCCGCACCGTTTGCCTCGCGATTGCTGGGCGATCTCGGCGCCGAGGTGCTGAAGATCGAGGCGCCAGGCGGCGACCCGCTCAGGCAGCGGGCGCCGTTCTGGCCGGGGGAGAGCGGGGCGGATGCCTCGGCACTGTTCGGCTATGTCAATGCGGGCAAGGCCAGCGAAGTGGTCGACACCGGCAGTGCGGCGGGGCGGGCGCGGCTGGAGGCGCTGCTGGATCAGGCCGATATTCTCATCGAGTCGCAGCCGCCTGAGGTGGTCGATGTGGCGGCGTTGCAGGCACGCCATCCCCGGCTGACGGTGCTGTCGCTGACGCCGTTCGGGCGGAGTGGGCCGCTTTCCGGGGCGCCGGCAACGGATTTCACCTTGCAGCATCGCGCGGGTTTCGCCTGGGCGATGGCGCGGCCGGTCGATGACCCGCAAGCGCGCGGGCCGCTGGGGGGCGCGGATCACGAGGGACCGCTTGCGGTGGGCGTTACCGGGGCGCTGGCGGCGATGTGGGGGCTGCTGGTGGCGCAGGCCGGCGGGCCGCCGCCGGCGATCGACCTGGCGAGCCATGATTTCTACGCGCATATCGCCTTCGAGGGGCTAGCGGACTGGCTGACCGGAGAGCGGCGGTTCTCCCGGGTGCGGGTGAAGAAGGAAGGCACCGAAGCGGCGGGGGGGCTGACCTGGATCCTGCCATGCCGGACCGGTTGGATCATGGTGTCGCCGCGCGAGCAGCATCAGTGGGACCGCTGGACGGCGCTGCTGGGCGACCCGGCCTGGGCCCGCGATGTCGAGCTTTGCAGCACGCGGGTGCATCGGCGGCGAAACTTCTTCGAGTTGCAGACGCTGATGGCGGAATGGACGCGGCAGTTCGCGCCGGAGGACGTGGCGGCGCGGACGCAGGCAGTGCAGGTGGCGTGTTTTCCGGTGAGCACGCCGGGCGAGTTGCTGGCGAATGCGCAATTGCTGCACCGCGGGTTGTTCGACCGGCTGGTGTCGCCCGGCGGGCAGTCGGTGCCGGTGCCGGGCCTGCCGTTCAAGGCGGTGACCACCGGGCACGGGCCGCTTGAGCGCGAACGAACGCGCCGTGGGCCGTCGTTGGGCGGTGCGCCATGAGCGCGGAGCGGGGTCAGCTGGTACTGGCCGGACTGCGGGTGGTTGATTTCAGCTGGATCATCGCCGGGCCGATGACAACGAAGATGCTCGGCGCGATGGGCGCGGAGGTGATCAAGATCGAGTCCACGACGCGGGCGGAACACGCCGCGCGCGGCGGGTCGTATCCGCTGCTGAACAACAACAAGCATAGCTGCACGATCGATTTCACCAAGCCGGCCGGGCAGGAGCTGCTGCATCGGCTGGTGGCGATCAGCGATGTGGTGGTGGAGAATTTCTCGGCGCGGGTGCTGGCTAAATACCGGCTGGGTTACGAGGAGTTGCGGAAGATCCGCCCGGATCTGCTCTATGTCTCCGCCTCCGGCGTGGGCCGGACCGGGCCGCAGAAGGACTGGCTGGCCTATGGCACGCTGTTGCAGGCCTATAGCGGGCGGGCGGGGCTCATCGGCCCGCCGAACCTGAAGCTGGAGGCGATGGGCATCCTGCCGGTGTGGACCGATCCGGTGACCGCGATGTGGGAGACCATGGCGATCCTGGCGGCGATCCATCACCGGCGGCGCACCGGCGATGGCGCCTATGTCGACATGTCGATGCTGGAGGGCACGGTGACGCTGCTGCCGGAGGCGCTGCTGCGGCACAGCCTTGGCAGCGAGCGCGCGGGGCCTGGCGGCAACGAGGATGGGGAGTCGGCGCCCGGTGGCTGTTTCCGCTGTGCGGGCGAGGATGACTGGATCGCGGTGGCGGTGCGCAGCGACGCGGAGTGGCAGGGGCTGTGGACAGCGATGGAGCGGCCGGACCTGGCCGCGGCCTATGGCAGTGCTGCGGCGCGCCGGACAGCGAAGGCAGAGCTTGACTCGGTGCTGGGCGGCTGGCTCGCCGGGCGGCATGCCGAGGCGGCGGAGACGACTCTGCTGGCCTGCGGCGTGCCGGCGGCGCGGTCGCGCAACTTCGCCGGCGTGATCGGCGACGAACAACTGGCGGCGCGCGGGATGTTCCCGCACCTGGCCGACGACAAGCGGACGTTCGCGCTGCCGTGGCGCGATGCCACCGGTTGGCGCGGACGCGCCGAAACGGCGCCGGCGCTCGGCGGCAGCAATGCCTATGTGTTCGGCGATCTGCTGGGTCTGAGCGAGGACGAGATCGCAGCGCTGACCGCGGAGGGCGTGATCGGTTGAGGTTAAGACGGTTCAACGGCTCGGGTTGATCGGCCTGGATTGCCACGACGTCAGGCGGCGTAAGGCAATCTCGGGGCAGATACCCGCAACAAACTGCGCAGAACAGGGAAAACGCCAATGACGAAGTTGACTGGCTGGAACAGCACTCTTGCAAGGCGCTCGGTGTTGGGCGGGCTTGCCGGGATCGGGGCGGGGCTGGTGCATGTGGGCACCGGGCAGGCGCAGACCGGAGCGCCGTCGGCGGGGATCACCGAGGGGCTGATCAAGGCCGCAAAGGCCGAGGGCGCGCTGACCTATTACCATACCTCCGACCTCGGGCTGACCGCGAAATGGACGGCGGCGTTTACCAAGAAGTTCGGCATTCCGGTGAAGAACATCCGCGGCCCGTCCTATCCGCTGTACGACCGGTGGATGAACGAGGAGCGGGTTGGCAAACACATCGCCGACATCGTGCAGATTTCCGACCCGACGCTGTTTCCGGTCGCACAGAAGGAAGGCTTCATCGCCACCTACATTCCGGCCGGCACGACGGCGATTCCGGACTCGCTGAAGGTCGAGGGCGTCTGGTACGCGATGAACATCGACTTCATGGGTATCGTCTACAACACGCAGGAGACCACCGCCGACGAGGTGAAGCAGCTGACCTCGGGTGGCTGGAATGCGATGACCGATCCGCGCTGGCACGGCCGTTACGCGACGACGACACCGGCGGCGGGGGGCAGCACCTACACCTACTGGTACATGTTCATGGAGGAGTACAAGGCACAGTACGGCGAGGCCTTCGTGCGCAAGCTCGCGGAGCACAAGCCGACGATCTACTCCAGCAAGGTGCTGGCGTTCGACCGCCTGGTGGCGGGGGAATTCGCCATTTCCGACATGGCGACGGAAAGCACCATGACGGAGCTGTACACCAAGGGCGCGCCGGTGCGGTTCTTTTTCCCCGATCCGTGCCCGGCATCGCCGCTGGTGCAGATCGTCTCGGCGCACGCACCGAAACCAAACGGTGCGCGGCTGTTCCAGGAATGGACGCTGAGCGAGGACGGACAGCTGGAATGGCTGAAATACACCTCCGTGCTGCCGTCGCGCAACGATGTGACCGATCCGCGCAAGGCAGCCCGGAAGGACTGGTTCGGCGAACCTTGGTATGCTGATCCCACCAGTCTCTACCTGAAGTATTTGAAGGACCCGGCATTCGCCGATCCGGCCAAGCCGCTGATCCCGATCTGGAACAAGATCTTCGGGTATCGCAGCGAATGAGCGCTTCTGTCGCGCCGCGTGCAGGCTATGCCTGGATCAAACGCTTCGGGCTGCCGGCCATGCTGGGCGCGGTGCTGTTCGTGCTGGTGGTGCTGCCGACCGCGTTCATGTTCATCGGCGCGCTGATGAGCGCGGGGATGGCTGACCCGGCGGCACACTTCACCTTGGCGAAGTTGCAGACGGTCTATACGACGTTGCCGTATCTGCGGGCGCTTGGCTACACGCTGGCGATGGCCGGCGGCGTGGCGGCGCTGGCGTGTTTCGTCGGCATCGCGCTGGCGTGGCTGGTGGCGCGCACCGATGTGCCACGCAAGCGGTTGCTTGAGATGTGCATGATCGCGCCGCTGTTCCTCTCGCCCTTCGTCGGCGGGCTCGCCTGGCTGATCCTGGGCTCGCCGAAGGCCGGGCTGCTGAATGTGCTGGCGCGCGATCTGTTCGCTACCAAAGGCGCCGCGATCAACGTCGTGAGCACGACCGGCATCGTCTGTGTGATGGCGCTGTATTTTGTCCCCTATGCCTACCTGACGATCTCCTCGTCGCTGCGCAACATGGATCCCGCGCTGGAGGAGGCGTCGTATCTGAATGGCGCGGGCGTTTTTGCCACCGCGCTGCGTGTGACGCTGCCGGTGCTGCGGCCATCGTTGATTTCGGCGTTTTTCTTCATCTTCGTGCTGGCGGCTGGAACGTTCTCCATCCCGGCGGTGCTGGGCGGGGCGTCTCGGGTGCCGTTCCTGGCGGTGATCGTGTTCGAAACGACGGCGGCGTATCCGATCGATTACGGCAAGTCGGCCGCCGTTGGCACGGTGCTGTTCTGGATATCGGTGATGGGGGTGGCGTTCTATCGCTACGCCTCGCGGGCGGCGAACCGCTTCGTCACCGTGACGGCACGCGGCTTCAGCATGCGGCTGGTGAAGCTGCGGGGCTGGCGCTGGCCCGCGGTGGGGGCGATCGGGGTCTACGTGCTGCTGGCGATCGTGCTGCCGTACCTCGCGCTGATCTACACCGCGCTGACGCGGTATATGACGTCCTCGTTCAGCAAGGCATCATATTCGCTCGACAATGTGCGCTGGGCGGCGGATTCGCCTGAGGTGATCGAGAGCATCTGGAACACCCTGCTGGTGGGCGTGGTGTCGCCGACGCTGTGCCTCGCGCTTGCAGTTGTGCTGGCCTATGCGATCCGGCGGATGAAGATCCGGTTCGGGCGGACGCTCGATTACCTGACGATGTTTCCGATCGCGATCCCGGGGATCGTGTTGGGTACTGGGATTTTCTGGACCTATGTGACCACGCCGGTCTACGGCACGATCTGGATTCTGGTGCTGGCCTTCGTCGCCTCCTATCTGCCGTTCGCCTACCGGATCGGCGACACCGCGCTCATGCAGATCGAGAAGTCGCTGGAGGAAGCGTCGGCTTTGTGCGGCGCCAGCCACCGGGGAACGCTGTGGCGGATCACCGTGCCGCTGATCCGCCCGGCGTTGTTGTCGGGCTGGGTGATGGTGTTCATCTTCTCGGTGCGCGAGATCAGCGCCGCGATCCTGCTGGCCTCGCCGAGCAACGAGGTGCTGTCGACGATCTCGTGGAACTATCTCGACTATGGCGACCAGCAGAAAGCCGCGGTGCTGGGACTGGTGCAGACGCTGATCCTGATATCGGGCGTGCTGGCCGGGCAATTCGTCTTTCGCGTCCGGCTCACCCAGGCGGTTTGAACATGGCACAGCTCAAGGTCGAAAATCTGGTGGTCCGCTACGGCGACGTCGTCGCGGTCGACGGCGTCTCGTTCGGTGTTGGCGAGGGCGAGTTCGTCTCGCTGCTCGGCCCATCGGGCTGCGGCAAGACCACGACATTGCGCTGTATCGCCGGGCTGGAGAGCGCATCGGGCGGTCGGATCGAGATCGACGGACAGGTCGTGGCCGATGGGCCGCGCGAGGTGCCGCCGAACCTGCGCGGTGTGAACATGGTGTTTCAGTCCTATGCGGTGTGGCCGCATATGACGGTGTTCGACAACGTGGCCTATGGGCTGCGCACGCAGCGCGTGTCGCGCGCGGAGATTCAGACCCGGGTGGCCGAGGCACTACGGCTGGTGGGGCTGACCGGATTTGCCGAACGCTTCGGCACCGAGCTGAGCGGCGGGCAGCAACAGCGGGTGGCAGTGGCGCGCGCCGTGGTGACGGCGCCGCGGCTGCTGCTGTTCGACGAACCGCTGTCGAACCTGGATGCGGGATTGCGGGAGCGCATGCGGTTCGAGTTGGTTGAGTTGCAGCGCCGGCTTGGCAGAACCTCGATTTACGTCACGCATGACCAGTCCGAGGCGATGGTGATGTCGGACCGAATCATCCTGATGCACAAGGGCCGGATCGTGCAGGAAGGTACGCCGCAGGATCTGTATGAACGCCCGTCCTGCCGGTTTGCCGCGGAGTTTGTCGGCAGCGCGAACCTGCTGTCCGGCGTGCTGGAGAGCGTCAGCGCCGACGGCTTCGGCATGGTGGCGCTGCAGGGCGGGTTGCGCCTGCGGGCGCGGCTGCCGGGGCACGCGCCGGCGGCGGGCCTGGCGGTGCTGGTCTGTATCAGGCCCGAGAGCGTGCAGCTTGCCGGGCAGGCGAGTGGCGAGAACGTGTTCCCCGCGCATGTCTCGCGGGTCTCCTATCTGGGCGGGGTGCTGAACTGCGCGGTGCGGGCCGGGAGTTTGGATTTCCGCGCCGAGTTTCCCGCGCATAGCCGCATGCAGGCCGGGACGGATGTCGATCTGCGGATCGCGCCGGACAACGTCATCATCGTGCCTGACTCTGACTGAAGAAAAGGAGATCGCCATGCCCATCGAATACGTCAAGCGCGACGGCGTTGCCTACATCACGCTGAATAATCCGGAGAAGGCGAATATCCTGGACAAGCCGACCTCCGATGAGATTTCGGCGGCCTGGATCGATCTTTGGGAGGATCGCGACATCCGCTGCGCGATTGTCACCGGAGCCGGCGACAAGCATTTCTGCGGCGGCCACAACCTGGCACCGCGGCCGAACCTGACAGAACGGGACAGGGAGTATCTGCGGACCAAGCGGGTGTTCTGGCCGCTGGCGGGCACGGTGCACGGGCAGAAAACCGGGGTGGATGGGCGGTTCGGCGATCATTATCCGCGGGTGTGGAAGCCGGTGATCGCGGCGGTGAACGGATGGGCGGCGGGGGCGGGCTTCTACATGCTGCTGTCGTCGACCGACATCCGCATCGCCAGCGCGGAGAATGCCCGCTTCAAGTTCTCGCTGCTGTCGCAGGGCTGGCTCGGGCATGGGCCGGGGGCAACCCTGCTGACGCGGCAGATCCGCTACGCCGACGCGATGAAGGTGCTGCTGACCGACGAAGCCTTCGATGCGCAGGAGGCGTTGCGGATCGGGCTGGTCAACGAGGTGGTGCCCCATGTCGATCTGATGGCGCGGGCGGAAAAGATCGCACGGCATATCTGCACCCTGCCGCCGGTGGCGACGCGGATGATGAAGGAGTTCGTCGCACGGTTCGGCGAGGCGCCGATCGATCAGGCCTGGCATGTGCAGACGCTAATGAACTCGCTGCTGATCCAGTCGACAACCGATGGCGAGGAGGGGCGGGCGGCGTTCAACGCGAAGCGCAAGGCGCGGTTTACCGGGGCGCTGCGGCAGCGCGGCGAGGCGTGGCCGGAGCCGTCGCCGGAGGATGCGGCGCGGCTGGACGAGGCGTTCCGCAGCGGCGAGTTCTAGCGCGGGCAACGCAGATGGATCGGCGGCCTTGGTTCGAGGCCTCAGAGCTGCGATCTGCTGGGTGAGCGGCCAGCGAAGGACGCGATTCCGACGGCCAGAGTAGCCGTGACAATCAGTGTGGCTGACACCGCCTGTGTGACCGCGAGGGAAGCCAAGCTAAGGCTTGCGCTCGTCAGGATTACGCCGATCGAGTTCGCTGTTCTGGAAAGCGCGAACACCTCGGCCTTGCGATGTGGCGGGGACAATTCGTCAAGCATCAGCGAGTAGCATGTGCCCAGAGGCGCGAGAAAGCAGCCGACAATGACCGCGCCCACGATCGTGACCATGACCGAAATATCTGAAGCAATGATGGCCGCACCGATGCTCATCAGGACAAGATAGGCAAGCACGGCTGAGCGACGCGGCATTCGATTCCGAAAGCTCACCCAGACGCCACCGGCGACAGAGGCCACGCAGAGGGCAACGGTAAAAATAAAGCCCATTGCTGGGGGGAACCCATAATGCATCGCGAGCGATACAGCACCGATTTCGATCGAAGACACCACGGCGCTGTTCGCGACCGTGCAAGCCAACCACAGGAGAATCGCGGGGTCGATCCGGCCGCCGCTTCCATCCGCCGGCACCACCGCCCTTGCGTGAGACATACCTGGCACAAGGACCACGGGCGCCATCCCAAGCAAGCTCAGCGTCAACAGTGCGAGAACCGGGCTGAACGTTCCCAGCACGGAGGCGGCAATCGGCGCCACGACAAATGTGAGTTCGCTCAGTGTCGACGCGATGCCGAGTGCCCTGGGCATCCGGGATGGCTCGACGAGATAACTCAGCACTGATCTAAGGTAACCGAATGCTGCGCCATTGACGAGGCCCGCCAGCGTCGCGGCAAGGAGGAGGAAGGCGAAGGGAGCGCCCGCGGCCGCAAGGAACGCAACGGCCACGAGTGCCAACGTCCTGATGCTCACGAGCGCCTTCAGGAAGGAGACGACATTCTTGTTTCGCCCCAGGCGGGCGACCGGTATCGCGCCGACGACCTGCGCGATCGTTATCGTCAGCACGATCGCGGCCCCACTAGCTGGGTCGCCGGTGAGCGGTATCGCGAGCAGTGCGAAGGCGATCGGGCCGGCGGCTTGCGGCACGCTGAATGTGCCATAGGACAGAAGCCAGCAAACGAGTGCTCCGCGCGCAACGCGAAGTGTTGCGCGCGGCACATCATCGGAGTCTGTCACGTCGGTCTCGGGTGTTTCAGTCATGGTGTCGCCTTCGACCGGACGGAACGATAATGCCGATTGAACAATCGCAGCGGAAGCGAGGGCAATCGGCGACATCGGATCACCCGCCCCGACCAAATGCTTGGCGCACCCTGCTGGACTCGAACCAGCGACCCACAGCTTAGAGGAAAGAAAAGGTGCCCCTCTTTTGTTCATATTTAAATTCCTAAAACGCTGTACAATATAGACAAATCTCGCTGGTTATCATCCTGCGTAACTGGCAGTGTTCCTCCGGAGCGTCGCCGGTGTGCCCCCAAATGCGGTGGCACAAATTTCCGGGCACAACTTATCAACGGGGGAACATGAAGCGCGAACTGACCGACGTCTATCTTGAAAGCCTCATGTCCCCCGAAACCGGGAGGATAGAATTGGGCGACGCGCGCGTTTCCGGTTTGGTTTTGCGGATGACACCGAGTGGTGCTGCAGCGTGGTCTATCCGGGCGAGAACCAAGGATGGCAAACAGACACGCCGGTCGTGTCCCCTGGCGTGGTGTAGGTGCGTTTCTTCTGAGCAGCGTTGGCTGCACATTCAGTCTGCCAGTGCTGGCATTCTGACGATGGGATCATCGCTCAGCGGTGCGATGGTTGCCAGGGTCATGTAGCGGGCTCTCTGCACGGTCCATTCGTCGTTCTGCTCCAGCAGCAGCGCGCCAATCAGTCGGAGCACGGCGGCTTCGTTTGGAAAGATGCCGACAACCTCGCTGCGCCGCTTGATCTCGCCGTTGAGCCGCTTGAGGGGATTGGTGGAGTGGACCTTGGCGCGATGCGGGGCGGGGAACTGCATGTAGGCCAGCACGTCGGCCTCCGCTTCGTCCATGAAGGCGGCCAGTTTCGGCACCCGGGGACGGGCCTGATCGGCAACCTCGC
>CAIRTN010000200.1 GCA_903881515.1 uncultured Rhodospirillales bacterium | reverse complement strand
GGCGACGATCACCGCCACCGAGACGATGTGATGGTCGCGGCGGGCTTTGACGTAGGTGGCGTCGAGCCAGATATATGGCCATTCGCCCTCGATCGGCCGGGTCAGTGCTCATTGAGATGGACGTAGCTCTTCCTTCCCGGGTCCGACAGCCGCTGCATCGTTCGAATGTCGGCGATTGCCATGAACGAACCGCTCGGCATTTCGGCGATCTCGAAAAACGAATCGCTGTCCTTGATACAAACCGGACCGGTCACACCCGCGCGTGCAATAACCTGCCGCACCGTTTCCGCAGGACCCGCCGTGCGTTCGTCCAGGATCAGACATTCGATCGTGCCGCCTGACGCACGGCGGAGTGCCTCGGCGGTGTGAAAACGGTCTTCCGTTTCGCGAAGGAAGGCAACGATCACCCGGCAAACTGCCGATTTCGGAACCGACGCAATCGCTCGCATGACCACCAGATCGCCATCCGGCGTCGTCAACAGGCCTTTCGGGCGGGTTGGCGCGACCGGGTCCACCGGCGCCGCCCACGGGATGATCACCGTCCATCCCCCAGTAGCGGGTTGAGTCGCGAGGTCGGTGGCACTCATGGAATGGCTCCACAGGCAGTCTGTTTCAATGTAGCGAGGTGCTTGGTGAACTGTGGGTCGGCCAGGCAGGCAGACAATTCGGCCGGAGTTCCCATGGACCAGTACGAAACTGCATCCGCGATGCGCACCGATCCACCGCCCTCGAGCAAAGCGTTATAGGCGGATGATACATAGAACTCTCCCCCGCCCGTCCGGTGATTGCTCGCGACGATATGCCGCGCGAGGCTGAAGAACCGGTCGCCACGCGCGAAGCCATAGGCGCCAATAAGCGCGCGGTCAGAGATCGGCTGCTTCTCCGCCGTTCGCAACACCTGATCGGAGTCCGGCAGGACCTCTGCGTAACTATAGCGCGGATTGCGCGAGCGGAACGACAACAGGATGCCGTCCGCCGAGACCGTTCCGTCTGCCATCCCGATCAACAGGTCGATATATCCCGGCGCGTCGAAGGTGAGATCGCAGTCAAGCACAACCAGTGGCTGGGATAGGTCGGCTATGGCGGATTCGGCGGCGAGGCAGGTCTCGAGTGCTCCCCCCGTGAGGGCGGGAACGGTGACGACGCTAATCCCCGGCTCGCTGGCGGCAATGGCTGAACGGATGCCGAAATCGCGCTCGTGGTCGGCCAGCGTGATGCAAACCGCACTTACTTTTGGCAGGACATGCTTGATACTGGCAAGCGCCAACCGAAACATCGGCATGCTGTGTACTTCAATCAGCGGCTTCGGGTTGCTGTAACCTTCAGCGGCAAAACGCGACCCGAGCCCGGCCATGGGCATGATGACAGTCGTCATGAGCGGTTTTCAATGCGCCTGCAGTTTCTAGGGCGTGTTCTAAACGAGGCCATTTTGGGACGCCAGAGCGACCTCTCGCATTTCCTGACGCCCTCGCGCCGGTCGGCGGACCGCTCGGCCTGGATCCGAGATGTGGCGGCTGCGGGGCGAAGGAGCCGACGGCAACATACCCGCGCGGAGAGTTGCGATTTATTGGAATTTCAATGACAATTTGGGAATTCTCGTAGGTTAATTGCAAAATGGCTACATTTCAAATTTCATGGGCACTCCTCGGAGCGGCCGCCGTATTGCTCAGCGGCTTCGGAACAGCGATCGCGGCGCCGAGCACGGAGACGATCGTCCTGGTGCGGCACGGCGAGAAGCCGGCGGCGGGGCTGGGGCAGTTGACGTGCCAGGGCCTGAACCGTGCGCTCGCGTTGCCGGCGGTGATCAAGAGCGCGTTTGGCAAGCCGGACATTATTTTCGCGCCCAATCCCGGCGAGGCAAAGCCGGATGGCGGGGTGAGCTACAACTATATCCGGCCGCTGGCGACGATCGAGCCGACGGCCATCGCGTTCGGCATGCCGGTGGATACCAGTCTGGGGCTGAGCAAGATCGAGGCGTTGCAGCAGCGGCTGGATGACAAGGCGCTGCACGGCGCGTTCGTGCTGGTGGCGTGGGAGCATTGGCAGCTGGTCGACCTCACCCGCAACATCGTTGCGGCGCATGGCGGCGATCGCAAGATGGTGCCGGATTGGAAGGGGTCCGACTTCGACGGGATCTACGTGCTGAAGATCACCCGCGAGGGGGCGGCGTCGAAGATTGCCTTCGAGCGAAAGACCGAGGGGCTAAATGGCCAGCCGACGGCTTGTCCGGGCGGTTAATGCGCTTCTGAAGGTCCCTGCGCCGGGGCGGGCTTGGCCAGTAGGAAGGTAAGCGGAACGGCGACGAAGAACAGGCCGGCCATCAGCAGCAATACATCGTTGTACGTCAGCACCAGCGCCTCGCGATGCACCAGCAGCGACATGCGCTTGAGCGCGGCGGTGCCGGCTTCGGCGCCCAGGCCGGGGGTGAACGCGGCGGTCATGTTGGCCAGCATCTTCACCGCGGCCGGCCGTGCCCAGGAGACCTGTTCGCTCAGATGCTGGCTGTGCGCGGCGCTGCGCATGGTGGCGATGGTGTTGATCAGCGCGAGTCCGAACGCGCCGCCGAGGTTGCGCATGAGGTTGTACAGCCCCGACGCGTTCTTGATCTGATGCGGCGCCATGGTGCCGAGCGACAACTGATTCACCGGCAGGAACAGGAACATCATCGAGAAGCCGCGCAGCCCTTGCGGCGCCAGCATCTCCCAGAAGCTCGACTGGTTGGTCAGATGCGCCAGCCACCAGACCGAGACGCCGAACGTCACCAGCCCGAAGGCCAGCATGTGCCGCAGGTCGACCACCTTGGTCAGCCGGCCGGCGATCGGGGCGGAGGCGAACATCGCCAGCCCGGTGACGAACATGGTCTGGCCGATCTCGAGGCTGTCAAAATTGCGCACCCGGGCGAGGAAGATCGGCACCACGTAGACCGAGCCGTAAAGCCCGACGCCGATCACCAGGCTGAACAGGCTGCCGAAGGTAAAATTGATGTTGCGAAAGGCGCGCAGATCCACCAGCGGGTCGGGCCGGGTCAGCATGCGCCAGAAGAACAGCACGCCGGAGACCAGGGTGATTGTCGCCAGGGTGGCGATGGTGTCGTCGTTCAGCCAGTCGTTGCGTTCGCCTTCCTCCAGCACGTATTCGAGTGAGCCGAGGAAGGCCGCCATCAGGATCAGGCCGATGGCATCGAAGCTGCGGCGCAGGCTCCAGTCCGGCTTGTCGATATGCAGGAAGCTGCCGACCGAGGCGGCGCACATCAGGCCGAACGGCACGTTGATCAGGAACAGCCAGTGCCAGGACAGCGCCTGGGTCAGCCAGCCGCCGAGTGTAGGGCCCACGGTTGGCGCGAGGGTGGCGGTGAGGCCGATCAGCACCGAGATCTGCGCGCGGCGTGGGCCGGGGAACAGCATGAAGGAGGTGGCGAACACCGTCGGGATCATCGCGCCGCCGATGAAGCCTTGGGCGGCGCGGTAGATCACCATCTCACCCAGGGTGGAGGCGGTGGCGCAGAGGAAGGAAAACAGGGTGAAGCCGAGCGCGGAGAACACGAACAGCAGGCGGGTGGACAGCAGGCGGGAGAGCCAGCCGGAGAGCGGGATCATGATGATCTCGGCCACCAGATAGCTGGTCTGCACCCAGGCCACCTCGTCGGCCGAGGCGGCCAGGCCGGCCTGGATTTCGGAGATCGAGGCGCTGACGATCTGGATGTCGAGGATCGCCATGAACATGCCGACGACCATCGACATGAAGCCGAGCCATTCGCGCCAGGAAAGTGTGGCGGGGGCCGGGCCCATCAGCGCAGGCCGAGACGGGCCAGCGCGCTGCCGATGACGCCGCGGCGGGTGGCACCGGGGCCGCGGGTGTCAACCTCGGCGGTGACCGACAGGCCGGCGCGCAGCCAGGTGGCGGCGCGGGCCTGCTCGGGGTTCAGCACCAGCTTGACCGGCACGCGCTGCACCACCTTGGTGAAGTTGCCGGTGGCGTTTTCCGGGGGCAGCAGGCTGAACAGCGCGCCGGTGGCCGGAGCGACACTATCGAGATGCCCGTCGACCGCGGCATCGGGGTTGATGTCGGGGATCAGCCGCACGGGTTGGCCGGGCTGCATGCGGCGCAGCTGGGTTTCCTTGAAGTTGGCGACGATGAACAGGCTTTCCGGCGGCGGGGCGATGGCGATCAGTTGCTGGCCAGGCGAGACGCGGGCGCCGAGTTGGGCGGCGCGGTTGCCGACGATGCCTTCGAAGGGCGCGCGGATCACGGTGTAGGCCAAGTTATTCTCGGCCAGTTGCAGGGCGGCGCCGGCGGTGCGCTGGCGGGCTTCCGCCTGGACCAGTTGCGCCTCGGCGACGGTGAGCGCTTCCTCGGCGCTGCGGCGCTGAGCCTGGGTTGCGACCAGCGCCGCATCGGCCTTGCGGCTGGTGGCGATGGCGAGATCGTTGGCTTGCCGCGAGGTCCAGCCGCTGCCCGTCAGGGCGCCGGAGCGGGCGGCGTCGGCGGCGGCGCGGGTGGCTTCGGCCTGCGCCTGGGTGATCATGGCGGCGGCGGTGTCGATGGCGGTGCGGGCCTGCTCGATCTGCCGGCGGCCAGTGGCGGCGGCGGCGGCGGCCTCGGCGAGGCTGCCGCGGGCCTGATCGCGAACGGCGGTGAGATCGGCGGGATCGAGCGAGATGAGCGGGTCGCCGGCATGCACGCGCTGGTTGTCGGCGACATGGATGGTGCGCACGGTGCCTTCGACGCGCGAGGACAGCACGGCGATGTCACCCTGGACATAGGCGTTGTCGGTGCTCTCGATATAGGTGCCTTCCGTCAACCACCAATTGGCGCCAACCAGCACCCCGAGCAGGGCGATCAGCCCAAGCGCGGGTTTCAGCAACGAGCCAATCTGCCGGCGCCGCGCAAGCGGGGTCGCGGCCGGCAGTGTGGAACTGGCGGCTTCGGGCTGGCTCGGCACAGGCTTTTCGGCCACGGCATTCATCGGAGGCTCCTGTCGGCGGATCGCTTATTGATGGGGACGATGTTGCGGTGCGTCAAGACTAAACTGAACAGTTCAGTTCAGTTTTCAGTTGACCAGCCCTGCGCGGCGCGCCATGTTTGAGCGATGCAGACACACCCGCATCCGAACGATCTGGAAAGCTCACCCAAGCGCCGTCAGGTGCTGGAGGCGGCGGCCGAGCTGTTCATGGCGCATGGCTATGCCACGGTCAGCATGGACGCGGTGGCAAAGATGGCCGGGGTGTCGAAGGCGACTTTGTATGCGCATTTCGCCTCGAAGGATGTGTTGTTCGCCTCGATCGTGGCGGAGGCGTGCCGGCGCAATACGCTGGTGGAGGAGAATTTCCCCGCCGAGGTCACCGATATCCGTGCCACGCTGACCGGCGTTGGCCGGCGGATGCTGCGCTTCCTGCTGCAACCCCGTACTCTGGCGATCTACCGGGTGGCGGTGGCGGAGAGTGCGCGGTTTCCTGAGTTGGGGGCGGCGTTCTGGGCGGCGGGGCCGCAGACTTTCCTCGACCATTTTGCCCGGTGGCTGGAGGCGCAGGATGCCGCGGGGCATCTGCGGATACCGGATGGACCGTTGGCGGCCGAGCAGTTCGGGGCGTTGATCCGCTCCAGCCTGTTCATGAAGGTCACGCTGGCGATTCCGCCGGAGCCGGATGAGGCGGCGATCTGTGCCACGGTGGACAACGCGGTGGATACGTTTGTGCGGGCGTTCCGGCCGGTTACCAGTCGTTGAAGCGCTGACCGCCATCGGGGATGCCGGCCCCGATCAGTCCCGTGCGCAGGCGTTCCCACATTTCAAGGCGGCTGATCGGGTTGATGTGCAGCATCCAGCGGCCGATCGCGGCGTCGCTGGGCGGCTGCGGTCCAAACCAGTTCGCCCGCACACCGGCGAGGAAGCGGCCCGCCTGCTCGCGGGCGGCGTCGTGGCGGCCGAGGTTGTGCAGGATCGCGGCGTGCCAGGCTGGCAGTACCGGCGTGGCGTCCGGGGCTTGATCGAGGGCGGTGAGGGCGGCGGCATCGTCGCCGGCGAAGAACTGGATGAAGGCGTAGCGGGCCCAGAGCGATGCGGTTGGCGCCTGCGTCAGGGCCAGGCTGCGCTGGGCGAAATCGAGAGCGCGGGCGGATTGGCCGGCGAAGGCCTCGAACAGGCCGGCAGCCATCACGGTCCAGGCGTCGTTCGGGTTCAGTTCGACTGCGACGCGGATATGGGTTGCGGCCTGATCGTGGCGCTTGGCCATCGCCAGGGTCTAGCCGAGCGCGAGCAGGGCGCGGGAGTCGCGGGCATCGAGGGCGACGGCGCGGCGGGCGGTTTTCAGGGTGACGGCGGTTTTGGCGGGGTCGCGCATTATCCCGGGATGGACGATGTGTAGGATGTTGTTCATCTGCACCAAGGCGGAATAAGCCGGCGAAAAGCCCGGGGCGACGGCGATCGCGGCCTCGAACAGGCTGACGGCGCGGTTCCAGTGATTGGCGCTGTAGCGCGGCAGCAGCGACTGGGCGAGCAGCCAGTAGTCGTAGGCATCGGCGGGGGTGGCCTGCTGGGCGCGCAGCGCGTCCAGCCGCGCGCGGGCAACCTGGGCGCGGAGCGCGGCGGCGACGCGGCCGACGAGGCGGTCCTGAGTGGCGAACCAATCATCCAGGCGGATTTCGTGGCGGTCGCTCCACAGATAAACGCCGGTGTCGACTTCGCGCAGGGTCAGCACCAGGTTGACCGTTGCCTCGTTTGCGTAAGCGGTTGCGCCGAGGGTGTAGCGGACCGCGGCGGGGCCGGTGGTGGCTCCATCGGCAATGAACCATTCGCGGAAGCGGACCAGGCTGCCGATCAGATCATGGCGAAAGCCGTCGATCAGCGCGGCATCGGCGAGACCGCTGTAGTCGAAGGCCTGCACCAGCAGACCGAGACGTCCACCGGCCGGAGCGGCGCGCACCACCCGCGGCGGCGCTGTGCGGTCGGAGACGCGGAGTTGGCGGACGGAGGCCAGGTTCTCCTGATCGGTGGTGCGGTCGATCGGGTCGAAGCTGCCCTGCTTGATGGTTTCCAGCAGGGCAATGGTGGCGTCGGCCGGGGGTACCTGATGTTCGCAGAGCAGGAGTTTCTGGAGGTTCTCATAGACGCGTAAGGCGCCGGCGATGTCGCCGAGTTCGGCGCGGGCCTGCATCAGGGCGCGGCAGGCGGCCTCGTTGGCGGGGTCGAGGTTGACCATCGCCTGGGCGACCGACTGGCGTTGAGCGGGGGGGACGCCCTGCAGGGCGAGGGTCGCGTCGAGTTCGCGCAGGAACTGATCGTGCAGGCTCTGCTGGCGCGCGCGCAGCCAGGCGTGGAAGGTGGCGCCGATGTCGTCGAAGCCGGCGAACAGCGATTCGGTGGCATGCGGCAGGTCGAGCAACACCGCGGGGGCGATGCCCTGACGGGCGTCGGCCAAAGCGTCCCACAGATCGACCGACACGCTGGCCGGATCGAGCGATAGGGTGAGCCGGGAACATTTCAGGCCGGAGAAGCCGATTTCAGCGAGGCCGCGATTCAGTTCACGGACAATCTGACGCAGAGAATTCTGCGCCTGGCGCGTTGCCGCCTCGCCCCAGAGCAAGCCGCAGAGTTGTTCGCGGGTGGCGGTGTAGCCGTCGGCCAGCACGAGGTAGCCGAGCGCCGCGCGAGCGCGGCGGCTTTTGAAGCCGATCTCCTGGCCATTGGCGCTGATCCTTACGGCGCCGAAGACTGCGATATCGAGCCGGCAAGGCGTCATGCGAATGCGGGACCCGATTTCAAACTGCGGTGTGTTCAATCCATCGAGTTAAGCATCCGGCCAGTGCGGGGCCTATCCGTTGCACGGAAACGTCAGGTTGCACTGGCCAGGTTGCCGGGTTTTTGGGCAGGGGTTCAGCGCGGCGCGGAGGCCACCACCTGACGGGAGACTTGCAAGGCGGTTTCGACATCGGCGGCGGTGACGCCGAGATGCAGGCAGGCGCGCACGCGGTAGCGGCCGTTGGTGGAGAAGGCGACGCCGTGCTGGCGGGCGGCGTTGGCGAAAGCGGCGGCGGTCAGGCCGGTGGCTTCGGTGCTGAAGAACACCAGGTTGGTTTCCGCGGGTTCGGGCACGATGCCTTCGACCTGGGCGAGGCCGCGGACCAGGCCAGCCGCATTGGCGTGGTCTTCGGCCAGACGGTCGATATGGTGGTCGAGCGCGTGCAGGCAGCCGGCGGCGAGCATGCCCGACTGGCGCATCGCGCCGCCCATGCGCTGTTTCCAGCGCCAGGCGGTGCCGATGAATTCGCGCGAGCCAACCAGCACGGCGCCGACGCCGGTGCCGAGGCCCTTGGTAAAATCGAGCCACAGCGAGTCAAAGCCGGCGACCATGTCGGCCACCGCGACGCCGGAGGCGACGACGGCGTTCATCAGGCGCGCGCCGTCCATGTGGGTGGCCATGCCGTTTTCATGCGCGATGGCGGCGATCTCGTTCAGGCGCTCGACCGACCAGACCGCGCCGCCGCCGGAATTGGCGGTCTGTTCGACCTCGACCAGGGTCTGCGGCGGGGCGTTGCGGTTCTTGGCACGGATCGCGGCGCGCAGCGTGGCGGCGTCGTACTGGCCGCGGGCACCCTTCAGCCCGGTGATCTGCGCACCGGCGATCGCGGCACAGCCGCCGCCTTCGCTGGTGAGGATATGGGCGGTTTCGTGGGCGAGAACCTCATCGCCGGGGCGGCAATGGGTGGCGATGGCGATCTGGTTGCACATGGTGCCCGACGGCAGGAACAGGGCGGCCTGTTTGCCCATCAGGGCGGCCATACGGTCCTGCAGCGCGTTGGTGGTGGGGTCGAGGCCCATCTGTTCGTCGCCGACCTCGGCGTCCATCATCGCCGCTTTCATCGCCGGCGTCGGCTTGGTCTGCGTGTCGGAATACAGGTTGACGCGCACCGGGGGCAGGCCGGCGGCGGGGATCGGCGTGTAGTCCATGGGCTTATCTCTCCGGGAACGGTTGCGGCGAGAAAAGCAGTGATCGGCGCTGTGGGGAAGTGGTTGGGCGTTTTTATTTCGCTAGCGGAACAATATGAACGTGCGTCCGCACGGCATCCAGATTGTCGCAATTTTTGGACAATGGAGCAGGCGGTGCGAAACTGTTCCATGGGTGGAAGGGGTGGGCGTTCGGTCGCGGGTGCGAGGGTAGAGCCGTTCGGGGTGCCCGACGCGGCGCCGGCTGGGCGGCCGCGCCTGTGACGGGCGTGCGGGGTTGGCGCGGCTTTGCGCCGGTGATGCGGCTTGGGGCAGCTTCGGCGCGCGGCAGCACAGCGGCCGGGATCTGCGGGGTATCTTGCGCGGGAGACGCTGCGGCGGCCTGCGGTTGCGGCCGGGGGGTGTTCGCCGGAAGCGTGCCGGAGCGCCAGGCGTTGAACAGCGCGTCAAGCGCCGCGGTGAGTTTGCGGAGCTGGAACCAGAACAGGATCATCGCCGGCATGCAGGCACAGGTCTGCCACGCGCGAGCCGCGCTGACGCCTTTCATACCTGTGAGGATGCGGGTGAATGTGTTCATGGTTTGTTTCTATCCGATGCAGACGAATAATGCAAGCGAAAAAAACATTTTTTCTCGTTCTTTTTGCTTCGGCCCGGGAGGTGGCGGATTACGCAAGGGCTAATCCGCCCTACATAATTGATTTTATGGAGTTTTTTGCGGAGCTTTTTTGCAAAAAAGCGACCGCTTACCCTGCCTTTAGGAAGCCAACGACTTTCCAGGCGCGCCGTAAATGGCCCGGGCGCGGGTGAGGAAGGCGAAGACCATGCGGCGGACTGCTTCCTGAAACACCGTGCCGATGGCGACCTGCAGGATGCGGCTGCGGAATTCGAAGTCCACCCAGAAATCGACCTTGCAGCCGGCCGGATCTTCGTGAAAGCGCCACTGGCTTTTCAGGTATTTGAACGGACCGTTCTCATAGGTGACATGCACCAGGCCCGGCCGTTCCAGCCGGTCGCGGCAGGTGAAGCTTTCGCGAAACGGGCCGAAGCCGATGGTGAGGTCGCAGACGATCTCGGTTTCGCTGCGCGTACGGATGCGCGCGCCGACGCACCAGGGCAGGAATTTCGGGTACTGGGCGATATCGGCGACCAGGTCGAACATCTGTTCCGGGCTGTACGGAACGACGCGGGTTTCGGCGTGACGCGGCATCGATCAGGCCGCTTTCCGGGCGGCCTGCAACGCTGCGAAATCGGCGTCGGCGTGGTACGAACTGCGGGTGAGCGGGGTGGCGGCGACCAGCAGGAAGCCTTTGGCGCGGGCCACCGAGGCGTAGTCGTCGAAGCCCTCGGGGGTGACGAATTCGGCGACCGCGGCGTGCTTCACGGTAGGTTGCAGATACTGGCCGAGGGTGAGGAAATCGACTTCGGCCACCCGCAGATCGTCCATCACCTGCATCACCTCGGGCTTGGCCTCGCCGAGGCCGACCATCATGCCGGATTTGGTGAAGATGGTAGGGTCAAGCTGCTTCACCCGATCGAGCAGGCGCAGCGACTGGTAATAGCGCGCGCCGGGCCGGATGGTGGGGTAGAGCCGGGGCACGGTTTCCAGGTTGTGGTTGAACACGTCCGGCCGGGCGGCGACAACGATTTCCAGCGCGCCGTCCTTGCGCAGGAAATCGGGGGTCAGCACCTCGATGGTGGTGCCGGGGGCACTGGTACGGATGGCGTTGATCACGGCTGCGAAATGCGCAGCCCCGCCATCGGGCAGATCGTCGCGATCGACCGAGGTGATCACCACATGGCGCAGGCCGAGCTGGGCCACGGTCTCACCGACCCGGCGCGGCTCGTCGGCATCGAGCGCCGCCGGCTGGCCGGTGCGCACGTTGCAGAAAGAACAGGCGCGGGTGCAGGTGTCGCCCATGATCATCAT
>CAIRTN010000199.1 GCA_903881515.1 uncultured Rhodospirillales bacterium | reverse complement strand
TCTGCACGGTCTCGTTCTGGTTGATCATCACCACTTCGGCCTGGATGCCATTATCGGCGCCCCATTTGCGCACCGTGTCGGCCAGCAGCTTGTTGGCCTTGTCGGAGAAAATCAGGCCGCCCCAGAAGGTGAGCTTCGAGCCTTTCACCAGGGCCGGTGCCGCCAGCGCCCTGCGGCCGCCAAGGAGGCCGATCCCAGCGGCTGCGCCGAGCACATGCCGACGTGTAACACGCGATATGCCAACCATGTACGTCCCCCCCAATCATTGTTTTGCTTTCGACCGTGGCGGCCGTTGGTCTTGAGACTAGGCGCAGGGCGGTATCCGTTGCAACGCTGCTGCGCGGGGGGGGGCTTCGGAAAGCCGATTATTTAGTGCTTTATCGTAACAAAATTGGCGCGGGTTTGCGCGGCGAACTCAGCATCGTTCCAGGTGCCTGGGCTTCGGGTAGCGGTCGATGCGGGGGTTCGGGGCGCTCGGGCGGGGTGTGCTGGCGCGGAGGGGCGGATAGGCGGCGCGGGTGCGGCGCGGACGGAGTGCGGGCGCGCGGCGGCGTATGCGGGTGCGGCGCTGGCCGGAGGGGCAGGTACGGCGCGTAGGGGCACGCGGGGCGCGGATGGGTTTGGGGGCTGGCGGGGGCAGTTCGCCGGCGCGCCAGAGCAGGAAGATATTTTCGAGTTTGCCGAAGAGACTGGCGAAGGCCTCGGCGATCAGCAGCAGGATGGGGGCGAGCAGGCCGGCGTTTTCGGCCGTGTCGGTGAACTTGGCGCAGGTGTCCCGCAGCATGCGCACGATCGGGTCGTTCGCGGCGGGGTTGCTGTTCACGGGTGCGGGCCTTTCCTGTAGGTGATAAGAGGTGGTTAAAATAACTTGTTTGGTTATTATGTGAATCGCAATTGCCGCATTCCAGGCATGCGCGGGCGTTACCCGGCTGGCTCGGCGGTGGACGGGGAGCGATTGACCCTTCGCTCCGCGCGCGCCAGGTCAGATCGCGTGGAGAATGAAGACGGTCATCAGGGGGGATCAATCAGACTGTTGTGTCGCCGCCTGCGGCCGGACAAACACGCCGTCACGTGACTCCGCAACGGCGCCTGTTGATTTCCGCCGAAATCTGACCCGGGTTTTCCACTGAGAAGTGACCTGCCTTGAGCGGGGATTTCCCGGTATTTTCCCTGTAAAACAGGGAAATCCGGGCGCAGACCGGTTCGAACGGCACTGCGTCTTCAGCCAAAGACGGCTTGCGAGACCGCCGCCGCCATGCTGCGCTCGGCACTCCAAGAGCCGGGAGCCGTGCCATGAGGCGATTTCTGCTGCGAGCCGTGCTGGGTGTGATGGCGGTGGCAGCACCGGCGCGGGCCGACACGGTGCTGAAAGTGGTGCCGCAGAACGACATCGTGCTGCTCGACCCGGTGTTCGGCACCGCCTGGATCTCCCTGGTCGGCGGCGTGATGATCTACGAGAGCCTATTCACCTGGGATGCCGAAATGCAGCCCAAACCGATGATGGTGGCGAACTGGACCACCAGCCCGGACGGTCTGGTGTGGCGCTTCGTGCTGCGCGACGGGCAGAAGTTCCATGACGGCACGCCGGTCACCCCGAACGACGTCATCGCTTCGCTGCAGCGTTGGATGAGCTTCGACGGCGGCGGCATGAAACTCGCGGCCACGATGACGTCGATGGCGGAAGTCGACGCCAATACAATCGAGATCCGCCTGCAACGGCCGTTCCCGGCGATGCTCTCGGTCCTGGCCGCCGCGCCCTCGCGCTTCGCGGCGATCATGCGCGCGCGGGATATTCCGGCCGAACGCAAACCCGTCACCAGCGGCATCGGCTCCGGCCCCTTCCGCTATGTCGCCGCCGAGCGGATCAGCGGCGCCAAATTGGTCTACGAACGCAACCCGCTCTACCTGCCCCGCGCCGAGCCGCCAAACGGCATGGCGGGCGCGCGGGTGGTGAAGGTCGATCGCGTGGAGTGGCACATCATCCCCGATGCCGCCACCGTCGCCGCGGCGCTGCAAAACGGCGAGATGGACATTGCCGACCGCCCGTCCCTCGACGTGCTGCCCCTGCTCGCCAAGCAGCCCGGCCTGAAGTTGCAAAAGCTCAGCGCGATGTCCGACCAGACCATCCTGCGGCCGAACCATCTGCAGCCGCCGTTCAACGACGTGCGGGCGCGCCGTGCGCTGAACTACCTGGTCGACCAGGGCGACGCGATGGCCGCCGGCTTCGGCGACCCCGCCAACTGGCGGAAATGCAACGCTTTCTTCACCTGCGGCGGCCCCTATGAGAGCGAGGCCGGCGCCGAGGGCTTCAAGCCCGATCTGGCAAAGGCCAAGGCATTGCTCGCCGAGGCCGGCGACGCCGGCGAAAAGCTGATCTTCATCGCCTCGCACGACAACGCCAACGGCGTCATCTCCGAAGTCGTCGCCGATGCGATGGCCAAGGCCGGAATGAATGTCGAAATGGTATGGACGGACTGGGCGAGCGTCGTCGGTCGCGCCCTGAAACAGGACCCGCCGGCCCAGGGCGGCTGGAACATCCGCGTCACCGGGCTGCCCGGTCCGATCGCGGCCAGCCCGCAGGCCAACTCCGGCACCGACACCAGTTGCACCCGCAAGAACTTCTCCGGCTGGCCCTGCGACGAGGAGGCCGAAACGCTGCGCGCCGCCCTGATCGAGGCATCTCCCGCGGAACGCCCGGCGCTGCTGGAAAAGCTGCACAGGCGCTTGGCCGAAATAGTGCCCTATCGCGTGCTGGGCCAGT
>CAIRTN010000198.1 GCA_903881515.1 uncultured Rhodospirillales bacterium | reverse complement strand
GAACCCCTTCGACGTCATCGTCGCCACGCTGGCCTGACAATCGCCCGGCGCGCCCCAGCGCGGAAAATCACGCTTCAAAATGGGGGTGGGTAATTACTACTGGCCCCAGGCAAAGACCCGCGTCACCTTGCCGCGCAAGGCGACATTATGGTCCAGCACGGTTTCCGAGCCGAAGACTTCATAGAGATACACCAATAGGACAAGGTATATTTCCTCGCCGGGCCAGATCGCCGCGATAACAAGCGCCGGCGCGACGAGTGTGATCCACACGTCGGCCGAGGCGCTAGGACTACCGAACCAGAGCAGAAAATAGGCCGGCTTTGGCCACCGGAACCCGCTGCTCTTGCCATCCAGGTAGGCAATCCGATGGTGCTCCATGTGGATCCGGAACAAAAAATTCGACGGATGCACGACATGGGCGGCCCGATGCAGGAGGTAAGCGCACAGGGACCACAGCACGAATATCAGCGGCAGCTTTGTGACAACGGGATCAAAATACACTTGGCGAATATGCTTTCTTGCCAATTTTATTAACTGAGCCGAAGATTAATATTATAAAAACGTTACATGAATATCATATTGTAATAATTTGTAAATTTTTCGCTGTCAAGTCGCCAAAATTCACTCACGTGTAGAAATGTTTGCATCACGATTTTGCTCGCGCGGTAGCGACCAACGATGGCCGGCAACGTGCCAATCACCCCGACGACGCAAAACAGCGTTTTCGCCGCGTTGGCAACACGTCTCGTTATTGTTCCGATTTTGTAATCGCGTCCACCTCCCCTAGCTCATCCAGTCGCACGAACCGCCCCCCCGCCCGGTGCAGCGCTCGGATTCCGTCGGCCACCCCCTGCCCGCTGGCCCGGGAGGGCTGATTGATATGCGCGATAATCACCTCGCCATCCCGCGCCCGCCCCATCCGCGCCGCCACCATTCCCGCCGGCAGCGACGCGCCCTGGTCCGCACTTAGCGAAAAGCCGGCGATACTCACCCCCAGCCCCTGAATCACCGGCATCGCCGCCGGGCTGTAATACGCCGTCGCCCCGCGATACCACCCGGGCGCCGCCCCGGTCGCCCGCAGGATGCTGGCCGCCCCCTCGCTCACCTCGCGGCCGATCGCCGCCAGCGTCCCGGCCACCGGCTGGCCAAAAATCCTCCGGCTCCCCAGCACCGGCGCCAGATGCTGCTCGCCATGATTGCCGAACCCGAACAGCGCCGGATGAACCAGCATCAGCGCCAGGCCTTCCGGGTTGCGCCGCAGCCACGCCCCGGTCAGCATGATCGTCGCCGGGGTGCCGGTCTCGATCAGCGCGGCCGCGATCCGCATATCGAACCCGCCCGGGCAGGCATCCAGCGTCAGCGCGATCCCCGGCCCGCGCAGGCGCATATGCAGCTCAACCGGTGCCTCCGGCCCGGCACCGGCAAGCAACGGCACAGCGGCAAGCACAGCGCGACGAGAGAGACAATGACGACACATGCCTCGGATTTGAGCCTGATTTTCGACCCCACGCCAGCCGAGCTCCGCGCCACCCTGGCCGCCGGTATCAACGCCTTCCACGCGACCACGGTACCGCAGGACAGCACCCGCTTCGGCTTCTCGCTCCGCGATTCCGCCGGAACACTCGCCGGCGGCGTGGTCGGCCTGCTGTCCTGGCAATGGCTGTTCGTCGAGGCCCTGTTCGTCACCGAAACCTGGCGCGGCCAAGGACTCGGCCGCCGCCTGCTGGCCGCAGCCGAAACCCATGCCCAAGCGCAAGGCTGCCATTCCGTCTGGCTCGACACTTTCCAGGCCAGGGACTTCTACCTGGGGCTCGGCTACGAGATGTTCGGCGAACTGCAAAACTACCCCGGCCCGCAAAGCCGGGCTTTCCTGCGCAAGACACTCGGCGACAAAACGTGTCATCCTTCCCGCCATGAACATCCCCGACCCTGATCTGGACCGGCTCCGCCTCGCCCGCACCGAGGGCGTCGGACCGATCGCCTATCGCCGCCTGATCGCCCGCTTCGGCTCGGCAACCGCGGCCTTGCAGGAACTCCCCCGCCTCGCCGCCGCCGGCGGCCGAGCATCCCCCCCGCGCGTCCCGTCGCGCGCCGACGCCGCCCGCGAACGCGACGCAGTCCACAAAATGGCCGGCGTCCTGATCTTCCTCGGCGACGCCGCCTACCCCGAGGCCCTGGCCGAAACCTCCGACGCCCCCGCGGTGCTCGCGGTGCAGGGTGACCCCGCCCTGGTCTGCCAGCGCTCGGTGGCCATCGTCGGCAGCCGAAACGCTTCGGCCAACGCCCGCCGGCTCTCCGAAAGCTTTGCGGAAGCCTTGGCGGAAGCCGGCCTGGTCGTCGTCTCCGGCCTGGCCCGCGGCGTCGACGCCGCCGCCCATCGCGGCGCGCTCCGTACCGGTGCCACCATTGCCTGCATCGCCGCCGGGCTCGACGTCTCCTATCCCCGCGAAAACGCCGCGCTACAGGCCGAGATCGCCCAGCGCGGTGCCGTGGTCGCCGAAATGCCCCCCGGCACCGAACCGCAGGCGCGGCACTTCCCCCGCCGCAACCGGATCATCGCCGGCCTGTCGCTCGGCACCGTGGTGATCGAAGCCGCACCGCAATCGGGCAGCCTGATCACCGCCAGGCTGGCCAACGAAGCCGGCCGCGAGGTGTTCGCCGTCCCCGGCTCCCCGCTCGACGAACGCGCTCGCGGCGCCAACGGCCTGATCCGTGACGGCGCGCATCTGGTGGAGAGTGCCGCGGATGTGATTGCCCTGCTGCCCGCCGCCTTCAGCCGGTCGGTGAGCCAGCCCAACCTGGGCTTTGCCGCTGCGGAATCTACCTACGAAACCCCGGTATCCGAGCGGGATGCAGTGCTTGCATTGCTCTCGTCCGCCCCAGGGGAATCGGGTGAACTTTTCATTCGGCGATCAAGCTGACGAGGAAGTCGTCGTCCCATGCTGCCAGCTTACGCCTCAGGCGCAAGGATTCCTTGGTTGCAGCTTTTCGTAGCAGGTTATGCGCCATGTGCTTAATG
>CAIRTN010000197.1 GCA_903881515.1 uncultured Rhodospirillales bacterium | reverse complement strand
GCGGTGAGCGAGGGGATCGCGCAGTCCCGGCGGATCGCCGAAGCGTCGGGGCTTATCCGGCCGGATGTCTGATACCGGCTCGCGGGAAGTGTGACTTGCGCAAAAGCAAGGCTAGGGCTTTGCGCGATAGGCGCGAAGTTAAGCCATTGCAGACAGGCAAGCTGTTCTTTTTGTGAACAAAAAGAACCAAAAAAACTTTTTAATTTATTGCCTTCGGCCAGCTCTCCAGCCGGATATCCGTGCCGGACGTCATCGGATAAAAGTTTTTTTGCTCCTTTTTTTCCAAAAAAAGAGTGCCTGCTTCCCTTGTCTAACTGGCTGATTTTCTGCGACGAGCCTTGCCGCCACATCCTGGCGCTTATGGGCGGAGCCCCATGGCTTGGTTCTACCGGCCAAGTGTTTTGCCGTTTAGTCTAACGGCGGCCAGCGCCAGGCCGCTGGCGACGCAGAGCAGGCCGGCCAGGGCGTTGGCGGTGGGCATGCGCTGGTCGATCAGCGCATCGAGCAGGGCGGCGGTGACCGGACCGAGGGCGATGAAGGCGGTGACCACGCTGGCCGGGGCGCGGCCGAGGGCCCAGAGCAGCAGGAAATAGGTGGCGCCGCTGCCGATGCCGATGAACAGGATCGCCGCCCAGCCGGCCGGGGTGAATGCGGGCAGGGTGCTGAACAGGCCCTCGCGCAGCACAGCATAGACCGCGAGTGCGGCGACGGCGGACAGCATGGCGGCGAGGCTGACAGGGCCGGCCGGATAGCGGCGGAGATAGGGACGGTAGAGCACCGAGCAGACCGCGCCGATGAGGGCGGACAGCAGCACCAGCGCCGCGCCGCGCGAATCGGCGCCGGTGCGCACACCGAGGGTGACGCCGACGCCGGCGATGGACAGTGCGATACCGACGGCCTTGGGCAGGCTGAGGCGTTCGTGGCCGGCGAGGGCGGCGACCGCCAGGGTCATCAGCGGGAAGGTGGCGAACAGCAGCGAGGCCGTGGAGGCGGGCAGATACAACAGCCCGGCGTTCAGGACCGCGATCAGTATGCCGAACTGTGCGGTGCCCAGGGCCGCGATGGCCAGCAGGTCGCGAACAGGCAGGCGCAGGCGCCAGAGCGTCGGGCCGAAGGCGGGCAGCAGGCAGAGGGCGCCGATTGCATAGCGCCACAGCGCCAGCGTCGCCGGGCCGGCGTCATGGATCACCAGGCGGGTGGCGACCATCGCGGCGCCGACCTGGATGCCCATCAGCGCGGCGGCGGCGAGGGGGGCGAGCATGGCGTCTCCTATTTGCTGTATTTGGCAGCAAAATATAAGCGCAAGTCAACTGTTTGACGATCGCGCAGGGCGCATCTTCCGCCCGGGCGAGGCATCGCTACACTGCGCCAATGACCGATGCGCCCCCCCCTCCGCCGCCGTCGCTTTGGGCGCTGTTCGCCGGGTTTTGCACGGCCTCGTCGACCGGATTTGGCGGCGTGCTGCCATGGGTCAGGCGGATGGTGGTGGAGGAGCGGCGCTGGCAGACGGCGGCCGAGTTCACCGATCTGCTGGCGCTGTGCCAGTTCCTGCCAGGACCGAATGTGATCAACTACTCGGTCTGCCTCGGGTCGCGGTTTCGCGGGCTGCCGGGGGCTGTGGTGTCGTTCATTGGCGTGCTGGCGGTGCCGATGGGCATCATCATGTGCCTGGGGGTGCTGTACGGCCGCTATGGCGATACGCCGGTGGTGGCGCATGCCTTCCGGGGGTTGGCCGCGGCGGCGTCGGGGCTGGTGCTATCGACCGCCTGGAAGATCGCGGCGCCGCTGCGGGGACGGCCGCGCGCTATCGCGGTGGCGGTGGTGACGTTTGCGGTGATGGCGGGCCTGCGGGCGCCGTTGCTGCCGGCGCTGGCGGTGCTGGTGCCGCTGAGCATCCTGGTGCAGTGGGGGGGGCGCCGGTGAATACGCTGGGCGACCTGGTGGTGGTATTCTCCCAGCTTGGGCTGGCGGCGGTTGGCGGCGGCAATACGGTGCTGCCGGAGATGCACCGGCAGGTGGTGCAGGTGCATCACTGGCTGACCGATTCCGAGTTTACCTCGCTGTTCGCGCTGGCACAGGCCTCGCCGGGG
>CAIRTN010000196.1 GCA_903881515.1 uncultured Rhodospirillales bacterium | reverse complement strand
TTTTTCAAAAAAGAACCCCTCCCTTCCTCCCCTCGGGCGCCCCCCCATGACCGAACCCACCCTCCTCACCGCGAAAAACCTCTCCCTCCACTTCGGCCCCATCCCAGCGCTGGACAACGTCTCCTGCGACCTCTGGCCCGGCGAAGTCCACGCCGTCGTCGGTGAATCCGGCTCCGGCAAGACCACGCTGCTCAACGTTCTCTCCGGCCGCCTCCCCCCCGACGAAGGCGAAGTCTGGTACCGTGATCCCGCCGGCCAGACCGCTGAGGTCCATTCCATGCCGATGCCCGCCCTCCGCGCGTTGCATCGCTCCGACTGGGGCTTCGTGCACCAGAACCCGCGCGAGAATCTCCGCATGGGCGTCTCCGCCGGCGGCAATGTCGGCGAGCGGCTGATGGCGCAGGGCAACCGGCACTATGGCAACATCCGCGCCGAGGCGATCGACTGGCTGAAGCAGGTCGAGATTGATCCGGCGCGCGTGGACGACATGCCCCGCACTTTCTCCGGCGGCATGCTGCAACGCCTGCAGATCGCCCGCACCCTCGTCACCCACCCGCGCCTCGTCTTCATGGACGAACCCACCGGCGGCCTCGACGTCTCCGTCCAGGCCCGCCTGCTCGACCTCATCCGCTCCCTCGTCGCCCGCCTCGGCATCGCCGTGGTGCTGGTCACCCACGATCTTGCCGTCGCCCGCCTGCTCGCGCACCGCATCATCGTCATGCAGCGCGGCGCGGTGGTGGAGACCGGGCTGACCGATCAGGTGCTGGACGACCCGCAGCACCCCTACACCCAACTTCTCGTCAGTTCGGTGCTGATGGCATGAAACAGATGTTGAAAACCCAAGGCCTCGACAAGGTCTTCACCCTGCATCTGCGCGACGGCATCCGCCTGCCCGTGCTGCACCACGTCGATCTGGAAGTCTCCGCCGGCGAATGCCTGGCGCTGGCCGGCCCGTCCGGCGCCGGCAAATCCACCCTGCTGCGCGCGCTCTACGGCAACTACCGCGCCGACGCCGGCAGGATCCTGATCAACCACGACGGCGCCTGGGTCGACATCGCCGCCGCCCTGCCCCGCACCGTGGTGCAGGTCCGCGCCAAAACCTTAGGTTACGTCTCGCAATTCCTCCGCGTTGTCCCCCGCGTCCCCACCATCGATATCGTCGCCGAAGCCGGCGGCGGCGATCGCGACAAGGCTCGCGACCTGCTGCTCAAGCTCAACATCCCCCGCCGCCTGCACGCCCTCCCCCCGGCCACCTTCTCCGGCGGCGAACAGCAGCGGGTCAACCTCGCCCGCGGCTTCATCGGCGGCCACCCCATCCTGCTGCTCGACGAACCCACCGCCAGCCTCGACGCCGAAAACCGCGACATCGTCGTCGCCATGATCCAGGACGCCAAAGCCCGCGGTATTGCCATCGTCGGCATTTTCCACGATCTCGCGGTGCGCGGCGCCATCGCCGATCGCCTCTACCACGTAGCCCCGTTGCAGGACGCCGCATGACCGACGCCATCTTCACCAACGCCAACCTCGTCCTCCCCAACGAGGTCCTGCTGGGCACCCTCATCGTGCGCGACGGCGTCATCGCCGAAATCCAGCCCGGCCGCAGCCCCAACGGTACCGACCTGGACGGCGACTACCTGATCCCCGGCATCGTCGACGTCCACACGGACAATCTCGAGCGTCAGGTCCAGCCCCGCGCCGCCGCCCGCTGGCCCTCCCGCTCGGCGATGCTGACGCACGACGCGCAATGCGCAGCCGCCGGCGTCACCACGATCTTCGACTCCCTCTGCCTCGGCGATCTCGGCTTCGACACCGAACGCATTACCACCTTCCTCAACGGCGTCGCCGACCTCGAAGCCCTGGTCCCCACCGGACTGCTGAAAGGCGAGCACTTCCTGCACCTGCGCTGCGAACTGCCCGCCTCCGACATGATCCAGCTTGTCGACCCCGTCGCCGACCACCCCCTGGTGCAGATGTTCAGCCTGATGGATCACTCCCCCGGCGTCGGCCAATACGCCAACCTCGACCGCTACCGCGCCATGCGCGTCAAAGGCGGTATGGACCCGGCCTTCGTCGAAAAACGCATCGGCACGCTGCTCGACCAGCGCGGCATGTACCGCGACCCCAACCGCAAATGGCTGCTCGAACGCATCGCCGGCCGGCACCTGCCCATCGCCAGCCATGACGACCGCACCGAGGAAGAGATCGAGGAAAACTACGCCGACGGCATCCGCATCAGCGAATTCCCCGTCAGCATGATCGCCGCCCAAGCCGCCACCGCCATCGGCATGGAAGTCATCGCCGGCGCCCCCAACATCGTCCGCGGCGGCAGCCACTCCGGCAACGTCTCCGCCGCCGACCTGGTCAAATCAGGCGTGGTCGACGCCTTCGCCTCCGACTACGTCCCCGCCAGCCTGCTCGAAGCCGCCTTCATCTGCGCCGCCGACCACGCCATCACCCTGCCCGCCGCCATCGCCCTGATCACCGACCGCCCCGCCCGCATGGGCCACCTCCCCGACCGCGGCCGCCTCGAACCCGGCCTGCGCGCCGACCTCGTCCGCGTCCGGCTGCATGAACGCCATCCGATCGTCCGCGCGGTCTGGCGTCAGGGGGAGCGAGTCAGTTAAGCAAGCAAGTTCTTTTTGTGAACAAAAAGAACCAAAAAAACTTCATCCGCTCGCCTGCATAAACGCTCGCCCCACCAACTCCGTCATCCTGAGCCCTTGCGAAGGATCCACGCTTTTTACTTCCTTCCGAGCCCCAAATGCCCCACGCAGCAAGAATCGCCCTCTACTACGCGCCCCTCCCCACCGACCCGCTGCACTTGGCCGCCTCGGCCTGGCTCGGCCGCGACGCCGAAACCAACGCCCCGGTCGCCCAACCCAACCTGCCGGACATCGAAGCCATCACCGCCGAAGCCCGCATGTACGGCTTCCACGCCACCCTGAAACCCCCCATGCACCTCGCCGAAGGCACCACCTGGGCCGACGTCCGCGCCACCGCCCGCACCATCGCCGCCACCGTCCCGGCCTTCGACCTCCCCCGCCTCGCCGTCACCGATCTCGGCGGCTTCCTCGCGCTGTGCGAAGTCAGCCCCAGCGCCCGCCTGCAATCCTTCTCCGACGCCTGCGTCGCCGGCGCCGATCACCTCCGCGCCCCCCTCACCGACGCCGACATCGCCAAACGCCGCAAAGGCGGCACCCTGCCCCCGGCACAAGACGCCAACCTGCTGCGCTGGGGCTACCACTACGTCTTCGCCACCTGGACCTTCCACATGACGCTGACCCGCCGCCTGACAGCAGAGGAAAAGGCGATCTACCTCCCCGCCGCCCAGGCCCATTTCGCCGAAATCCTGGCCCAGCCCCGCCGCGTCACCGACCTCGCGCTGTTTACCCAATCCGCCCCCGGCGCCGCCTTCACCATCGCTGAACGCTTCCCCCTCGCAGCGTAGTCCGACGGCACATCAACAAAATTCTGGTCATATCATTCCGGTTTCGGCTAACGTCAGGCGCGTAACGAGTCCACACGCCAGCCGACCAAGAACCGGAGGCAAAGATGATCGGACCGATCCCGCGCCTGCTCGCGATCCTGCTTTTCCTCACACTGCCGCTCAACGCCCGCGCCGGTGACATAATCTGTGGCGGCGTGGACGATACCGCCACCATCCGGACCGCCTTCGCCAACGCCCCCACCGGCGGCGTCGTCAGCTTCGGCGCCACCAACTGCGTCCTGAAATCCCGCATCACCATCAACCGGCCGATGACCATCACCGGCACCGGCTACGGCTCGCAGATCTTCGGCACCGCCACCGACGTGATGTTCTCCATCGAAGACGCCGGCGCCGTGCTCATGCGCGACCTCTATCTCGGCATGGACTCAACCTTGCCAGAGCCAACAATCATCCTGCTCACCCGCAGTCACAACACCGAGTTCCGCAATATCACCCTGCTCGGCGGCGACTATGGCGTGCGCCTGCTCGGCTCCACCTCTAACCTTTTCGTCAACCTGCGCAGCGGCACCAATATCGGTGGCTTCTTCAAGCCCACGCCGCCCAACAAGATGGCCTGGGTGCAGACCCAGCGCGTGCCAGCCACCTACCCGCCGCCCTACCTCGCCTCCAACGACAACATGTTCATCGCCCCCGAACTCGCCGGCGGCCATGCCGGCATAATCGCGATCGATCAGATCTGGCCCGGCTGCTCCAAACCAACTGACCCGCCCTGCATCCGCGGCGGCGAAGGCAGCATCCATATCCGAGGCGGTGCCTTGCAGAGCATGGACGTCGGAATCCAACTCTTTTCGCTGTTCCATCCCTCCACCATCATCGGCACGCATTTCGAGAAAAACTGGAACGACATTACGATCGGCGATACCGTCGGCGTGTTCATCCATGCCATCGGATCGCTCGATCCCGAAACCGCGCAGGACGTCAAAGACGGCGTCCGCGGCATCACCATTGCCGACAGCCACCAAGGCAGCTTCGTCCGCAACATCGAGATTTCCGGCAGCAAGGTGCAGCGCATCGAACTCCCGCCCAACGCCGCCAACATCCTGCTGCGCGACCTCATCATCGACAACCAGTGCATCCAGCCCAACAATACCCCCCCTTACGATCCCTGGATCATCCCCGGCACCCCGGCAAACAGCGCCATCCGCTACGAATACATCCGCCACAACTGCACCTGCCCCTGCCGCAGCAAACGCGCTCACGAAGTTATCAATTCCCTCCGCTCAGCTATGTGTTAATTTTTGTTCGCGAAACACGAACGAAAGGGTTGGGAAATGAGCGGCACCGGTTGGTACACCACCGAGCATGACATCAAATCCGGCAAGAAAGGCCTGCAGTCCTGGGCCAAGGAAACCGGCGGCGTTGTGATGACCTCGCTCGGCGTCTCGGTCGATTTCCACAGCCGGAACTTCGATGCCAAGCACCTCTGCATCGTCCCCGACTCCACCTCCTACAACGCCCTGCTCAGCGCCGGCCGCACCCGCCAGATCGGGCGCAAAACCGGCACCATCCCCGGCGTGAAATCCTCCACCAGCTCCATCCTGGTGATGCCCCGCGGCCAGCTCGCCGCCTGGGGCGCCGATATCGCCAAGAAACAGCGCGGCATGACCGGCCCCAACAGCACCTTCCAGGGCACGCCACAATGGATCATCGGCTCCGAGCTCAAGGCCGCCGCCTTCCTCACCCATAAGCACAATGTCGGCTCTCCGCTGACCTCCGGCATCGGCGCCTTCGTCACCGTCTGCTGCGTCATGCCAACCACCAACGCCATCCAGGTCGTGCATTTCGAAGCCAACCACACCGGCCTGCTCGGCACCGGCCACAGCGTGCGCACCGTCACTACCCCCAGCAACCAGAACGTCGTCGACAACACCGAGATCAACAAGAAGCGCATCGAACGCTTCAACCGCGGCATCGCCGCCGATAACGACACCTTCGATCTCAGCGAGCTGTTCGGTTAGCAAGGGAAAGCAAGCAGTCCCTTTTCTGCAAAAAAGGGATCCAAAAAAACCCCGAAATATCAATCTTGTAGGGCGGATTAGCGCAGCGTAATCCGCCACCTTCCGCGCCCGCCCTACCCAGGCAAATTCCCCGGCACATAAACCCCGCGCTCCGCCCCCAAAGCCGGCACCCCCTTCGGATTCCCTGGGTCCAGCACCACCTCCCCCGCCGCCATCCGCGCCCGCACCGACGCATCAACCACAACATCCATCCGCCCGTCGAAACGCCGGATCGCCGCGCCCAGCGCCATCCACGGCACATACCGCCACGGCTGATGCGATGACCCCGTCGCGTCCGCACTCTGCTCAAACGGGCTCATGCCGCCAATCAGTACCCCCACCGCCGGGTCGCCCAACTGCGCCTCCATCCACGCCAGCGCGCCATCCGACAACCCGGACTCGCCCCCCGCCATCGGATACCCCCCGCCCACATCCGCATGCGCGCCGGGAAACAGCCGTTGCACGACCCCATCGCGCCGGTTCCACAGGCTCGGTGTGAAATCATGCCGCCGCTCATCGGTCGAAATCGCATGAAATCCGTTCAGCACGCTCGCCGGCAGATCGGTATCGACCAGCGGAAACAGATCGACTCTGCTGCCATCCGCCGCCGAGGTATCGATGAAACCAAACGACCCCACCGTGTCCCACACCCCGATCGCCTGGATCAGCACCCCCGTCACGTACGACGCCGGCGCCCGCATCAGAAACCCCGGCAGATCCTCCACCAGCTTCTCGAACTGCCCCAGAATCCCATCGGTATGCCCCCGCCGCTGATGTGCATACCAGGCCGCCGCCCCCAGCTTGTAGGCTGCCGCCGTATCCGCCGGATTATACGTGCTGCGGTCCAGCAGCCCGGACGCACTGATCAACCCGCCCAACGCGCGGGCGGTGTACGCCCCCCGGCTAAACCCCACCAGCGTGATCCGGTCACCGGGCTCATAGTTGCGTGAGATGAAGGTATATCCGCGCACGATCCGCGCGATCAGCCCGGCGCCCATCGCGCCGCCCAGCACCTTCATGATCGGATTGCTCGAATCCCCTACCCCGTGGATGTATTTCGAGACCTGCACCACCACCCCGTCCGCCGACGCGCTGTGCTCCTGCTCATCGTCCAGCCGCGGCCCCGTCGGCGAAGGCTCGCCATCCAGCCGCAGGAACAGCTTGTAGATATTCGTCGGGTCCGGCCGGCCCTGGTTGTCGGTCTCCCCCGGACCGTTCCACGTCCCATCCGCACAAAACACGATATTTTTCGCCATGGCCGCTGCGTCCTCACCCCAGATCAGACCCCGAGCGTAACAGCCGGCGCGCCGAATTGCTGCCCCTGCGGCCTCCATCACAAAAACAGTGATGCCCAATATTTTTTGCTTGCCATCTTACCATCGGTTATATATACACACTTTTATGAACACATTCACAAACCTCCTCACCGATCTGAAAGGCACCATCCTCGCAAGCGCCTGGCGAAGCTGCGCCGCGCTGCCCGCCCTGATTCTGTACTGGCTACAGCTTCGTCAACTGACCGCGGCCCTCGATACGCTGTTCAATGCCTGGCGCGACGGCACGCTGCCCTGCGCGAGCACACTGCCACCGCCAGCCCCGATCGCCACCGCACCCGCGCCGCCGCCCGCCCCCCTTCCCGCGCGCCAGCGCACCCGTACGTCCTATCGGGTCCGTTCCCCAAGGCGCAGCCCCGCGCCCACCCCGCGCCGCATCGCCCAACCGAGCAAGCAAGCAGCCCCCACATCCGCGCCCCACGCTCAAAACTCCTCCGCGCGTCGATCGCTGCCCCACCCCAGCGCAGAGGCTTCGTTTAAAATTTGCGACATTCCGACCTATATCGCCACTCCACGCTTATTTTGTTCCGATATAGCAATAAAAAAGCCCTACCTACCTGAAACCCAAAAGGAAAAAAGTTTTTTGGTCCTTTTTTCCAAAAAAGGACCGCTTCCTTACCTCAAAGCCCCCACCACCGCCGCCACCCCCTCAGCCACGCTCCGGTCATTCACCACGCGCACCGTCTCCAGCCCCTCCGGCACCACCACCTCGCGCCGCAGCCGTGCCGCGACATCTTCGGCGCTCTCCCGCCCCCGCGCCAACAGCCGCGCCGCCAGCACCTCCATCGGCGCGGTGATCAGCAGCACCCGCACCCGGTATCGCGCGGCCGCCTCGCTGAGCACCGAGCGGGAGACATTGGCCACCACCACCCGCCCCGCCGCCAGCGCTGCGTCGATGCTGCGCGGAATGCCGTAGAACAGCCCATGCGCCCCCCAGTGCAGCGCATAGGACCCGGCATCGCGGCGCGCCATGAACGTCTCCACGGAGACTTCGACATGCGCCTCCCCCCCGGCCTCGGCGTGCCGGGTGATTTCGCGGGTCGCAAACAGGGTGTGCGGATCGCCCCGCAGCGCCGCGCGCGCGGCCTCCATCAACGTATCCTTGCCCGCCCCCGAGGGGCCGACCACCAACACCAGCAGTCCAGCACGATTTTGCATCGAGGCTGCTTGCGGCTAGAACGGTTCCCAAGCAAGCCCCGGAGATGTGAAATGTTTACGACACGGCCAGAAATCGCTGCCACCTTCGGGGTGGTCGCCACCACGCACTGGATCGCCAGTTCCGTCGGCATGGCCGTGCTGGAAAAGGGCGGCAACGCCTTCGATGCCGCGGTCGCCACCGCCTTCGTGCTCAACGTCGCCGAACCGCATCTGAACGGCCCCGGCGGCGATGTGCCGATCATCATCCACGACGCGAAATCCGGCCAGCAGCACGTGATCTGCGGCCAGGGCGTCGCCCCCGACGCCGCCACCCCGGAAGCGTTCGCCGCGCTTGGGCTCGACCTGATCCCCGGCACCGGCCTGCTCCCCGCCGTGGTTCCCGGCGCGTTCGACGCCTGGGCGCTGATGCTGCGCGACTGGGGCACGATGGAACTGGCCGACGTGCTGGAGTACGCCATCGGCTACGCTGCCAACGGCATCCATCTCGTCCCCCGCATTCCCGCCGCGATCGAGAACATGCGCCCGCTGTTCGAGCAGGAGTGGAAGACCTCCGCCGAAGTCTGGCTGCCCGGCGGCAATGCCCCGGAACTCGGCAAGCTGTTCCGCCGCCCCGCGCTCGCCGCCTTCTGGCAGCGCCTGGTCAAGGAAGCCGTCGGCACCACCCGCGAAACCCGCATCGATGCCGCCCGCAACGCCTGGTATCGCGGCTTCGCCGCCGACGCGATTGACCGCTTCTACCGCAACGAAGAAATCCTCGACGCCTCCGGCAGCCGTCACAAGGGCATGCTCACCGGTGCCGACCTCGCCCGCTGGGCCGCCACCGTCGAAGACCCGCTGGCCTACGACTACCACGGTCACACCGTGCTGAAGGTCGGCGGCGGCTGGTGCCAGGGCCCGGCCATGCTGCAGGCCCTCGCGCTGCTGAAGGAATTCGACCTCGCGTCGATGGACCCCAACGGTGCCGATTTCGTGCACACCGTATCCGAAGCGCTGAAGCTCGCCTTCGCCGATCGCGAGGCCTACTACGGGGACCCCGACCATGTGCAGGTCCCGCTCGGCCAGTTGCTGTCCGACAGCTACAACAACAGCCGCCGCGCGCTGATCGGCGACACCGCCTCGATGGACCTGCGCCCCGGCGTGGTGCACGGCTTCAACGGCACGGTGGATCACGAGGCCAACAAGCGCATCGAACTGCTCACCCGCGCCCCCGGCATCGGCGAACCCACCGTCGCCCGCTTGGGCGCCATGGGCGGCGACACCTGCCACATCGATATCATCGACAAATGGGGCAACATGGTCAGCGCCACCCCCTCGGGCGGCTGGCTGCAATCCTCCCCGGTGATCCCCGAACTCGGCTTCCCGC
>CAIRTN010000195.1 GCA_903881515.1 uncultured Rhodospirillales bacterium | reverse complement strand
GGGTTGGGTTTGGAGACGCGGCCGGGGCGCGGCTGGCGCGGCTTGGGCAGGGTGTTGCTGCGCCACTTGTCCCACAGCCGGTTGAGGCGGCGGTTCATGGCTTCGACGCGCAGATAGGTGAGCATCAGCAACGGCGCGGCCGCTCCGCGCAGGATATTGATCCTGTCGGCTATGCAGTACATCAGGTTGAGGATGTGCGGCGCGATCCTGTTCATGTTTTATTTTCTAACCACAACGCGCGCGGCTGTCAACAGAAAAAATTCAGTCCGCTGAATCGATCGCGCGCCAGCGGTGGTGCAGGCGCCAGGTGGCGGCGTTGAAGGCGAAGTAGTTGCCGCCGTTGTTTGGCGGCTGGTCGTGTGCGCGGGCGATCGGGTGGCCGGCGAGGTGGCAGAGCAGCAGGGTGCCGACGCCGCCATGGGCGACGATGGCGATGTCGCCCGCGGTGCCGGAGGCGGCGATGACGTGCCGCACCGCGGCGATGATGCGGGTTTGCGCGTCGGCGGCGCGTTCCCAGCCTGCGATGCTGGTATCGGGTTCGGCGAAGAAGCGGTTGGCCATCGCCTCGAACGCGGCGCGGGGGAGATAGCCGGTGGACGAACGGTCGTTCTCGCCAAGCTCTGCCCATTTGGTGATGGGCAGGCCGCGCGGGGCGGCGAGGATTTCGGCGCCGTCGCGGGCTTTGCGCTCGGTGCTGCACCAGATCGCACGCAGGCCTGCGACCCAGGGCAAAGCGTGGATGCAGGCCATGCGGTCTCGCCCGCGGGGCGAGAGCGGCCAGTCGGGCACGGGTACCGCGGGGTCGATCAGCACGTCGGGGTGGGTGATGAAGGTGACGGTGTGCGGCATGGGGCAGGGTAGGCACGCCCGCCGGCGATTCGTCCATTTACCGCGTTGTTCCCGCAGATCGGAACCGGGTGGAAAAAAGTTTTTGCGTCCCTTTTTTCAAAAAGGGACTGCTGCCTTTTCTTCCTCGACCATGAGTACTTATACCTACAAAAAAATCGACATATAGGTATAGCTGAAAATACAAAAATATTTCCCATTAGTTTAAAACCATCGACATTAGACAAAGAAGGGTCTAATTTGTCACTTATACGATGTTCATTCGCATTCATTATTTACGTGATAAAATCGTTGGGTAAACAAAAATGACGCGCGTACTCCTGGTCGACGACGATGTGGCGTTGCTGGAAGAGCTGGCAGATGGCGTACAGTCCTTTGGATTCAACGTGTTAACCGCTGGGGACGCTGTCGCGGCACTGGCGGTGATCGCCGGGCCGGCGGATGTGGCGGTGGTGATGACCGATCTGTTGATGCCGGGGCTCAGTGGGCTGGATCTGGCGGAGCGGCTGCTGGCAGGTCGCGGCGAGGCGCATGCGATCGAGGTGGTGATCCTGACCGGGCGGCTTTCGGAGCTGGATGCGGCACGGGCGGCGCGGCTGGGTGTGTTTGCCACGCTGGGGAAGGTGTCACGGCTGCGCGATGTCAGCGCTGTGCTTGCCCAGGCGCAGCAGCGGGCGCTGGAACGGCGGCGTGCGGCTATGCCGGCGGCTGAAGTGGCAAAGTGACGGTAAAGGCGGCGCCGCCGTCCTGGTTGTTGACGGAGATGCCGCCGGCCATGTCGTGCAGCAGGCCACGGCAGATCGACAGGCCAAGC
>CAIRTN010000194.1 GCA_903881515.1 uncultured Rhodospirillales bacterium | reverse complement strand
GGTGAAAGGTACGCTTTGAACGATACCCAGAACAATGTCGTCGAAACGGTAATCATCCTTCGCCGCGGTAGCGCGAATGGCGCGGATCGAGGGCTGGTTGGGTGCGTCAACGCCGCGTCCCAGGGCATAGATCATCAGCCGCTCGGTAAAGGCATCGACGAACTGGTCCTTGCGGGCCATCAGGATGCCCTGCAGGCCATTGGGGCCGGCGAACTTGGTTGCGCATCGTCATTCTCTTTATGTCAGACCAGGCCGGTCGACAGGTCGCCGGCACGGCCGGTGCTGTCTCCCAGTTTGGCCTGGTTCACGCCCAGCGTATCCATCATCGACAGCAGCAGGTTGGTCATGGGCACATTGTTGGCCCGGACGTGATAGCCGCCCTTGATCAGGCCGCCGCCCGCGATGATGCCCAGATCGCGATGGTCATGGCGATTGGGGTCGGCAAGCGACGCGCCGGCCAGCACCAGGGTGGTGTCGAGCAGGCTCTTGTCGCCTTCCTTGGTCTCGGACATGCGCTTGAACCAATAGGCGATCTGCTCCCAGTGATAGGTGTTGATCTTGGTCAGGCGGTTCATCTTGTCGACATCGTTGCCGTGATGGCTGAGCGGGTGATGGCCGTCGGGAACGCCGGTTTCCGGATAGGAATGGGGCGAGCCTTCGCGGCCCAGCATGAAGGTGATGACGCGGGTCATGTCGGCCTGGTAGGCCAGCACCTGCAGGTCGATCATCATGCGGGCATATTCGCTGTAGGAAGCCGGAATCGCGGATGGCCGCGCCATCTCGGGCAGGGCGGCTTCGCTGCCATGCTGTTCGGCGCGCGCGATGCGCTGTTCGATCTCGCGCACGGCGGTGAGATATTCGTCGATCTTCTGCTTGTCGGCGGCGCCCAGATTGCCGGAAAAGCGCTTGGCATCCTCGGCGACGAAATCCAGCAGGCTGGCCTGGCGGCGCAGCACGGCCATGCGGGTCTTGGCGTCAACGCTGTCGCCGTCGCCGAACAGGCGCTCGAAGATCTCGCGCGGATTGATGGTGGTGGGCAGCGGCGTGTTCGGGCCGGTCCAGGACATGGTGTTGGTGTAGGCGCAGCTGTAGCCGCTGTCGCAACCGCCCACCAGGCTGGGCATTTCCAGGCCGACTTCCAGCGAAGGCAGCTGGGTGATCTTGCCGAACTCGCGGGCCGCGACCTGATCGGCGCTGATGCCGTTGCTGATGACGGATTCGCTCTTGTGGACATGCATGCCGGTGAGGAACGTGCCGCAGCAACGGGCATGGTCGCCGGCGCCGTCGCCCAGCGCTTCGGCCTGGACGTGATCGAAGCCGCCCATAATCGCGAACTTGTCGCGGAAAGGTTCCAGCGGCTTGAGGATGGGCGACATCGTGTAGTTGGTTCCGACCTCGGCGGGGCGGAAGTTCTGCATGATGTAGCCGTTGGGCGTGTAGATCACCTGAAAGCGCTTGCGCGCCGCAGCGGCGGCGTCGGCGGCCTTGGCCGAGGGCGACATCGCTTCCAGCACCGGAAGGGCCAGGGCGGTGCCCATCATGCCGCGCAGCACGGTGCGGCGGTGGAGGGCCTTACGCGGGATCATCATGGCTCGGTGTCCTTCTCATGGTGAAAGGTACGCTTTGAACGATACCCAGAACAATGTCGTCGAAACGGTAATCATCCTTCGCCGCGGTAGCGCGAATGGCGCGGATCGAGGGCTGGTTGGGTGCGTCAACGCCGCGTCCCAGGGCATAGATCATCAGCCG
>CAIRTN010000193.1 GCA_903881515.1 uncultured Rhodospirillales bacterium | reverse complement strand
TCTTGGCCTTGATCAGGTTAACGTCGGCGTCGCGGTCATAGTAAACGCGCATCTGCGCTTCTCCCTTTGGAACGGTCGGTTTAGTCAGTGAAGTCGAAGGAAGGAAGGGTCTTCTTTTTGTGAACAAAAAGAAGCAAAAAATCTTTTTCCATCCGCTTGCATCAACGTCCGTGGTCTGCGCGACGCGCCCGGGCAGGCGGAGAGGAGAAAAGTTTTTTGGTTCTTTTTTTCAAAAAAGAACCCCTTAAATAACCCGTGTCCCCCGCGCAATCGCGGCAACCCCGGTGCGGGACACCTCGGCGAGCCCGAGCTTGCGCATCAGTTCGATGAAAGCGTCGAGCTTGTCGGTATTGCCGGTCATCTCGAACACAAAGCTCTCGGTGGTGGCATCGATGACCCGCGCGCGGAAGGCTTCGGCGAGGCGCAGTGCCTCGATCCGGTTGTCGCCGGTGGCGACCACCTTGATCAGCGCCAGTTCGCGGGCGATGTGCGGGCCTTGCTTGGACAGGTCGGCGACGCGGTAGACCGGGACCAGGCGATCGAGCTGGGCCTTGATCTGTTCGATCACCATTTCGGTGCCGGAAGTGACGATATTGATCCGGCTGCGGTTGCCGGCGTCGTCGACGGGGGCGACGGTCAGGCTGTCGATGTTGTAGCCGCGGCCGGAGAACAGGCCGATGACGCGGGCGAGCACGCCGGCCTCGTTCTCGACCAGAACGGAGATCGTCGCGGAGCGTTGCGGCAGGTCGGTGGTATTGGACATTTGGGCAATCTTCAGTTGGAGGAGGGTCGCGTCGGCAGGGGGCGCTTCAGACCAGCGCCAGGCCCCCGTCGGTTACGCTTGCCCCCTGCGACGCGTGTTCGGCGCCCAGGATCATCTCGTTATGCGCCGCTCCCGACGGGATCATCGGGAAGCAGTTTTCCTTCTGATCCACCGCGATATCGGCGATCACCGCGCGCGGGCAGGCCAGCATTTCGCGGATGACGTCATCGAGCTGATCGACGCTGGTGGCGCGCAGGCCAACGCCGTGGAAGGCATCGGCGAGCTTGACGAAATCGGGCAGCGCCTCGCTGTAGCTTTCCGAGTAGCGGCCGCCATGCAGCAGTTCCTGCCACTGCCGCACCATGCCCATGTACTGGTTGTTCAGGATGAACACCTTCACCGGCAGGCGGTACTGCGAGAGCGTGGCCATTTCCTGAATGTTCATCAGGATCGAGGCTTCGCCGGCGATGTCGATCACCAGGGCATCGGGGTGGGCGATCTGCACGCCCATCGCCGCGGGCAGGCCGTAGCCCATGGTGCCCAGCCCGCCGGAGGTCATCCACTTGTTCGGCTGATCGAAGCGGAAGTATTGCGCGGCCCACATCTGATGCTGGCCGACCTCGGTGGAGATATAGGTCTCGCGGCCAAGCTCGCGGGTGATGTCGTAGAGGCGCTGGATGGCGTATTGCGGCTTGATGATCGCGCCGGGCGTCATGTCCTGGGTGAATTTCAGGCAGTCCAGGCCGCGCCATGTGTCGATCTGTTTCCACCACGAGGCGAGCGCCACGCGGTCGGACGGGGCGGGATCGGCGTCCCACGCCGCGAGCAGGGCTTCGAGCGCGCGGCCGGCATCGGCGACGATGGGCACCTGCACCGGCACGTTCTTGTTGATGCTGCTGGGGTCGATATCGATGTGGATCTTGGTGCTGTCGGGGCTGAAGGCGTTCAGCCGGCCGGTCACCCGGTCATCGAAGCGGGCGCCGACGTTCAGCATGACGTCGCAGCCATGCATCACGAGGTTGGCCTCGTAGGTGCCGTGCATGCCGAGCATGCCGAGGAAATGCGGGTCGTTCGACGGGTAGGCGCCGAGGCCCATCAGCGTCGAGGTGACCGGGATGCCGGTTTTGCGGACGAACTTCACCAGCGCGGCGCTGGCGGCGGGGCCGGCGTTGATCACGCCGCCGCCGGTATAGATCACCGGGCGCTTGGCGGTTTTCAGCAGTTGCACGGTGCGCGCGATCTGCCCGGCATCGGGCTCGGTCTGCGGGCGGTAGCTGCGATGCAGCGCGACGGCGGCGGGCGTGTAGGGGGCCGGGCCGATCAGGATGTCCTTCGGCAGATCGATCACCACCGGGCCGGGGCGGCCGGATTTGGCGACGTAGAACGCTTCGTGCACCACGCGGGCGAGGTCCTGCGGGCGCTTGACCAGATAGTTGTGCTTGGTGGCCGGGCGGGTGATGCCGGTGGTGTCGGCTTCCTGGAACGCGTCATTGCCGATCAGGTGTGTCGGCACCTGTCCGGTGAGACAGACGATGGGGATGCTGTCCATCAACGCGTCGACCAGGCCGGTGACGGCGTTGGTGGCGCCGGGGCCGCTGGTGACCAGCACGCCGCCGACCTTGCCGGTGCTGCGGGCGTAGCCTTCGGCGGCATGCACCGCGGCCTGCTCGTGGCGCACCAGGATGTGGCGGATCGCGTTCTGATTGAAGATCGCGTCATAGATCGGCAGCACCGCGCCGCCGGGATAGCCAAATACGACCTCGACGCCCTGATCCTTGAGCGCGCGCAGCAGGATTTCGGCCCCTGGCGCGGATTCGGTGTCAATGGCAGTCTGGGTTTGTGTGGTGGTGCTCATGGCGCCTGCCATACGTCTTTACGCTGCACCGCGTCAACCCGCATCCTGAATAAATGAGATGATTTCGGGTAAATTTCTTTCCGAAAATTGCTCTAAGTCTGCAATACGCGCATGGATCGTATGCGTCCGCGCAAAATCCGCCAATTGGCGGTTCCGGAACCAGGTGGATTGCCGCTTCACGTACTGGCCGGTGGCCAGTTCGGCGCGGCTTGCGGCTTCGGCGAGCGTGATCTCGCCGCGCAGATGGGCGGCCAGTTCGGGCACGCCGACGGCGCGCATCGCCGGTAAAGCGGGGTCGAGATTGAGCGCGAGCAGGGCGCGTACCTCGTCGAGCGCGCCTTGGTCCAGCATGGCCGCGAAGCGCTGGCCGATGGCGGCGCGGAGGTCTTCGCGCGGCGGATCCAGACGCAGGGCGACGAAGCGGTAGGGGGCGGGGGCGCCTTTTTGCGCCTGCCAGGCGGCGAGGCCACGGCCGGTGCCGCGCCAGACCTCCCAGGCGCGGGTGACGCGCTGGCTGTCGGACGGGCGCAGGCGGGTGGCGGTGGCCTGGTCCACCTTGGCCAGCATGGCGTGCAGGGCGAGCGGGCCGTGCTCGGCGAGCAGCCAGCGGGCCTCGGCGCGGGCGGGCTCGCCGGGGTCGGGGATTTCCGACAGGCCCTGGGTGAGGGCCGCGAAATACATGCCGGTGCCGCCGCACAGCACCGGAACGCGCGTGGCGGCCATCGCCGCCAGCGCCTCGGCGCGCCACCAGGCGACGCTGCCGGCCTCGGCGGCGGGGCGAATGCCGTAGAGCGCGTGCGGTACAGTGGCCTCGTCGGCCGCGCTGGGCCGGGCGGTGAGCAGGCGCAGTTCGCGGTAGACCTGCATGGAATCGGCGTTGATCACGGTGCCGCCCAGCCGGTCGGCCAGGAGCATCGCCAGCGCCGATTTGCCCGAGCAGGTGGGGCCGGCGACGATGAGCGCGAGCGGTTGCTCAACCATCACGTCTTGCCCGCGCCGGCACTTCGCCGCATACCGCGCCCATGTCCTATATCCTCACCCTGGTCGCCGCCCTGCCCCACGCAACGCTGACGCCCGCCATCATCGCGCGTGCGCGCGCCGCCGTCCAAGGCGGCGAGCCGGTGGTGCTCAGCAAGGGCGAAGCGGTCGACATTCCCTGCCCGGCCCTGCCCGACCTGAACGTGGTGGAAGATGCGATGGAGGGGTCGTGGATCGACGCGATCGCCACCAAGGCGCGCGGGCGGCGCAAGGGGCTGCTGATCGCCGATATGGACAGCACGATCGTGACCAGCGAGACGCTGGACGAGCTCGCGGCCTATGCCGGGCTGAAGGACGAAATCACCGCGATCACCAAGCAGAGCATGAACGGGGAGATCGATTTCTCCGAGGCGCTGCGCCGGCGGGTCGCCATGCTGAAGGGCCTCGGGCTGCAGGCGCTGGAGCAGACCTGGGCGAAGACCGAGCTGATGCCCGGTGCGCGCGAGCTGGTGGCGACGATGCGGGCGCATAACGCGACCACGGCGCTGGTGTCCGGCGGGTTCACCTGGTTCACCGGGCGGGTGGCGGAAAAAGTCGGGTTCCATATCCATCGCGCCAACACGTTGCTGGATGACGGCAAGGTGCTGACCGGTAAGGTAAGCGAGCCGATCCTGGACCGCGACGCCAAGCAGGCGACGCTGGAAGAACTGGCCGCCGCACGCGGGCTGAAACTGGCGGCGACGCTGGCGATCGGCGATGGCGCCAACGACCTGGCAATGCTGCGCACGGCGGGGCTGGGGATCGCATATCACGCCAAACCGATCGTGGCGGCCGAGGCGCGGGCGGAGATCCGGCATGGCAATCTGCGGGCAGCGTTGTTCGCGCAGGGGTATCGGGTGGAGGAGTTTGTTGCTTAGGCGCGGAAGGAAGGCAGTAAGGGTCGCATTTTTGTAAAAAAGCGACGCAAAAAACTTTTTAAATCGCCCTGCAACGGGATTTTGTGTAGGCGAGGGAAGAAAGTTTTTTGCTTTTTTTATTCAAAAAAGAAGATTCATTTGCCTTTTCTGAAGGAAGAAGTTTGACCACAGAGGCACAGAGGACACAGAGGACACAGAGGTAGAAAGCAAGAGGAAGAAAGATATTTTTATTAAATTTTTCTTTCTAATCTTCTCTGTGTCCTCTGTGCCTCTGTGGTCATTTTTCTTGCTTTCTGCCTGGGATTTTATGGCAAGCCCCTAGGGGCGAAGATACAGGAATGCGTGTGTTTGCAATTGCATGATGCGCACGACACCGGAAGGGACGATCACGGCGGGGGGGAGCAGGTCGGGCAGTTTGCCGGTGGCTTTTTGCATGCCTTGCATGGTGTTCCAGCAGGCGTCGAATTCCACGCCGGCGGCGTCGAGGGCAGCGACGCGGTCGGCGACGGGGCTGCCGGTCATGATCATTTTCAGGCCGGGTCCGTAGGTGACCACCACGATATGGACATTGTCTTTGCCGAGCGCGGCCTGGGTGGCGCCGACATTGTTCAGGGCCATGGTCCAGAGTTCCGGGCGGTCGTCGCTGACCTGAACGACCAGGCGGTGGAGTGCTTTGGGGAGGGGGTGGGCGAAGTCTGGTGCGTCGTATTTGAATGTTTCGAGCATCGAGGGGTTGGCCGCCTTTGCGGCGGCCGCGCCGGTCATCGCCAGGATTGCGCCCAGAAGTATGCCGCGTCGTTGCATCGTATCCCCCTTTGAGCGGCCGGCGCGGCGGGTTCAGTCCGCCGCCGCGCCGCCCATCTTGTCGGCCAGGCTCGGCATGGTGCGGGCGCGGCGCGGCGAGATCAGCCGTTGCAGGCGCTCCATGTAGAGGTAGATCACCGGCGTGGTGTAGAGCGTCAGAATCTGGCTGAGTGCCAGTCCGCCGACCATGGCGTAGCCCAGTGGGCGGCGCAGTTCGGAGCCTGAGCCATGGCCCAGCATGAGCGGCAGGCCGCTGAGCAGGGCGGCCATCGTGGTCATGATGATCGGGCGGAAGCGGAGCAGGCAGGCTTGCCGGATGGCGTTGAACGGGGTTTCGCCGTCGCGCCGTTCGGCGTTGATGGCGAAGTCCACCATCATGATGCCGTTCTTCTTGACGATGCCGATCAGCAGGATGACGCCGATGATCGCGATCACCGAGAGGTCGTAGTGGAAGATCATCAGCATCAGGATCGCGCCGACGCCGGCCGACGGGATGGTCGACAGGATGGTCAGCGGCAGGATGTAGCTTTCGTAGAGGATGCCCAGGATGATGTAGACGGTGATGATCGCGGCGGCGATCAGGTAGGGCTGGCTGGCCAGCGAGGACTGGAAGGCCTGTGCGGTGCCCTGGAACGAGCTTTGCAGCGACACGGGCGTGCCGATTTCGCGCATGGCGTTGTTCACCGCGTCCACCGCCTGACCGAGGGCAACGCCCTGGGCGAGGTTGAACGACAGGGTGACGGCGGGGAACTGCATCTGATGGCTGATCGAGAGCGGCGCGACGCGGGTGCTGTCGACCTTCACGAAGGTGGAGAGCGGCACCACCTGTCCGGTGTTGGATTTCACGAACAGTTTGTTGAGCACGGCGAGGTCACCCTGCTGGCTGGGCGTGACCTCCATGATCAGCTTGTAGGTGTTCACCTGGGTGAAATACTGCGTCACCTGGCGCTGGCCGATGGCGTCGTAGAGCGTGTCGTCGATCACCTGCGGCTGAATGCCGAAGCGGGCGGCGGCGTCGCGGTCGATGGTCAGCACCGCGGTGGTGCCGCCGGTCTGCTGGTCGGTGGCGACGTCGCGCAGTTCGGGGATGCTGCGCAGGCGGGCCAGCACCTTGGCGACCAGGAGTAGAGCTCTTCGACGTCGGCGTCCTGCAGGGTGTACTGGTAGGCCGCCTTGCTGGAGCGGCCGCCGACGCGGATGTCCTGGCCGGCCTGCAGCACGAGCTGTGCGCCCTCGACCTTGGCGATTTTCGGGCGGAGCCGGGCGATGACCTCCTGCACGCTGACCTTGCGTTCGGCGAGAGGCTTGAGGTTGATGAAGAACTGCCCGTTATTGCCGGTGCGTCCGCCGGAGCCGGCGCCGACGTTGGAGGAATAGGCGGCGACCGCGGGGTCGGACAGCAGGACTTCGCCGAGCTTGAGCTGCAGGCGCACCATTTCGCGGAACGAGACGTCCTGCGGGCCTTCGGAGGTGCCCATCATCATCCCGTTGTCCTGCTCCGGGAAGAAGCCTTTGGGGATGGCGGAGTAGAGGTAGCCGGTGACCGCGACGGTGGCGAGGAAGGTCATCAGGGTGATGAACTGGAAGCGTAGGGCGATATCCAGCGTGCGGCGGTAGCCGTTGAGCAGGGCGTCGAAGAAGCCCTCCACCATGCGGTAGATCCAGCCGTGATTCTCCGAATGGCCGCGCAGGAAGCGCGAGCACATCATCGGCGTCAGCGTCAGCGAGACCACCGCCGACACCGCGACGGCGACCGTCACGGTGAGGGCGAATTCGCGGACCAGGCGGCCGACGATGCCGCTCATCAGCAGCAGCGGGATGAACACGGCGATCAGCGAGGCGGAGATCGAGATGATGGTGAAGCCGATTTCGCCGGCGCCTTTGATCGCGGCGTCCATCGGGCGTTCGCCGTCCTCGATGTGACGGTAGATGTTTTCCAGCACCACGATCGCGTCGTCGACCACGAAGCCGACGGAGATCGTCAGCGCCATCAGCGACAGATTGTCGAGCGAGAAGTCGAGCAGGTACATCACCGCGAAGGTGCCGATCAGGGCGATCGGCACGGTGATCGAGGGGATGATGGTGGCCCAGACGTTGCGCAGGAAGATGAAGATCACCATCACCACCAGCGCCACCGAGAGCACCAGGGTGAATTCGACGTCTTCCACCGAGGCGCGGATGGTCTCGGTGGGGTTCATCACCTCCTTGACCTCGATCGAGGGCGGGATCGAGGCCATCAGGCGGGGGAGCTGGGCGCGGATCGCGTCCACCGTTTCGAGGATGTTGGCGCCGGGCTGCTTGAAGATGATCAGCTGCACGCCGGTCTTGCCGTTCTGGTGGCCGATCTGCAGGTTGTTTTCTGAGGAATCCACCGCCTGGCCGATATCGCGGATGCGCACCGGCGCGCCGTTGCGATAGGCGATGACGATATTGTTGTAGTCGGACGCCTTGGTCAGCTGGTCATTGGCGTAGACGGTGAAGCTGCGGACCGGGCCGTCGATCGAGCCTTTCGGCGAATTGACCGTGGCGGTGAGCAGGGTGGCGCGGGCGTCTTCCAGCGTCAGCCCCATTGCGGCGAGGCGCGCCGGGTCGATCTGCACGCGGACGGCGCGCTTGCGCTCGCCGCCGATGAACACCTGCGACACGCCGGAGATCGTCGAGATCTGCTGCGCCAGGATGTTGTCGGCGTAGTCGTCTATGGTGATCAGCGGCATCTCGTCGGACTGCACCGCCAGGATCAGGATCGGGCTGTCGGAGGGGTTCACCTTCCAGAATGAGGGTGGCTGCGGCAGGTTGCGCGGGAGCTGGCCGGTGGCGGCGGTGATTTTGGCCTGGATATCGAGCGCGGCGGCGTCGATCTGCCGGTTCAGGTCGAACTGCACGGTGATCGAGGTGCCGCCCTGCACGCTGACCGAGGTCATCTGTGCCACGCCCTGGATCTGCGCGAATTGGCGTTCCAGCGGCTGTGCCACCGAGGTGGCCATCGTCTCCGGGCTGGCGCCGGGGAATTTCGCCTGCACCTGGATGGTGGGGAATTCCACGCGCGGCAGCGGGGCGACGGGGAGCAGCGGGAAGGCCGCGATGCCGACCAGCACGATCGCCGCCATTAGCAGCGAGGTTCCAACGGGCCGGCGAATAAACGGAGTCGAAATGCTCATACGGCGATGCTCGCTGGTCGGGAAATCGTGTTGCTGGACAGGCTAGCTGGCAGGCTTTGCTTGAGTCACGATGACCGGGGCGCCGTTGCGCAACCGGGACTGCCCGGCGATCACCACCAGGGCGCCCTCGGCGAGGCCCTTGGTGACGATCACGCTTTGACCGTCATCGTTGCCGATCTCGACCTTCTGGATCGCCACCGTGTTGTCGGGCTTGGCGAGGTAGACGAACAGTTCGGTCTGGCTGCGCTGCACCGAGGCGGACGGCACCGTCACGGCACCGCGGCTGACGTCAACCTGCAGGCGCATGTTGACGAACTGGCCGGGCCACAGCTTGTTTTCGGCGTTGTCGAAGATCGCCTTCATCCGGATCGTACCGCTCAGCGCGTCGATCGCGTTGTCGGTGGTGGCTAGCTCGCCCTTGCCCCAGCAGCGTCACATCGTCGGGCGCATAGGCAACCGCCAGCGGCTTGCCGGCGGCCAGCGCCGCCTGGATCGCCGGCAACGTGTCCTGCGGCAGGGTGAAGGTGACGGCGATGGGGTGGATCTGCGCGATCGTGGCGATGCCGACGCCGGTGCTGTCGGCCAGGCGCACGACGTTGCCGACATCCAGCTGGCGCAGTCCCATCCGGCCGTCGAACGGCGCGGTGATCAATGTGTAGTCGAGGTTGGTTTTCGCTGCCGCGATCAGCGCGTCGTCGGACTGGATCTGCGCCTGCAACTGCTGCACCGTGGCGGTGCGCTGGTCGACGGTCTGCTGCGGCGTGAAGCTGTTGGTGACCAGTTGCTGCGAGCGGACCAGGTCTTTCTGCGCGCCGGTCAGCAGCGCGGTGTCGGACGCTTTTTTCGCCAGCGCCTGATCATATGCCGCCTGATATGGCCGCGGATCGATCAGCACCAGCCGATCGCCCTTCTTCACGTCCTGGCCCTCGGCGAAATAGATCTGCTCGATCGTGCCATCCACCCGGCTGCGGATCAGCGCGCTCTGGTTGGCCTGCACTGTGCCGATATTGCGCAGCAGGATGGGAACATCGCGTTTCGCCGCGGCAACCACGGTTACCGGTACCGCACCGCCCTGCGCCCAGGCTGCCTGACTGGACATCAGCACTGCCACAGCCAACCCGACCGCCCCGAAAATGCGACGCCTACCCGTCATAATGCCATCACCTTGTCTGAAACCGCCACGCACACCCGACGACCGCCCCCCGGCAGACATATTTGCCATCTGTTACCATGAAGCCTACCTCCATTGCATGTTTCGTAGGCCTCGATCAAGTTAATCCTCTGTTGGATTGCCGCACTGCACAATAGGGATGCAGCGCAGCCGGAAGGAACGCCATGAGCATCGACACCGACAGCGCGGCCGCCTGGCCCGCCGAGATTCACGCGACCCTGGAACGTTATGACGTCCGGCAGGTCGCTTATGTTCCCGATGGCGGCCACGCCGTGCTGATTCAGATGGCGCACGACACGCCGACGATGCGCCCGATCGCGCTGACTACCGAGGAAGAGGGCATCGCCCTGCTCACCGGCGCGGCGGTCGGCGGGCAGCGCGGGGTGCTGCTCATGCAGTCCTCCGGCGTGGGCAACTGCGTCAATATGCTCTCGCTGGTGCAGATGTGCCGGGTGCCGCTGCTGGTCATCGTCACCATGCGGGGCGAGTGGGGCGAGTTCAATCCGTGGCAGATCCCGATGGGCGCGGCCACGCCGCAGGCGTTCGAGATGATGGGCGTGCGCACAGTTCGGGTGGACCGGCCCGAGGAGGTCGGCCCCACGCTCGATGCCGCAGCCCGCATGGTCTATGACGGCGGCGCCGCGGTCGCGGTTCTGCTCTCACAGCGCCTGATCGGCGCCAAGGTGTTCGTGAAATGAGCCAGTCCAACAGTCTGCTCGACCGTCGTGCCGTTGCCGCCACCCTGCTTGCCAATCGCGGCGGCATGATCGCCGTCACCGGCCTGGGCGCGCCCACCTATGACGCCGCCGCCGCCGGCGACCATCCGCTCAACTTCTATCTGTGGGGCGCGATGGGCGGGGCGGCGATGATCGGCCTCGGCCTGGCCTTGGCGCAGCCAGACCGCCACGTGCTGGTGCTGACCGGCGATGGCGAAATGCTGATGGGCGCGCAGAGCTTCGCCACCATCGCCATGCAACGCCCGGCCAATCTGTCGATCGCCATCGTCGACAACGGCCGCTACGGCGAGACCGGCGGCCAGGAGAGCGCGACCGCCCGCACCTCTGACCTCACCGCGGTCGCCGCCGGCTTCGGCATTCCCGATGCCGCGACGCTGACCACGATGGACGAGGTCGCCGCCTTCGCCGCCTCGCTGCACCAGCCGCAGACCGCGCCGCGGGTGCGGGTGATCAAGATCCGGCCGGAGGATCTCGTCCGCGTGCTGCCGGTGCGCGATGGCGCCACCATCCGCACCCGGATACAAGCCGCTCTCGCGCAGTAGATTTCGCGCCCCACCGACCCGACAGGACATGACGATGGACCACAGCAGCACCAGTTTCTCCGAAATCCGCGAAGAGGTGCGCAAGCTGTGCGCCAAATTCCCCGGGGAATACTGGCGCAAGCTGGACGCCGAGCGCGGCTATCCCACGGAGTTCGTGCAGGAACTGACGCAGTCCGGCTATCTCGGCGCGCTGATCCCCGAGGAATACGGTGGCGCCGGCCTGCCGCTGGCCGGGGCCGCGGCAATTCTGGAGACCATCCACGCCGAGGGCTGCAACGGGGCGGCGTGCCACGCGCAGATGTACATCATGGGCACCATCCTGCGGCACGGCTCGCCGGCGCAGAAGGCGGAATACCTGCCAAAGATCGCCACCGGCGAGCTGCGTTTGCAGGCCTTCGGCGTCACCGAGCCCACCAGCGGCACAGACACCACGGCGCTGCGCACCTTCGCCCGCCGCGAGGGCGACACCTATGTCGTCAATGGCCAGAAGGTGTGGACCAGCCGCGCCGAGCATTCCGACCTGATGCTGCTGCTGGCCCGCACCACCCCGCGGGATCAGGTGAAGAAAAAGACCGACGGCATCTCCACCTTCATTGTCGATATGCGCAAGGTGCTGGACAACGGCCTGACCATCCGGCCGATCCGCACCATGATGAACCATAATTCCTGCGAAGTGTTCTTCGACAACATGGTGATCCCGGCCGACGGGCTGGTCGGCGAGGAAGGCCGCGGTTTCCGCTACATCCTCGACGGCATGAACGCCGAGCGGCTGCTGATCTCCTCGGAATGCATCGGCGATGCCAAGTGGTTCACCGCGCGCTCCACCGCCTATGCGCGCGACCGGCAGATTTTCGGCCGGCCGATCGGGCAGAACCAGGGCATCCAGTTCCCTATCGCCAAAGCCTACGCGCAGATGCGCGCCGCCGAACTGCTGCTGCATGAAGGCATTCGCAAATTCGACGCCGGCGAGCATTGCGGCGAGGAAGCCAACATGGCGAAGATGATGACTGCTGAGGCCGCCTGGGCCGCCGCCGAGGCCTGCGTGCAGACGCATGGCGGGTTCGGCTTCGCCGAGGAATACGACATCGAGCGCAAATTCCGCGAAACCCGGCTGTATCAGGTGGCGCCGATCTCCACCAATCTGGTGCTGTCCTACATCGCCGAGCACGTGCTCGGCCTGCCCCGCTCCTACTGATGGCGCGCCCGCTGGAAGGCCTGCTGGTCGTCGCCCTCGAGCAGGCCGTCGCCGCACCCTATTGCAGTTCGCGCCTGGCCGATGCCGGGGCGCGGGTGATCAAGATCGAGCGGGCCGAGGGCGATTTCGCCCGCGGCTACGATCGTGCGGCCAAGGGTTCGTCGAGCTACTTCGTCTGGCTCAACCGCGGCAAGCAAAGCCTGGTCGCCGATATCAAGCAGCCGGCTGATGCGGCGCTGCTGCACCGAATCCTCACCAAGGCCGATGTGTTCATCCAGAACCTCGCCCCTGGTGCCGCCGAGCGTGCCGGCTTCGGCGCCGCGGCGCTGCTCGCGATCAACCCGCGCCTGATCACGGTGGACATCTCCGGCTACGGCGACAGCGGTCCCTATGCCGAGATGAAAGCCTACGACCTGCTGGTGCAGGCCGAATCCGGTCTCGCCAGCATCACCGGCCACCCCGCCGGCCCCGGCCGGGTCGGCGTGTCGGCCTGCGACATCGCCTGCGGCATGGCAGCCCATGCCGGCATCCTGGAAGCGCTGATCGAGCGCGGCATCACCGGCAAGGGCAAGGGGCTGAAGGTCAGCCTATTCGACGGCATGGCCGATTGGATGAACGTGCCGCTGCTGTATTTCGAGGGCACCGGCAAGGCGCCTGAGCGCATGGGCCTCGCGCATGCCTCGATCTGCCCGTACGGGGCCTTCGCTTTGGCCGATGGCACGCTGGTGCTTATCAGCATCCAGAACGAGCGCGAATGGGCGGATTTCTGCAGCCATTTCCTGCTGGAACCCGACCTGCCCAAGCGGCCGGGTTTCGACATCAACGTCAACCGCGTCGCCAACCGGCCGGAGGTGGACGCCCATGTCGCCGGCGTGTTCGCCAGCCTCGATCTGCCGGAGGCCACCGCTCGACTAAACCGGGCGAAAACCGCGTTCGGCCTGGTCAACGACGTCGCCGGCTTTGCCCGCCATCCCGCCCTGCGCCGGATCACGGTGGAAACCCCGGGCGGCCCGATCGCGATTGCGGCACCGCCGGTGCAGTTCAGCGACGGCCCGCGCGCGCTCGGCCCGGTTCCGGCCATCGGCGCGGCGAGCGAGACTATCCGGGCGGAATTTTCGTAGCCGTGGCCGGCCGCGCCACCACCGGGATCGGCGCGGCGCGATAGGCGGCCAGGCTGCGCCCGGCGCCTTGGGTGGTCATCGGGATGATCTGCGCCTGCTCGGCGCGGTTTGACAGCATCTGTCCGCCGCCCAGCGGCGGCGCGCCGGTGTTCCACATATTCTGGCTGAACGCGTTCACCGACCACACATTGCCGCCCGCGCTCGCCGCCACCGCCATCTGCCGGCTGCGCTCCTCGGACCAGACCGTCGACACCCGCCGCTCGTACTCGCTGCCCAGTTCCGCCGTCCATGAATGGTACGCCGCGGTCGCCTTCGGCCAGGTGCCGGCCTGGTCCTTCAACCGCAGCAGGAACCCCGCCGCATACCGCGCGTTCGCCATCGGGTCGAACGCCATGTCCAGGCTGGCGAAGGCGTCGGGGTGATGCATCAGGTTCACCTGCATGCAGCCGACATCCACCGATTTCACGCCGCGCGCCTGCAACGCCTGCACCGCCGCGATCGCCTCGGCCTTGGTTTCATAATAATGGCCAGCGCCCTCGGCATTGATCGTCCATGGCCAGGGATGCACCACGCCCTGCGCATCGATCCGCCCGCTTTCCACCCGCGCGATCGCCGCCATGAGGTGTTCCGGCAGCTTGAAGGCGCGTTCGGTGGACAGCACGGCCTGCCGGCACATCTGGCTGGGCGTGGAAATCAGCGGCGCCGGCGTGAACACGCGCGGCAACCCGCCAGACGCCGCCGCAATGCCGGGCGCCAGCATCGGGATCAGGCGCGGCGCCACCGGCGCCTCCGCCAAACCGGACGCCGACCACAGCACCATCAGCAGGAATGCCACTAAACGCATGACCGCATCCTATAATGGAAAGCCTTAAGGAAAGGTAACGCCACGTCGCATGCGCGCCCCGCGCCGCCCTGGCGCTGGATTATAAATTTTTCATGCTGCAGTGCAAAAAAGTCCTTGCATGAGAGCGTTCCCATCCATAAATTGTGCATCGCAGCAAGGCGGCTAAGGCCACCTTCCTGCTTTCTTGGACGTTTCCTCCCTAAACTTGGCGGCACCCTCGCGGTGCCGCCCTTTTTTTTGCAAAATCAGCAAGATCGCTGCCGCGCTGCGCGGTGATCAGCCGCCAAATCGGTGGATGAAGCGATACCTAATCGGGCCTTGTGCCTGCAACCGGACAGATCACGGCTTGCGGGCGACGATGATGCAGCTTCCGCCGATGGGAATGCGCCCGCCTGCGGCGAGGCGATTGAACTCAAACGCCAGAGCACGATCCATCCACCGCGCCAACAGGCCTTGCGGCGCATGCTCACCCGCGCTTCGGGCTGCGTCGGCGGGACGGCGCAAGCCGAGCCAGCTTGGCAGGGTGCGGAGCAGCAGCACGATCGGTGGCAACGGCGCGAACAGATAAGAAGCGAACGCCACGGTAAACCCCGCTTCAGTGCAGGCCTGGGTCAGGCGTGACAGTGAATAGCGCCGCAAATGACCGGCCTCGGCATCGTCAGCCGAAAACAGAAATTGAAAGGCGGGGACGGTGGCAAACATATGACCGCCGGGCTTGAGCAGGGTGTACACCTGTCGCAACGTGGCGACGTCATCCTCGATATGCTCCAGCACATCGAACATGCCGGCGGCGGCGATGCTGGCGGGGCGAAAGGCGCAATCGTCCAACGTAGCGCAGATGACCGGATCGATTCCGCGGCTGCGCGCGGCCAGAGCCCCCTCCTCTCCCGGTTCGACGAGAATGCAGGAAAACCCCGCGGCAAGCAGGCCTTTGGCGACAAAGCCATTGCCGCCACCAATATCGAGAAACGGTCCGTCCGGCGGAAAGCGGCCTGCCAGCATGGCAATGCACCTGTTTCTATGTCTAAACCAAAACGAGCGGTTTTCAACTTGCAAGCATGCGGCATTGCCGTGCACCGGGTAGGAAATGGCAGTCTTGCGGTTTACGGCGCACCAAACTCCGTTGTCGCCAGGATGGACGCCCTCCGCCAGGGCCGCCACATCAATCGCGGGGTTAGTGCTCTCTGACACGGTGTGGGGTGAGCCTTTGATATCCGGGTCTGCGACCGCTTTGCGTGGATGAACGTGATGAGCACCGAGCCCAGCATCGGCCCACTCCGCCGCCTTTGTGCCAAGCCCGTGGGGATACTGTTCCTGATCAGGTCGGTCAACGTGCTGGAAATCATGGTGTCCGACGGATGGCACAATAAGCTCCGGCGAAGCCGGCATCGCCTGCTCTGCGAGCCGTTCGACTGCACGAGGTGCACGCGGCCGTACCTGCTCCCCTGAAAGAAATGCCGCACATTCAGAAAATGGCACGCCCGGATCTGTGGCAGACTCAGCCGTTGATGGAATGACGGAGGCTCCGAGATGACGACCAGCTTCGTGCATTTTCCCGGCCGCGCGTTCGCTGCACTGGCGTTGATCGCGGCCTGCCTGACCGCCCCTGCGACGCAGGCACAGACCCGCGCGATCGAAGCCGTGAGCGCCGTGGCCAGGCCGGCGCATTATGACGGGCGCTGCCCCGCCTCGATCGAGTTCATCGGCACGATCCAGGTCAACCGCCCGATCACCATCACCTATCGCTGGGAACGCAGCGATCGCGCCACCGGGCCGGTGAAAACGCTCACCATCCACCGCGCCGGGGAAAGCGTGGTCGAGCGCTGGGAACTGGCCCGCCGCCCCGGCGAGGTGTTCCGCGGGTCGGCGACGCTGCATGTGCTGTCACCAGGCGATCACTACTCCAACCCCGCCGGTTTCACGCTGGTTTGCCGTTAACCCGGCTCAGGGCGCGATCTCGGCGGCCGGATAGGCCCAGCACAGGGTCGGCGGCAGCGCGATCGTCACGTCGCCGCCCTCGGCGTGCCGCGGCGCGGTGCCCATCTCCAGCGCCTCGATCCGCGCGCCGTAGAGGTCGAGATGATAGATCGTGTGCGTGCCTTGGTAGCGCCGCTCCAGGATGCGCGCGGTGACGCGGTTCGGCGCGTCGGCGGCGGGGACCAAATCGATGTTCTCCGGCCGGACGGCGACCATCACCCGCTCGCCCACCGGCGTGCCTTCGTTCAGCCAAGCCGACAGCCGCGCCCCCGATGCGGTCTCGATCTCTCCGAACGCGCCGTGATGCGCCCGAACCGTGCCGGGCACCACGTTCGACGCGCCGGTGAATCCGGCCACGAACAGGTCGGCCGGGCGGTTGTAGAGATCCTCCGCGGTGGCCAGTTGCAACAGCTTGCCATCGCGCATCACCCCGATGCGGTCGCCGAGCACCACCGCCTCGGTCTGCTCATGCGTCACATACAGCGCGGTCAGCCCCACCGCCTTGATGATCCGCCGCAGTTCATCGCGCAGCCGCAGCCGCAATTGCGCATCGAGGTTGGACAGTGGTTCGTCCAGCAGCAGCAGCCTGGGTTCGTAGACCATGGCGCGGGCCAGCGCCACGCGCTGGGTCTGCCCGCCGGAAAGCTGCGTCACCGAGCGGTCGGCGTAGCTTTCCAGATCGACCAGGGCCAGCGCCTGGCGGATCTTCGCGTCCATATCGGCGCGCGACAGCCCGCGGGTCTTCAGCGGATAGGCGACGTTCTGCCGCACCGTCAGATGCGGCCAGACGGCGTAGGACTGAAACACCATGCCGACATTGCGCAGCCGGGGCGGCAGCAGGATGCCCTTCGCCGGCGCCGAGATCACCTCGCCGCCCAGCGAGATCTCGCCCTCCGTCGGATGTTCCAGCCCGGCCACGCAGCGCAACGTGGTGGTCTTGCCGCAGCCGGACGGGCCGAGGAGCACGACGATCTCGCCTGCCGCGACGGTGAAGCTGACATCGTCGACCACGGCACGCCCGGCGGTGAACGCCTTGCCGAGGCCGCTGACCTTGAGTTCGGCTGACATCTACTGGCGATACCCGTAGACGGTGTTCCATTCCTCCAGCCATTTGTCGCGCAGGCTGACGAACTGGTCGAATTTCGGCACCCAGACCTTGGCGGTCTTCGGGTCGAACCCCTCGGGCAGGAACGGTGGCACCTTCAGCGAGGTCAGGTTGCCCTGTTCCTTGATGGTGAAGGCCTGGCCCTCGGCCGACAGGCACCAATCGAGGAACAGCTTGGCGGCGTTCGGGTTCGGCGCGGTCTTGGCGATGCCGGTCCCGTAGGGCACGATCGGTACGCCTTCGGGCGGGAAGAAGATCTCGACCGGTGCGCCGTCTTTCTTCTTCGGGAAGATCGCGTTGTAGATCAGCGGCGCGGCCAGCACCTCGCCGCGCACCACCGCGTCCGACAGCGGCGCGCCGGAGGGATACAGCGCCGGCTTGGTCGCGGACTGCTTCTGCCAGTAATCCTCGGCCAGCGCCTGCCGCTCGAACATGATGCGCGTCCAGGTGGTGCCGCCCGACGGGCCGATGACCTGGCCCAGCTTACCGGCGTATTCCGGCTTGCACAGGTCCCACCAGGTCTTCGGCGGGTTCTTCATCAGCTCGGAATTGCAGGCGATCGACCAGCCCGGAGTGATCCGCGGCCAGAGCTTGGGCGAGATCAGCACATCGGCGATGTAATCGGCGCCATTCGGCGGCGCGTAGTCGGCGAAGATCGGTTCGATCTCTTTCATCAGGCCGCGGTCGGAATGGTCGATCACGTCGGCGACCAGCTTGCCGGCGGCAAGCTCGGTCTTGATCCTGGTGATCAGCTGCCCGCCGGAGGCGCGCACCATGTCCACCCGCACGAAGGGAAAGCGCTTGTTGAAGGCGGCGATGACCTCCTGCTCCACCTCGGTGAAGCTGGCGGTATAGTAGGTCATCTTGCCTTCTTTTTTCGCCGCATCGAGCAGGGCGCCCGGCGCATTGAACGCCTGGGCGCGCACCGGCGTGGCATAAGCCACCGTGGTACCAAGGGCGGCACCGAGCAGGGTGCGGCGGGAGAGGCTGGGTACGGTCATGGTCGTGTCCTCCGTGTTCTCAGTGTTCATCCCGAGCGGCCGATGCCGCCGGCCGCGGCGCCGCGGGTCAGCCGGTTGGTGATGCCGATCAGCACCGCCAGAATGATCATCTGCACCAGCGAGAATGCCGCGGTGACGCTGATGTTGCCGCCCTCGTAGTAGCCCAGCAATTGCACAGCCATCACGATCGTGCCGCTGGAATACAGGAACAATGACGAACCGAGCTCGCGGATCGCCAGCACGAACAGTAGCGTCATCGCCGCCACCACGCCCGGGCGCGCCAGCGGCAGCACGATGCTGCCGATGGTCGACAATGTGCCGCGGCCGCAGATCCAGGCCGCCTCCTCCAGCTCGCGATGGATCTGCATCAGCGAGCTGGAAAGCGCCTTCACCGTATCGGGCAGGAAGCGGGCGATGAAGGCGAAGGCCAGAATCCAGATCGAGCCGTAGAACCCACCGGGCAGGCCGATCCAGGCCCAAAGATAAGCGACACCGATCACCAGCCCGGGGATCGCCACGGGGATGGTGGAAATGATGTCAACCGCGCGTCGTCCGGGCAGTCGGGTGCGGGTGACGGTGTAGCCGATGGCAAAGGCCAGCAGCCCGCCGAGGATCGCGGTGACCACCGCGACCTCCATGGTGTTGATGATCGAGTTGATGGTGACCTGATTGGCGAACAGGCGCTGGAAATGGATCCAGCTGTACTGTTTCTCGTCGAACAGGCTGGGGATATCGCGGATGAACAGGAACTTGCGGAACGCGGCGACCATCAAAGCCAGCGTCGGCAGCACGACCACGACGAACAGATAGACCACCGCCAGCGCCAGGGTCAGCCAGCGCCACGGCCCCAGCCGCAGCGCGCGCGGCCGGAACGCCTTGCCGGCCACCGTGGTGAAGCTGCGCCCGGTCAGCAGACGCTGCTGCAGCCAGACCAGCGCGCCGGTGACCAGCATCAGGATCAGCGCGACGGCCGCCGCGGTGGAATAGCGCGGCGGCGACCAGGAGGTGAGCTGGAAGATGTAGGTGGTCAGCACCGAGATATTCGACGGCGCGCCGAGCACCGCCGGCACGCCGTAGATGCCGAGCATGACGATGAACGACAGCAGCATGCCCGACAGGATCGCCGGCAGGATCAGCGGAAAGGTGACGGTGAACAATGTGCGCACCGGACCGGCGCCGGAGATCTCGGCGGCTTCTTCCAACGCCGGGTCCATATTGCGCAAGGCCGAGGCGGTGAACATGTAAACGTAGGGCGCGTAGTAAACGCCGAACACGAAGATGATGCCGGACATCGAGTAAAGGTTGATCCGCCAGTCGAGCCCGATCTTGGCCAGGATCGCGTTGACCAAACCGGTTTTCGGCGACCCCAGGATCGACCAAGCGACGCCGGCCACCAGCGGCGGCACGAACAGCGGCAGCATCGAGGCGGCGGCGACGAAGCGGCGCCCGGGCGTGTCGGTGCGCACCACGATCCAGGCGAACAGCAGGCCGATGCCGACAGCGATGATGGTGCCGCCGGTGCAGACGATCAGCGAATTACCGAGTGCCGCGTGCACATTCGGGTTTGCCAGCACGGTGAGGAAATTGTCGAGCGAGGCGTCGGTCCAGTGATAGCCGTCGACCACAGGGTTGCTGCCGGTCAGCGCGCCGAGCAGCAGCATCAGGGTTGGGTAGATCACAAGGAAACTCAGCACTGCCAGCAGCAGCGCGGTCCAACTCCAGTTCCGGACCCGGCGGTACAACACGCCAGCGGCGGCTTCGGCCAACCTGCTCTCCCTGATCTGCGCTAACGCTTATATTTCTGGCGACAAGCTCGCAGAAACGCGGCGGCAGGGAAAGCGCGGAACTGTGTCGGTTTGGATCAGGCCGTGGGTAGCGGCGCGCGCAGCGGCAGGTGCGGATCGGTTATCGCCACACGCGGCGCGCGACGGACGGCAGGCGGGGCGACGGCCTTCATCACCGCCTCGACCCGATTGCGTGCGCCAAGCTGGCGATACAGCGCGGCGAGATGGGTTTTCACCGTCGGAACGGCGAGACCGAGGCGGCGGGCGATCTCCTTGGTGGAGCGGCCTTCGCGCAGCAGGCCCAGCACATCTGTCTGCCGCGCCGTCAGCGGACTGGGGTGGTCCGCGGCATGACGAGCCTGCGGTTCCGCCGCGGTGTGCGCCAAACGGTTGGGCAGGAACTGCATCGCGGCGTCAAACGTGTCGAAAATCGCTGGGCGGCTTGGTAAGGGGGAGAGTGTGGAAAAGCGTACCGTGGGATAGTTCCGCGCCAGCTGGACAACGTCGAAATCGCGGCCATAGCCGTTCAAATTTGGATCTATCGCCGCAGATTTCACGCAACCGGTGTGTAGATATGCTTCGATCTCTTCAATATTAGAAGCAAAAAGTACCTCGACACCAAGTTCGAAGTTTGGAAGAAGGATGGAGGGTAATTACCCACCCCCATTTTGAAGCGTGATTTTCCGCGCTGGGGCGCGCCGGGCGATTGTCAGGCCAGCGTGGCGACGATGACGTCGAAGGGGTTCGCGCCCTTGAGCC
>CAIRTN010000192.1 GCA_903881515.1 uncultured Rhodospirillales bacterium | reverse complement strand
CTCCATCCGCCGCATCGCCGACGGCGAACCCAGCCCGGCGCCGGCGACAATCGATGATCCCGCCATCCTCGACGAGATCGCGGAGGTACTCGGTCGGTGAGAGAGCAAGCTGTCCGTTTTCTGCAAAAAACGGACAGCGGGCTCAATGTCCGGAGCGAACGCCACCGGCGAGCCGTCTCCGGATGTGTGCGGTCGGCATTGCGACCCGGAGCGCCTAGCCCGTCGGCCTCTGGACCAGCATCACGAAGTGCGCCGTCGCGTGCAAATCGGACGAGCGCGATCGAGAAGCTTCAGTTCCTGGCAACTACAGCCGACAAGCTCACCCAATAAGGTCAACCTAACCGCGTGCGTTCGCTGCGAAGACCGAATCCGAAAGGCAGGAGCGCGGGGATCTCCCCCGCGCTCCTGGACCATCAGAGGCTGGCTTGAGTGACGAACTTGGTGTTCAGGTAGGCTTCGATGGCTTCCAGGCCGCCTTCGCTGCCATAGCCCGAATCCTTCATGCCGCCGAACGGCACTTCCGGCAGAGCCAGGCCGTGATGGTTGATCGACATCATGCCCGCCTCCACCTGCGCCGCAATCGCGTTCGCGGTCTTCACCGAACGCGTATAGGCGTAGCTGGCCAGGCCGAACGGGAGGCGATTGGCCTCGGTCACCACGTCCTCGAACGACTTGAACGGCACCATCAGCGCCAGCGGGCCGAACGGTTCCTCGTTCATCACCCGCATGCTGTGGTTCAGATTGCTCAGCACCGTCGGCTCGAAGAAATTGCCCTTGTTGCCGATGCGCTTGCCACCGGTGCGCACCTCGGCACCCTTCTCGACCGCGTCCTGCACAAAGCCTTCCATCGCGGTGATGCGGCGGCCATTTGCCAGCGGGCCCATGGTGGTCCCGGCGTCAAGCCCGTCGCCCACCTTGATGCCTTTGGCGATCGCGGTGAACTTGTCGACGAACTGCTCGAACACGCCCTCCTGCACCAGGAAGCGCGTCGGCGAGACGCAGACCTGGCCGGCATTGCGGAACTTGTTGGCGGCCAGGATCTTCACGGCGGTGTCGATATCGGCGTCGTCGAACACCATCGCCGGGGCATGCCCGCCGAGTTCCATCGTCACCCGCTTCATGTGCAGGCCGGCCAGCGCGGCGAGCTGCTTGCCGACAGCGGTCGAGCCGGTGAAGCTGATCTTGCGGATCACCGGATGCGGGATGAGGTATTCCGAGATCTCGGCCGGAATGCCGAACACCAGATTGACCACGCCCGCCGGCACACCGGCATCGGCATAGCAACGCACCAGCTCGGCGCACGAGGCCGGGGTCTCCTCCGGGCCCTTCAGGATCACCGAGCAGCCGGCGGCGAGCGCCGCCGAGATCTTGCGGACCGCCTGGTTGATCGGGAAGTTCCACGGCGTGAAGCACGCCACCGGGCCGACCGGCTCCTTGATCACCAGCTGATACACGCCGTCGGCGCGCGCCGGGATCACCCTGCCATAGGCGCGCTTCGATTCCTCGGCAAACCACTCGATCACGTCGCCGGCAACGCCAATTTCGCCCTTGGCTTCCGCCAGCGGCTTGCCCTGTTCCTGCGTCATCAGCTGCGCGATTGCATCGGTGCGCTCGCGAATCAGGCCGGCCGCCTTGCGCATGATCTTCGAGCGCTCATAGGCCGAAATCCGCTTCCACACCCCGAAGGCGCGGTCGGCGGCAGCCAGCGCGCGGTCCAGATCGACCTTTTCGGCATGCGCCACAGTGCCTATCGGCTCGGAGGTCGCGGGGTTGAGCACGGTCAGGGTCTTGCCGCCGGCGGCCGGGCCCCACACGCCATCGATGAACAGGGAGACGTCTTGGTACATTGATTTCAGTCCCTTAAGAGGATGCGCCGGTATACCCGATCGGACCCCGCATCGCGAGGCCGCGCTTTGCGCGCGCCGCAATGCAACATCCTGTTGCGCGCAATGCCGGATTGCGCGAGCCTGCGGCACCAGAAAAACAGGGAGTCTTCGAATGAAGCATATGTTCGCCCGTGCCGGGCAATTTGCGGCCGCCGCTTTTGGCGCCGCGCTGCTGCTGAGCACCGCCGCTCAGGCGCAGATCGGGCCGGCCCCTGGCCCGACCGTCGACGCCATCAAGAAGCGCGGCGCGCTGAATTGCGGCATCGACACCGGCGTGCCCGGCTTCGCCGCCCAGGATAACAGCGGCACCTGGAAGGGTCTGGACATCGACTATTGTCGGGCCATCGCAGCCGCCGTGCTCGGCGACGCCTCCAAGGTCAAGTTCGTGCCCACCACCGCTGCCGCCCGCTTCACCGTGCTGCAGGCCGGCGAGATCGACGTGCTGATCCGTGACAGCACGCTGACCTTCTCGCGCAGTGCGCAGCTCGGCCTCGACGAGGTCGCGGTGAACTTCTACGCCGGCCAGGGCTTTCTGGTGCGCAAAAGCATCGGCGTCACCAAGGCCGCCGACCTGCAGGGTGCGACGATCTGCGTGATCACCGGCGCGACGCTGGAACTGAACATCGCTGACTTCGCCCGCTCCACCGGCGCCAAGATCGGCACCCTGCTGTTCGAGAAGCCCGACGAAGCGGTCGCCGCCATGGAGGCCGGCCGTTGCGACGGCTACACCGACGACACCGGTAGCCTCGCCGGCATGCGCTCCACCCTGAAGAAGCCGGATGACTGGTTCGTCATGCCGGAACTGATCAGCAAGGAGCCGCTGGGCCTGCATGCCCGCTCGGGCGATCCGCGCTGGCAGAAGATCCTGTTCTGGCTCGATACCGCGCTGAAATCCGGCGAGGAATTCGGCGTGACCAAGGCCAATGCCGACAGCATGAAGACCAACAAGGACCCGTTCATCCTGCGTCTGGTCGGTGCCGAGGGCGATTTCGGCAAGCTGCTGGGCCTGGACAACGAGTGGGCGCTGCGGGCGATCAAGGCCGTGGGCAACTATGGCGAGTTGTACGAGACACATTTTGGCCCCAACGCGCTCAACCTGCCGCGCGGGCTGAACAATCTCTACAACAAAGGCGGCCTGCACTACACGCTGCCGCTGCGTTGATTTGACCTACCGCCGCAAGGCGCTGATCTGGCAGGCGATGGCCGCACTCGCGGTCATCGCCTTGCTGGTGGCGATGGGCCACAACGCCCTCGTCAACATGGCGCAGCGCAATATCACCTTCGGTTTCGCCTTTCTTGGGTCGCGCGCCGGTTTTGACATCCCGTTCCGCCTGGTGCCCTGGGACCTGACCGACACCTATGGCCGGGCGCTGATGGTTGCCGGCATCAACACGCTGTTCGCCGCCTCGCTGTGCGTTGTGCTGGCTTCGGCCCTCGGGTTGGCGCTGGCGCTGATGCGGCTGTCCAGCAACCTGCTGGCCGCTGGCACCGCACGGACGCTGGTGGAGATCATCCGCAACACGCCGCAATTGCTGCAGATCGTGTTCTTCTACTTCGCCGTGCTGCAGGTGCTGCCGGGCCTGCGGCAGAGCATTTCGATTTACGGCGCCGCGTTCCTCAATGTGCGCGGCCTGTTCGTGCCGGCACCGACCACCGGGCCGTGGGATCTGATCCTGCTGGCAATCGCGGTTGTGGTGCTGGTTCTGGCGCTGGCCTGGCATCGCCTGGGCATTCTGACCCCGCGCCTGCTGGTGCTGCCGCCGTTGGCGCTGCTGGGCATCATTGGTGCCGGGTTTACCGCGGGATGGGATTTTCCGGCGCTGAAGGGGTTCAACTTCGTCGGCGGTGTCCGCTTGCCGCCGGAACTGCTGGCGCTGACATTGGGCATCAGCATCTATACCTCGGCCTTCATCTCCGAGGTCGTGCGCGCCGCGATCCTCGGCATCCATAAGGGGCAGACCGAGGCTGCCCGCTCGCTGGGGCTGACCGGCGGGCAGACGATGACCCTGGTGATCCTGCCGCAGGCGCTGCGGATCATGATCCCGCCGCTGACCAGCCAGTATCTGAATGTCATAAAATCAACGACTTTGGGGGCGGCCATCGCCTATCCCGAGATCCTGCAGATCTTCGCCCGCACCGTGCTGAACCAGTCCGGCCGTGCGGTCGAGGTAATGACTCTGGTGCTGGGTGTGTTCCTTGTGTTCAACCTGAGCACGTCCTGGGCGATGAACCGCTGGAACCGCAAGCTCGCGTTGCAGGGCCGCTGATGGGGCTCCTGCGCGCTCTGTTCGGCACCAAGCTGAATGCGTTGATCACCGTGCTGATGCTGGCCGGATTCGCGCTGGTGCTGCCGCCGTTGTTCGGCTGGGCGTTCGGCAGCGCGGTCTGGCATGGGCCGAACCGCAAGGCCTGCGTCGATGCCGGCGCCTGCTGGGCCTTCATCAATGCCCGCATGCCGCTGTTTTTCTTCGGCAATTACCCGGCCGAGGAGCGCTGGCGGGTGGGCTGTGCGCTGCTGGTGCTGGTGGTGCCGCTGCTCGGCGCGATGGCCAGCAGGCGTGCGGGGCTGTGGCTGGCAATCCTGGGCATCGGGGTGCCGGTGATCGATGCGATCCTGCTGTATGGCGGGGTGTTCGGCCTGCCGGTGGTAGCCACCGCGCGCTGGGGCGGGCTGATGCTGAACACCACACTTTGTTTCGTGGCGCTTGGCGGCAGCATCCCGCTGGGCATCGTGCTGGCGTTCGGCCGGCGCTCGCCTTACCCGGTGGTGCGCCTAGTCAGCACGGCGATGATCGAGTTCTGGCGCGGCGTGCCGCTGCTGACCGTGCTTTTCATGGGGCTGATCCTGCTACCAATGGTGCTGCCCGATGGCGTCACGGTGGATAATCTGGTCCGCGCGCTGGTGGTGCTGACGCTGTTCACCGGCGCCTATATGGCCGAGACCATCCGCGGCGGGTTGCAAGGCATCCAGCCCGGACAGGCCGAGGCGGCGGCGGCGTTGGGCATGCACCCGATGCAGGTGCAGTTGCTGGTGCTGCTGCCGCAGGCGCTGCGGATGTCGATACCCGGAATTGTCAATATCGCGGTGGACCTGTTCAAGGATACAACCCTTGTCTCGATCGTTGGCCTGTTCGACCTGATGGGTGTGGTGAACCAGTCCCTGAAGGATACCGACTGGCTCGGGCTGGCAACCGAGGGTTATACGTTCGCCGCCACGGTGTTCTTTGTTGCCTGCCTGCTGATGTCGCTCGGCGGCAGTTTCCTGGAGCGCCGGTTCGGCACCACGCCGCATCGCTGAGGAAACGCGTCCATGCCTCGTCTGACCCGCCGTGCCGCTATGGCCGGAGTGCTGTTGCCGAAATTCGCCCTCGCCCAGTCCGACAGCCGGCCCGTCATCACGGTCGCCGTGCAGAAGATCAGCAATACCAACACGCTGGACCCGATGCGCGAGCAGTCCTCCAACGTCTCCGAGCGCTGGATGGGGCTGATCCTGGAAAACCTGATCGGCCGCAACCAGCAGAGCCGGCTGGAGCGGGTGCCGGGGCTGGCAACCGGCTGGACGCGGATCGACGCCAGCACGGTGGAATTGACGCTGCGGCCAGGTGTGAAGTTGCACAATGGCGACACGTTCGGTGCCGAGGACGTGGCGGTCAGCTTCGGGCAGAGCCGAATGTTCGGCAAGGACCTGCCGGGCGATATTCCCGCAGTCGCAAGGCGTTACTGGCCGGCGTTGAACCGGGTTGAGATCGTCGACCGCAACACCGTCCGCTTCGTCAATGCCAAGCCGGACCTGACGATGGAAGGCCGGCTGTCGGCCGGCGGCAGCCAGATCGTCTCCGGCCGCGCCTGGCAACAGGCCGGCTCCTGGCTGGAAAATTCGAAGAAAGCCGTGGGATCAGGGCCTTATAGACTGGTGTCGTTCACGCCCGACCGCGAAATGGTGCTGGAAGCGCATGACGAATACTGGGGCGGGCGGCCGGCGCTGAAGCGGATCCGTATTCTCGAAGTGCCGGAAACCGCCTCGCGCATCGCCGGGCTGCGCGCCGGCGAGTTCCAGTTCGCCTGCGATATAGGGCCGGACCAGATCGCGGAAATCGAGCAGATCAAGGGGCTTGAGGTGCAAGGCGGCCTGGTGCCGAACCATCGCATCGTCGCCTTCGACAAGAACAACCCGGTGCTTGGCGACCCCCGCGTGCGCCTGGCGATGGCGCATGCGGTGGATGGCCAGGCGATCGTCGATTCGCTGTGGGCCGGCCGGGCCAAGGTGCCGGCGGGCCTGCAATTCGATTTCTACGGCGACATGCTGGTGCCCGGCTGGACCGTGCCGAAATTCGACCCGGCGCTGGCGCAGCAACTGCTGAAGGACGCGGGCTACAAAGGGGCGCCGGTGATCTACCGCGCGCGCAACAACTACTATACTGCCGAGGTGGCCACCGCGCAGATCCTGGCGGAGTTCTGGCGTTCAGTTGGATTGAACATCCAATTGGAAATAAAAGAAAATTGGCCCCAGGTTCTGGATAAGGCCGGCCCGCGCATGGTGCGCGACTGGTCGAATTCGGCAACCTTCGACGACCCGGTGTCCTCCATCGTCAACCAGCACGGCCCGAACGGCGCGCAGCAGACCAATGGCGAGTGGACCAACGCCGAGATGAACACCCTGTCCGACGAGATGGAAACCTCCACCGACCGCGCCCGGCGAAAAACGATCTTCGCGCGCATGCTGCAGATCTGCGAGCGCGAGGACCCCGCCTATATCGTGCTGCACCAGAACGCGACGTTCACCGCCAAGCGCAAGGACCTGCCCTGGCGCGCGCCGCCGAGCTTCTTCCTCGACTTCACGCCCGCTGGCTGGAAGTCAGCCTAGGGAAAGAGGCGCGGTTTTCGCGAAAAAGGGAATTCCTTTTGATGCGTGTACATGTGCACTGTATTACGCATCATCAGGAGGGCCCCGATGCGCGCTCGTATTGCTGCCGTGCTGGCCGGGATTGCGCTACTCGGCGCGTCGGGTAGGGCGCAGGGGATGACGCTGGACTGGTACTGGATGGTTGGGAGCCAAAGCGGCGATCTTTATCCTATCGGCACACTGGTTTACGGCCAGATCAGCGGGCTGGGCGAAGGAATGAACACCACAGGGCTGGCGGCCTCGCTCGGCGGACCGCTGACAGTGACATCGCTGTCCTATGTCGACGGTGAGGTCGATATCACCGCCGGTGCGGTCAGCTACGCCTCGGTGAAGTTCGCCGATGCCAATTACACGCTGTGGCTGGGTCCGATCACTGAGGGCTACCTGCCGCAACTCTACTCCCAGAGCCCGGCCTTCAATATTTTCAATGGCGAGAGCGCGGTAACCTACTCGCCCGCGTCGATCCCGGAACCGGTGTCGGCGGCGGTTTTGGGGTGGGCGTTGGCCGGCCTGGCCGCCGTGCGGCGCTATACCGCCGGCTGAAACCGGTCATCCGGGCCGAGCAGCGACAAGATCCCGGTGGCGATGCCGTAATAGGCGCCGTGCAGCCGGAGCGTACCGGCGGCCACCCGTTCGGCGATCCAGGGAAAGGTCATCAGGTTTTCCAGCGAGACGCGGACGGACTCATGTTCGCAGGCCGTCTGCATCTGCGCGGGATCGCTCACCGCCTCGGCCACGCGCACACGGGCGCGCGCGGCGATGCGCATCCAAGGGCGGACAAAATCGCCCAGACTGTCTGGCACGCCGTTCAGCAGCGCATGCACGCCGCCGCATTGCGCATGGCCCATCACGATGATGTCGGGCACGCCAAGCCCGCGCACCCCGAATTCGAGCGCCGCCGACGTCCCATGATAGGCCGCGTCGCGCTCATACGGCGGCACGAGGTTCGCCACATTGCGCACCACAAACAGCCCCCCCGGCGGAGCGCCAAAGATCAGCGACGGGTCAAGGCGCGAATCGGAACAGGCGATCACCATGGCCTGAGGCGCCTGCCCGTTGGCGGCGAGCGCCTCATAGGCGGCGCGGTGTTCGGGCCAGGTGGATTCGCGGAACTGACGGTAGCCGGAGAGAAGACGCTGCATGGTACGCGTGTATCATTGCAGTGCAGCAAAAGGGAACGGGGATGATCGGGGCGGTCGGCAATCTGCCGCCGGTCGGCGAGGCAACGCTCACAGTGTCGACAGTCAAACCCCAATATTGCGGACCGCAAGCGCATGATGCGGCAAAAAGTTGACAGTTTTTGGGGCCTCGCTTAGTGACCGATCCCATGCCGCCCTCGCCGCACCTCGCCATCGTCAAGGACGACACTTCCGGTCCGCTGGCCGATGTGGTGTTCGATCGCGTGCTGGATGCGATCTATCAAGGCCGTCTCGCTCTCGGCAGCGTCGTCAACGAGGCCGCCCTCGCCCAGGAATTCGGCGTCAGCCGCGGCCCAGTGCGCGAAGCCGTCCGCCGACTGCAGGGCATCCAGTTGATCACCCGCGAGCCCTACATGAAGGCCCGCGTCATCACACTGTCCGCTGAGTCTGCGATCGAGCTGTTCCAGATGCGCATGGCCTTGGAAGGCATGGCCTGCAAGCTGGCCGCCCTGCGCATGACCAACGACGAGGTCGACACGCTGCTGGCCGAACTCGCGCAAGACCGCGAACGCAGGATCGACGGCGCGCAGGACCGCCCCGCTTTCGATTTTCACGAACGCATCGTCCGCGCCTGCGGCAACGCCCGCATCATCAATGCGCTGTGCGGCGATCTCTACCATCTCCTGCGAATCTACCGGCGCCATTCCGGCTCGGTGCTGGAACGCAAGGACGACGCCTATGGCGAGCACTGGCAGATCATCCGCGCCATCCGCGCCCGCGATGCCGAACTCGCGGAATCCCTGATGCGCTCGCACATCGAGCGCGCCGCGCAGCACCTGTTTACCCACCTGCCACAGCTCGCACCGCTCACCGCGGGCGACCGCGCCATCTGAGCATCGCGGCCGTATAGCCCCCGCTAAAGCGACGGCTTCGGCACCGGACGCGCGGGATCAAGCTGGCGCCAGACGGTTTCCGCCAGCCCGAGCAAAGCCTCGCGGCTGATCGAGCCGACCATGGCGAAACCGAGCCCTTCCTCGTTCCAAGAGAAGGCTCCGATGTCGCCGGTCTGGGCGAAGCGGAATTCGGTGTCGTCGCCGGCGTTGGCGCGTACGTAGAGCGTTAACCGCTGTCCGGTGCGGTTTTCGTACATGAACTGCGCCGCCGAGGCGCTGCCGGTCGGCAGCAGCCGACCGCCCATCAGGGCAAAACCTTGCGGGTTAAGATCAGGGACCGTCAGCTTCTGCCCGATGCGCCGCGAGAGCCACTGCACAAGATGCGCTTCCTGCGCCGCGGCGACCTCAACCGCGTGGATGGTCTCCATCGAATAGACCCTATGGGCCGAAATCGCGTCAGCCGTTGCCACCGGCAAGCCGCGCATCTGCGGTACCGCAGGCGGCTCCAGATAGGCATGCGCCTCCCAGCCCGAAGCACCGCCGGCAATCACCAGGCCAGCACACGCAGCGGCCACACGCAGCCGCCCCATCCAAACCGCGCGGCGGCGGGCCTGGATCGCGGCAACCCGCAACCGGCTGGGGATTGGCTGCTCAGCGATGAAAGCCAAGCGCTGCCGCAAGTCGTCGCGCGCGGCGCGATCCTGTTCCACGCGTGCGGCAACCTGCGGATTGGCGGCAAGATAACGCGCAACCTCGCCGGCGCGGCGCTCGGAAAGCTGACCGTCGATAAAGCCGTCGAGATCGTCTTCGCCGATCAGGCGGTCGTCCTCGGTCACTTCACCCTCCGCAACGGCACACGTTCGTCGGATTCGATGGCACGGCGCAACTGTGCCCGTGCCCGGCTCAATCTTGACATGATGGTTCCAATCGGTAGGCCGAACACATCGGCAGCTTGCTGGTACGACAATTCCTCAACCCCGATCAGCAGCAACAACGCACGGTGCTCCTCAGTCAATCCATCCAGGGCGGCCAACGCATCCTTGGCGATCACCACCCGTTCGCCGCCACCGTCAGGCGAGGCCACATCATCCAACGCCTCGATCCCCAGATGCCGGCCCCTGCGGGCCTGCTGGCGCACGCCGTTGAGAAACAGATTGCGCAGGATGGTGAACAGCCACGACCTGGCATCGGCATCCTGCCGGCGGGTATGCCAACGCGATATCGCCTTCTCCAGGCAATCCTGGACAAGGTCATCGGCAGCTTGTGAGTCGCGCACCATCGCCCACGCGAAACGGCGCAGCGCAGGAATGTGCGGTTCCAGTTCGATCGAAAAATCCAGCAAGTCGCTCCTCGATTCCAATGACTCGTATTGTTAGGCAACCAAGAGATACGAAAATACGGCGGCGCGGCTGTGACATATCGTATCAGACACCGCAGCGCGCGCCGCATTCCGTCGGACGCAGATTGTTTCTGTTCAGCCCATACGCTCGAGCGCGGCCACGTAGCCACGGTTCCAGGTCGGGCACATCCACACCTCGTTGATCACCACCCGGGCCGGCAGACAGGCGACATAGCGGATGAGATCGCCGAGATCCTCCGACTGCGCCATTTTCGCACGATCCTCGGCGCTGACCGGCACCGGGCGCTTTTCCAGGATCGGGGTGGCAACCTCGCCGGGCAGCACCGCGGTGCAGCGGATGCCGTTGACGCATTCCTGCTGGTTGACGGTGTGGCACAGCGCCACCGCGCCATGCTTGGCCGCGGTATAGGCCGCACCCGACAGGTTGCTGATGCTGCGCCCGGCCAGGCTGGCGGTGACGATGATCACGCCGTCATGCTGCTTGCGCATGGTCGGCAACACCGCGGAGACGCAGTAGAACACGCTGTTGAGGTTGGCCGAAATCACCGTGTCGGCGCCCTCCGGCGTCAGATTGCTCCAATGCCGCTGGCCGATATTCGCCCCGGCATTGGCCACCAGAATATCCAGGCTGGGCAGATTGGCGCCAATCCAGCCGGCGATTTCGCCAACGCGCGCCGAGTCGGTGAGGTCGCCGGGCTGCACATGCGCCTTGCCGCCGGCGGCAACGATGCGGGCGGCCACCGATTGCAGTGGCGCCTCGCGCCGGCCGGTCAGTACGATTTCGGCGCCTTCCTGCGCCAACGCCAAGGCCGCGGCCTCGCCGATGCCGGAACCGGCGCCGGTCACCCATGCGATCTTTCCCTGTAGCCTGGCCATGCAGCCGTCCTCCCTGTCTTGTGGCGCGCCTTGCAGCGTGTTGGAATATTTCCGGGAGCGCTACCATGAATGAACCCTGGTGCGCCTGGAGGGAGGAAACATGAAAATCACCGCGATAGAAACCCTGCGCGCCGATGCCGGGTGGCGAATTTTCTCGTTTCTGAAAGTGACAACCTCAACCGGCATCGTCGGCTGGTCGGAATACAACGAAAGTTTCGGCAGCGCCGGGCTGTCGGCGGTGATCGCGGCGCTGGCGCCGCAGGTGATCGGGCGCGACCCGCTGGCCTCCGAAGCGGTGGTGGCCTGGTTGCATGTGCTGACGCGACAGTCGCGCGGCGGCATCAACCAGCAGGCGATCGCCGCAATCGAGAATGCGCTGCTGGATATTCGCGGCAAGGAGGCCGGGGTGCCGGTCTATGCGCTGTTCGGCGGGCCGGTGCGGACGCGGATTCCGGTCTACTGGTCGCATATGGGCACCTACCGGCTGCGCAACGCGGCGATGGTCGGCGCCCCCGCCTTGAAAAACTACGACGACGTGGCCCGCCACGCCGAGGAGATCCGCAAGCTGGGCTTCCGCGCGTTGAAGACCAACACCATGGCCTGGGACGGCCACCGGCTCAGCAGCTTCGGCGCCGGATTCGGCCGGACAGCGGGATGTCCGGAGCTGAACTGGACGCCGCAGGCGCTGCGCTACGTGCGCGATACGCTGGGCGCGGTGCGGGCCGGCGGCGGGGCGGATATGGGCCTGATGCTGGACACCAATTTCCATTTCAAGACCGAGGGCTTCAAGCGGGTGGCCGACGCGGTGGCGCCGTACGACCTGACCTGGCTTGAGATCGACACGCATGACCCTGCCTCGCTGGCCAATATCCGCGCCATGGCCCCCTGCCCTATCGCCTCCTGCGAAACACTGCTGGGCCGGCGGGACTTCAAGCCATACTTCGAGGCCTATGCGATGGATGTGCCGATCATCGACGTGGTGTGGAACGGCCTGGGCGAGAGCATGAAGATCGCGGCCATGGCCGATGTCTATGAAATGAACGTGGCGCCGCATAATTTCTACGGTCATCTGTGCAGCATGATCTCGGCGCATCTCTGTGCCGCCGTGCCGAATTTCCGCATCATGGAGATCGATATCGACAGCATTCCCTGGCGCGATGAGTTCGTAACCAGCGTGCCGGTGATCGAGAACGGGGAACTCGTTCTGCCCACCGCCCCCGGTTGGGGCATCGACATCAACGAAGCAGCGGTGCGGGCACGCCCGCCGAAGCAGTAAGGAAGGAACGCGATTTGGCCAAGTTCAAGATTGCCACCCCCGCGGGGGCAAGTTTCAGCACCGCCCCGGTGGATTACATCTTCGAGGAAGAGGCGCTGAGGAATTCAGGCGTCGACTACGAGATTGTCGAAGGCCCGCTCACCGAGGACGGCTTCATCGCCGTCGCGCATGATGCGGACGCGATCTATGGCAAAGGCATGCCGATCAGCAAGAAGATCATCGACAGCCTGACCCGCTGCCGCACGATCTCGCTGGGCAGCGTCGGCGTGGACAGCGTCGATGTCGCCGCCGCCACGGCGAAGGGCATTCCGGTGACCAACTGCCCGGACACCTTCATCGAGGAGGTCGCCGACCACCTGATGATGCTGCTGCTCGGCTGTTTCCGCGACGTGATCGGGCAGGACAGACTGGTGCGCGAAGGCCGCTGGCGCGAGGGCCGCACGCCGCTGCTGCAGATCCCCCGCCTGATGGGCCAGACTTTGGGGCTGATCGCCTTCGGCCATGTGCCCCGCGCGGTGGCACGGCGGGCCAAGGCGTTCGGGCTGATCGTGAAGGCCTATGATCCGTTCATCGAAGAGCTGGTGATGATCGAGCACGGCGTGCTGCCGGCAACGCTCGAGGAAGTCATGGGCTGCGACTTCGTCTCGATGCACGCACCGGCGACGCCGGAAGCGCAGGGCATGCTGACCGCCAACCAGTTCCGGCTGATGAAGAAGTCGGCCTGGTTCCTCAATGTCGGGCGCGGACCGACGGTGAAGGAATCCGATCTGATCATGGCGCTGGAAGAGGGCTGGCTGGCCGGCGCCGGGCTCGACGTGCTGGAGACCGAGCCGGTGCGGCAGGACAATCCGCTGCTGAAGATGCCGAATGTGATCCTGTCGGCGCACACCGCGTCGGCGTCAGCCCGCTTCGACCCCGCGCGCAAGCGCCGGGTAGGCCAGGAACTGGCCCTGGCGCTGACCGGACGCTGGCCGATGAGCTGCGTCAACCCGACCGTGCTGCCCAATCTCGACCGGCGCCGCTGGCAGCCGATCTCGATGGAGCGCGGGCCGAACAGCTAGTCTATCAGGCCGGGAGGGCGACGAGGATATCGTCGCCCTCAAGCTTGACGGCGAAGGTCTTGAGGTCTTCCTCAATCGGCGCGCCCTGGCCCTTGCCGGTGCACACGTCGAACTGGCCGGCATGCAGCGGGCATTCGATCAGAGTACCCTCCAGCCAGCCATCGGTCAGCAGCGCAAAGGCGTGGGTGCAGACATTGTCGGTGCAATGCAACGCGCCGCCTTCAAGGTGGTAGATCGCCAGTTGCAGGCCCATGATTTCCACCGGAAAGGCGCTGCCCTCCTGCACGTCCTTGACGGATGCGACGCGAACCCAGTTTGCTGCTTCACTCATGATCTGGTGACCCCGATGTTTGGTTTCCCCCTGCCTATCACGACACGCGCATGCGCCAAAACGCTCTGATCATCGGCGCCGGACAGGCCGGCGGTTATGCCGCGGTCTCGTTGCGCGATGCCGGGTTCACCGGCGGCATCACCCTGATCGGTGAGGAGACCGAGCGGCCCTATGAGCGGCCGCCTTTGTCGAAGGAAGCGCTGGCCGGACCGGGCGAACCCGCGGCGCAGTATTTCCACGCCGAGGCAAAATACAGCGATCGCGCGATCGGCCTGCGGCTCGGCCTGCGCGTCGAGGGCATCGACGCCGCGGCGGGAGCGGTCTGGGCCGGGGGCGAGCGTCTGGACTACGACATGCTGTTGCTGGCCACCGGTGGCCGGGCGCGCAGGCTGAGCCTGCCGGGCGGCGAACGCGCGCATGTCATGCGCACCCTCGCCGACGCACGGGCGTTGCGGCCGCTGCTGCTGCCGGGCGCGCGCGTCGTCTGCGTCGGCGCCGGGGTCATCGGGCTGGAAGTGGCGGCCTCCGCGCGCAAGCTCGGCTGCGCGGTCACCGTGCTGGAAACCGCGCCGCAGGCGATGGCGCGCTCACTGACGCCAGAAATGTCGGCATGGCTGGAAGCTCTGCACCGAACCAACGGCGTCGACATCCGCTTCGGCGTCACCGTGCACGAGATCACCGCCACGCATGTCGTCTGCGACGATACCGCGCTGCCCGCCGATGTCGTGGTCGCCGGCGTCGGCATGGTGCGCAACACCGAACTTGCCGAAGCCGCCGGCGTGGCCTGCGACGGCGGCATCCTGGTCGATGCGCATGGCCGGAGTTCGGTCGAAACCATCTTCGCCGCCGGCGACGTCGCCGCGGCGTTCAATGCCCGCTACGGCCGGGTGCTGCGGCTGGAGACCTGGCGCCATGCGATGAGCCACGGCATCTGCGTCGGCCGCAACATGGCCGGCGACGCCGCCGTGTACGACGATGTGCCCTGGTTCTGGACCGACCAGCATGGCGAGAACCTGCAACTCGCCGGATTGCTCGACGATGCCGTCACCACGATCCGCCGCGGGGTCCCGGCGTCGTTCTGCCTGTTCCATCTCGATGCCGGCGGCCGGGTCGTCGCGGCCACCGGGGTGAACGCCACCCGCGAGGTGCGCGCCGCGCAGGAAATGATCCGCGCCGCCCGACCGGTCGATGCCGCAGCCCTGGAGAACCCAGCGGGTAACCTGCAAAAGCTGGTGGTCGAGTTGCGCCGGGCCTGATCGCCAAAAAAAATTCCTGAACGCGCTCATTTTCCTATTGACGTTTTAGTGCGCATGAGTTAGATATTCGCACATGAACAGGATCGGACCGCTCATCTTCAATCTGATGTATATGATAGCCGACAGGGTCAACCGCCTGCGCGGAACGGCCGAGCCTGTGTTCATGGTTGTCTACCTCCGCGTCACCGCCATGCACCGCCGCCTCAACAGGCTGTGGGAAAAATGGCGCAACAACGCCCTGCCCAAACCCCGCAAGCCGCGCCCCGGCCGCGCGTACAAGCCCAACCCGAACCGCCCGAAATTCCCGCATCGCCGCGCCTGGCTGTTCGAACGGTTCGGCTATGAAGCGCTGGTCAGCGGCGAGGCGTTCAGCAAGCTGATGACCACCGACCCCGATGTCATCCGCTTCCTCGCCGAAGTGCCGCAAGCCGGCCGCATCCTACGCCCGCTCTGCCATATGCTCGGCATCGACCCGCCGGCCGCGATCAAACGCGACCCTCCGCCCCGCAAGCCGCGCCCGAAAAAACCCAAACCCGCACCGCCGCCGCCCCGGCCGCAACTGCGCTACCCCCTCGGCGAAATCCCCGCCCACCTGCGCCTGCACGTCCCCAAACTCCGAAGACGCAGATCAGCCCCCTGAGCGTCCGAGGAGAAATGCATGCATTTTATTGCGATATCGAAATGAAACTATAAATCCAGCACCCCGGTCGGCAGATAGAAGCCAAACCCGGTTTTCATCACCCAGATGAACCCCGCCACCGCCACTCCGGAAATCACCGCCTGCATCGGCTTGCGCTCGAAATACAACGCCAGCGCGAACACAAAGATCGCACTCGCCAGCACAAACCCGATCGGCATGATCAGCGCCAGGAACCCCAGCAGCCCGGCAAACAGCACACCACGCTGCTGCACCAGCTTCCAACTCGTGGCCTCCTGCACATGCGAAGCCGGATGCGGCCGATGCAACGCCGACCAGCTTGAGCGGATCAGCAGCAGGCTCGGAATCGCGATGAACCCGGTCGCCACGAACCAGACCCAAAGCTTGGCCAGAAACAGATACGGGATCGAAAATACCACCAGACAGGTCGCGACCACCAGGCCGCAACCCGCCAGCCAAAGATCCCGCCGGCTGGTCTCCGCCGGCTGCTCCGGCTCGGTCCGCCGCCGCTGAATGCCGCGATAGATCGCAATCCCCAGCGTCAGCACGATGATCGCCAGCACGGCAAGCGACGTCGGCTCCAAAAACCGCGCGAAACCGCGGATCTGATACGCCCGGATCAACTCCTTCTCGATCCCCGGCCCCAGCACGAACCCGATCAGCACCGGCGCCGGCTTCAACCCGATGCGCATCCCCAGCATCGTCAGCACCCCGATCGCCAGCATCGCCTCGATGCCGAACACGTCGGAGGTCTGCATATACGCCCCCATCATGCACAGCGTGCCGATCGCGGCGACCAGCACCGACATCGGCGCCCGCCCCAGGAACTGCGCGCCGCGGATGAACGGAAATGCCAGAATGGTGAACATCAGCCCGGACAGCCCGATGCCGAACATCACGGTCCAGACCTCGGCGCCGTACTGCGCATACATGCTGGGGCCGGGATAGATCCCCACCATGTTCAACGCCCCAAGCATCACGGCGGCCGCAGCACTCCCCGGAATGCCCAGCGCCAGCAACGGCACGATGGTGCCCACCTCGCAGGCATTGCCCGCGCTCTCCGGCCCCAGCACCCCGTCCGGGTTGCCCTCGCCGAATTTCTCCGGCCGCCGCGTCTTCGCCCGCGCGATCGAATACCCCACCCAGGCCGCGGTCGAAGGCCCGATCCCCGGGATCATCCCAATTGCAGACCCCACCAGCGAGGTCCGCGTCACCACATGCCGCCCGTCCCACAGCGTCCGCCCGATCGAGCGATACAAACTCAGGAACCGGATCCCCCCCGTCGCCGCCGGCCCGGTACTCAGCGCCTGGCTCAGCTTGATCATCGAAACCAGCTGCGGAATGGCAAACAGCCCCAGCACCAGCACGACAACCTTCAACCCGTCCCACAACCCCTCAAGCCCCAGCGTGAACCGGAACGTGCCAACATTCGGCTGCTGCCCGATCAGCGCCAGCGCCAGGCCTGCGCCCACCGACAGAAACGACTGCACCGGATTATCCCGCGTCACCGCGCCGGAGGAGATGAACACCAGAGCCCAAACCGAAAGCAGCGCCCGCTCCGCCGAACCGAAGAACTTCACAAAATAGATCAGCGACGGCACCAGCACGATGAGCATCAGGAACCCAACCGTGGCCCCGAACAGCGCCCCGCCCACCTGCGCCGAAAATGCCTCCTCCAACCGCCCGGCCACATTGAGCCGGTAGCCCTCCATAGAGGCCGGTATCCCCGCGGCATGCCCCGGAATATTATAGAGAATCCCCGTCGTGGAATCGGCGTAGATATTCGCCGCATAGATCCCGGCCAGCGAGATCAGCATCGTATCCACCGGCAGCGTCACCACCACCGGCAGCAGGATCGCCATCATCGACCCGCTGCCCAGCCCCGGCAGCGTCCCGGCCACCAGCCCCAGCGTCGCGCCCACCGCCAGCCACAGCAAATTCTGCAGCGTAATCGCGTGCGTCATGCCCTCCATGACGACGGACAGATCGATACCCATCTTCAGCCCTCTCTGTCCGTCGCCACAGAAGCGTCGGCGTTACTTCTTGGCGTCCTTGATCATCTCGGCGATGCCCTTGTTCAGGCCATCATAGATCGCCTGCGACTTCTCCGGGCTGTAGTAAACCGGGAACCGGTAAGCCGCGACGCGCTTGCGCCATTCCGGATTCTCCACCGTGTTCTTCAACGCGGTGATTAGTTTGATCCGAGCGTTGTCCGGCAGCCCGCGGCGCACCACCAGGCCGTTGAACTGCGTGGCCCCCAAAGTCTTCAGGTCGTTGACGTCGTAGTTCAACTCCTTCTGCCAGTCGGCCATCGTCTTCAGCGATTTGTATGGGAAGTTCTCCGTCATCTCCTTGGCCAGCATGGTGAAGATCCGCACGCTCGGCAGTTCGGCATACTGGATCGCCGCCGTGATGATCACGTCCAGGTCATGCGTCAGCAGGTCGGTGAACAGCGTGCCGCCGGAATCGTAGTAGACATGGTTGATCTTGATGCCGAAGAACTTCTGCAACTCGACAATCTGCACATCCTCGACCCGGCCTGGCCCGATCGTGCCGATGGTGATCTTCCCCGGCCGCTCTTTGGCGGCACGGATCAGATCAGGGAAGGTCTTGATCGGCGAGTCCTTCAGCACGACCATCCCGGAATTCGGAATATCGGAGTAAATCCCCAGCGGCAGCCAGTCCTCATATTTCCACGGCGGCGGAACTTCCGAGAGGTGCGGATAGATATATGGTCCGAACGTCGAGGAGCAGGGCAGGATGTAGTAGCCATCGGCCGGCCGGCTGAACACGTTGTTGTAGCCGATCAGTCCGGCGGCGCCGTCGACCGTCTCAATCAGCACGCGCGTGCCGATTTCCTTATCGAAGAACGGCTGAAAATCCAGCATCGCCTTCTGCACGATGCCGCCAGGGGCGAAATTGCTGATCAGGGTGATCGGCTTGCCCGGACGCGGAAACGGTGGATCGGCGGCGATCGCCGGGGTGGCAAGCGCGCTGGCGCCGGCCGCAATGATCTGCCGTCGTGTAAGCTTCATGGCCATTCTCCCCAGATGCCGGCGGGCAGGCCGGTCACAGCACGTGCCGCGTGCGGCATTTGTCAGACAAACGAGACGTCTTCCAGCTTCGGCTTGCCCGTCAGGTTAGGCCGGTAGCCGGTAATCTTCTTGGAATACGCGGTCACGTCATGCTGCACCGTGATCGGCAGGCACAGCGCATTGTCAGAGACGATCTTCTGCAAGGTGACGAACGCCTTCTTGCGCGTGGCGATATCGTCACTGGCCTGCGTCGCGGCCTGCGCCGCGGCCCGCTCGGGCACCGGGTCGACACGCCCGGCATTGATCACCGAGCCGGGGTCGAACAGGCGGGAGAAGATCAGGCTGGGGTCCGGCCGGCCGGTGAACGCACCAAGATAGCCGTCGCCGCGCTTGTCCATCATGAACTGGTTGGTGGAATCAGCGACCGAAGCGGTGAAGAACTTGGTCTTGACGCCGACTTTGCCGAAATGCTCGATCAGGATTTCCTGCCGCTGGATGCCCTTCTGATCGTTCCAGCCCATGCAGGTCAGCTCGAACCCGTTGGGATAGCCGGCCTCGGCCAACAGCTTGCGCGCCTTGTCCGGGTCATAGGGGTACGCTGCCGCGAGCGAGGCATCATAGGCCCAATGCTCCTTCGGCAGCACGGCACGGGTGGCCTCGCCATCCTGCGTCACCTGGTTGAACGCCTCGCGATCGACCGCATAGTTCAGCGCCTGCCGCACGCGGACATCGTTGAACGGCTTACGGCCCATGTTGAAGTAGATCATGTGCACGATCAGCGTCGGGCTCGTCGCCGCGGTGAGGTTCGCGGCGCGTTCGATGACCCGAAGTTGCGGCTTGGCCAGCGAGTAAACGAAATCGTTCTCGCCGGCGGTGACCGAGCGCAGCCCGGTGTTCAGCTCCGGGATGATCTGAAACTCGATGCCGTCAAGATAGGGGCGGCCAGGGCGCCAATAGCTGTCGTTGCGCTTGACGATGAGCTTCGCGTTATCGGTCCAGCTGACGAAGCTCCACGGCCCGGTGCCGACCGGCTTGCGGTCGGTGCCGGCCCCCAGTTCCTGCACCGCCCTCGGCGAGACCATCATCCCGGCGCGGTCGGAAAGCACCAGCACCAGCGAGGAGTCGGCCGCCTTAAGCTTCAACGTGACCTGCAACGGCCCGGAGACTTCGACGCTGGCGACCGAACCAAGATCGGTCTTGATCGCCGAACGGGCGTCGGTCATCGAGCGCTCGAGATTGAATTTCACCGCCGCGGCATCGCATTTCGTGCCGTCGTGGAAGCTGACGCCGTCATTGAGCTCCAGCACCAGCGTGGTGGGGTCCTTGAACGACCATGATTTGGCGATGCCGGGCTTGGCGGCGAGCGTGTCGTAATCGAACTCGATCAGCGTATCGAACATCGGATACAGCATCGGATGATCGAAGCCTGAACGGCCGGTCATTGGGTCGAGAGTCGAGGGGTTGTTATTGGCCGCGACGCGCAGCACTCCGCCCTTTTTTGCGGTGGTCTGAGCGTCGGCGCCTGCGGGAAGCATCGCGGCCGCCATACCGCCGGCCGCCCAGGCATTGAACAGCCTCCGGCTGATCCCTGCTCGGGTAGCCTGCCGAAGGTTCAGGCAGCCGGTGTGCGCGCCATGCCGTTTCATGTCGGAATTCCCGATATTGGCTGCTTTTGCCGCAGCATTCTTCTGGACGTTTCGGCCGACGCATCGCGGGCCACCGCAGATTTGTCGCGTCCGTACTCTGGCGTATTGTCTGTCAATCTGTCAACGTGCAGACCTGTGCCAGCGGGGCTGGCGGATGGGGAAGATGGCGTCCGATACGAGCAAGCAGCAGGGCCGGCCGGGGCCGGAAATGGGCCATCGCCCGCCTCTGCTGTCGGTGCGCGAGCTGGGCGTGGCGCTGCAGACGCGGGGCGGCAACCTGCAACTCACGCAAAATATCTCCTTCGAAGTCGGCGCCGGCGAGCGCGTCGGCATCGTCGGCGAGAGCGGTTGCGGCAAAACCGTCACGGGCCTGGCGCTGCTGCGGTTGTTGCCGGCGCGCAGCATGCAGGTTTCCGGCAAAATTCTGCTGGATGGCACCGACCTGCTGCGCCTGCCAGGCCGGCAGATGCGCGCGATCCGCGGCCGGCAGGTGGCGATGATTTTCCAGGAACCGATGAGCGCGCTGGACCCTGTCTTCACCATCGGCCAGCAGATCGGCGAGGCGATCCGGGCGCATTTCCCGGTAGGCGCCCGCGAAGCGCGTGAGCGGGCGGTGGACGTACTCGACCGGGTGGGCATTCCGTTGCCGCAGCGCCGCCATGACGAATATCCGCATCAGCTGTCAGGCGGCATGCGACAGCGGGCGATGATCGCGATTGCGCTGGCCTGTCAGCCGCGGCTGCTGATCGCCGATGAACCGACGACGGCGCTGGATGTGACGATCCAGGCGCAGATCATCGAATTGCTGGTGAAGCTGAGCAGCGAGGCGGGCACAGCGCTGCTGTTCATCACCCATGATCTCGGCGTTGTCGCCGAAACCTGCGAGCGGGTGCTGACCATGTATGCCGGACAGGTGGTGGAGGACGCGCCGGTTGAGGATGTGCTGGTTCGGCCACGGCACCCCTATACCTCAGCGCTGATGCGCTCGCTGCCAAACCTGAGCGTGCCGAAGAGCGTGTTGCCGTCGATCCCCGGGCGCGTGCCAAACGCGCTGGCAATGCCGGCGGGATGCCGCTTCGCGCCGCGCTGCGCTCATGCCCGCCCTGCCTGCGGCCGGGCGCAGGACGCGCTGCCGGTGGGCGCGGATCACCGGGTGCGGTGCGCACGGTTTGACGAACTGGAACTGCCGGGGACGGCGGCATGAGCGTCCCGCTGTTACAGGCCGAGGATGTGCTGGTGCAGTTCCCCGCCCCCGGCCAGGCGCCGATCCGCGCGGTGGATCGGGTGAGCTTTTCCGTTGCTGCCAACGAAACGTTCGGCGTCATCGGCGAGTCCGGCTCCGGCAAGTCGACCTTGGGCCGCGCCCTGGTCTGCCTGAACCGGCCGGATGCTGGGCGGATTCTGCACGACGGCGCAGATCCTTTCGCCCTCACCGGCCGGGCGTTCCGGGCGCATCGGCGCAATTACCAGATCATTTTCCAGGACCCCAACGCGGCGCTGAACCCGCGGATGACGATCCTGGACAGCGTCTGCGAACCACTGGAGATCCTGGGCGAGGCGACCGCCGCCGCGCGACGGGACCGGGCGCGGGCGATGATGGATCGGGTGGGATTGAGCGGCAGCTATGCCGGGCGTTACCCGCATGAGCTGTCCGGCGGGCAGAAGCAGCGGGTGAATATCGCCCGCGCGCTGACGGTGCGGCCGAAGCTGATGGTCTGCGACGAGGTGGTGGCGGCGCTGGATGTGTCGATCCAGGCCGAGGTGTTGAATCTGCTGGCGGAATTGCAGGGTGAGTTCGGTCTGACCTTCGTATTCATCACCCATGATCTCGGCGTGGTGTCGCATGTCAGTGACCGGATTGCGGTGATGTACCTCGGCAAGATCGTCGAACTCGGCCCGGCAGCGCGGGTGCGGCACGCGCCGTTGCATCCCTATACCGAGGCCTTGCTGTCGGCCGAGCCCTCGGCGTTGCCGGCGGCGATGCGCACCCGCGAACGCATCGTGCTGCACGGCGAAATCCCAAGCCCGGCGGACCCACCTTCGGGATGCCGGTTCCGCACCCGTTGCCGGTTTGCCGAGCCGCGTTGTGCCGTCGACGCGCCGGCGTTTCGCGAGGTACAGCCTGGGCATTTCGCGGCGTGCCATTTCGTCGATCAACTCACGCTGCAAGGGCCTGCGTCGTGAACCGGCGCTGGCGGATGCTCGGCGAGCGGCTGTCACAAGTGATCCCGGTGATCGTGCTGGCGACGATCATCGTGTTCGGGTTGTTGCAGCTGGTGCCTGGCGATCCGGCGATGACCCTGGCCGGCGAGCAGGCGACGGATGAGCGGATTGCGGAAATCCGGCATCTCTACGGTTTCGACAAGCCGTTCCTGGTGCAGTACGGCACCTGGCTTGGGCATGCCGCGCAGGGCGACCTGTCGCGCTCGCTGCTGTCAGGCGAACGCGTGGTGACGCTGATCGGACAGAGTTTCCCGCATACGCTGACCATCGTGGTGCTGGCGTTGCTGATTTCGCTGCTGGTGGGTGTGCCGCTGGGGATACTCGCGGCGATGCGCGCGCACACGCGGGCGGATACGGCGATCAGCGCGCTATCCTCGGTTGGCGTGGCGATTCCGAATTTCTGGCTGGCGATGATCCTGGTGACGTACTTCGCGCTTGGCCTTGGCTGGTTGCCGGCCACCGGGGCGACGCCGCTGGGCGAGAGCGTGGTGGGGTCGCTGCGGCATGCCATCCTGCCGGCTTTGGCGCTGGCCGCGGGCGGGATCGCCGAGCTGACGCGGCAATTGCGCAGTGCACTGCTGGAAGTGTTGTCATCGCAATACATGCGGACGTTGCGCGCCAAGGGCCTGTCCGAGACAGCGATGATCTGCAAGCACGGGCTGAAGAATGTTGGCGTCAACCTGCTGACGGTGATCGGGTTGCTGTTCAACCGGCTGCTGGGGGCGACCGTGGTGGTGGAGGCGGTGTTCGCGATCCCGGGCATGGGCAGCCTGATCGTGCGGGCGGCGATCAACAAAGATTTCCCGGTGGTGCAGGGCGTGGTGCTCAGCATGGTGCTGGTGGTGGTGGCGACCAACCTGCTGATCGACATGCTCTACAGCGTGCTTGATCCGAGGGTGAAGTGATGCGCGGCTGGCTGCGGCGGGATCTGCGGGCGGCGGTTTGCCTGGCCTATCTGGCCGGGCTGGTGCTGCTCGCGGTGCTGGCGCCGTGGATCGCGCCCTATTCGCCCACGGCACAGAAGGGTGCGGAGGCGCTGGCGGATCCGTCGGCGGCGCACTGGCTGGGCACCGACGATCTTGGGCGGGACGTGCTCAGCCGGCTGATCTTTGGCGCGCCGGCCTCGCTGTATGCGAGTTTCCTGGCAGTCTCGATCGCAACCGGAATCGGCGTGCCGTTCGGGCTGCTGGCGGGATTGCTGGGCGGCTGGGTCGATCGGATCATCAGCCGGCTGATCGATACCTTGCTGTCGTTTCCGGGGATCGTGCTGGCCATTGGCGTGACCGGGGCGTTGGGTGTCGGTCTGACGCACGGCATGATTGCCTGTGGCCTGGTGTTCTCGCCGACCCTGGCGCGGCTGGCGCGGGCGCAGACGCTGGTGGTGAAGAACGAACTTTACGTCGATGCCGCCAGATGTTTTGGCGCATCGACCGGGCGCATTCTGCTGAAGCATATCCTGCCGAACGCGGTGCAGCCGCTGATTGTGCAACTCACGCTGCTGCTGGCCGCGGCGTTGCTGGCGGAGGCGAGCCTGAGTTTTCTCGGCCTCGGCGTCCAGGTGCCGCAACCCAGCTGGGGCGCGATGCTGGCGCGGGCCTATACCTATATCGATATCGCGCCGGAGCAGATGTACGCGCCGGGTTTTGCCATCCTGCTGACGGCGATGGCGTTCAACGGCCTCGGCGAATCCCTGCGCGACGTGCTCGATCCGACGATGAAGCGGAGATAGCGGCTACGCTTCCTGCAACGGTGCGACGCCGGTGACGCGCAGTTGCACGCGGGCGATCGCCTCATCCATGGCGAAATACATCGTGCGATAATCGGCGTTGCCGAAGCAGAAGTTGCGGGTGTTGGCCGGGGTTTTGATCACGCCGATGAACCCGCCTTCCGGCGTCAGCACGTGAATGCCGCCGGGGCCGGTGGTGTAGATGCGCCCGGCAGTGTCGACCTTCATGCCGTCGGGCTTGCCGACGCCGTCGCCGGTGATGGTCGCAAGCACCTCGCCGTCCTCAAGGCTGCCGTCGGCTTTGACGGTGAAGCGGCGGACATGGCTGCGCGTGGTGTCGTTGACCAGCAGGTGGCGCTCATCCGGCGTGAGGCAGAGGCCGTTGGGCTGGATGAAATCGCTGGCAACAAGCGTGATGCTGCCGTCGGGGTCCAGGCGGAAGACGCCCTTATAGGGCAGGTCGAGCGGGCGGATGATGCCGACGCGCGGGCTGGTGCGGCCGTAATCCGGATCGGTGAACCAGATGCGGTCCTGGCTGTCGACGATCACGTCGTTTGGGGAGTTGAAGGCGACACCTTGATAGGTGCTGGCGAGCACCTTGACGTGGCGGGGATCGGCCTCGAAGCGCGAGACGCAGTTCGTCGCGTGCTCGCAGGAAATGATGCGGCCCTGGCGGTCGATGGTGTTGCCGTTGGTGATGTTGCTGGGGGTGCGCAGGATGGACAGCCCATCGGCTTCGCTCCAGCGATAGACCTTGCCGGTGCCGAGGTCGGAGAACACCAGATAATTGTCGCGCGGGTGCCAGACGGTGCCCTCGGTGATGGTAAGCCCGGTGGCGATCGTTTCGAGGCGGGCGTCGGGGGCGATGATGTCGGAGAGCATGGTGCGAGGCCTGGTCAGCGGGTTTCGGTGGCGGCGTTGCGCTTGCGCAGCAGATCCAGCGCGATGGCGGCGGCGTTTTGCACGTGCAGCATGCTGGCGGCCCAGGCGGCTTCCTCGTCGCGGGCCTTGAAGGCGACGAGTAGGGCTTCCAACTCGGTGACGGTTTCGGCGAGGCGGCCGGGGGCGGAGAGCGAGGTGGCGCGCAACTGCGCGTTGATATTCAGTAGCGGGCCGAGCATATTGCGGATGTGCGAATTGCGGCAGCCGGCGAGCAGTCCGTCGTAGAATTGCTGCTTGAGGTCGATCAGTTCCTGTTTGCCGCGCCGTGTGAGGTGGCCGCGAATGCGGGCCAGCACCTTGCCCAAGGCTTCGATTTCGACGTCGGTGGCGTTGCGCACGAATTCCTTTGCCGCGAGCGCTTCCAGCACGCCGCGCACGGCATAGACCTGCTCGGCCTCGCGCACCGACAGCGTGCGCACGAAACTGCCGCGATGCGGGAAGGTCTGAATCAGGCCTTCGGCTTCCAATTGCCTGACGGCCTCGCGCACCACGGTGCGGCTGACCTGGAAGCTGTTCTGCAGCGATCGGTCGGAAAGATGCGCGCCCGGGGCAAAGCGGCCCTGTACGATGGCGCGCCGCAACTGGTCCTCCACCTGACGGCGGACGGACGCGGTGGCACTATCCACCTTGAACTCGCTTTCTGCAGCCTGCGACATCCATTGATCCCCTCGCGCGCGGCATTTTCTGCCATCTTGGCCGCCCGCATGCCCGACCACTAGGAATGGCATATTGACAGATTGCCCGACAATATACCAGGGTCGTGATCAACAACTATAACGCGGTGAACGGCGCTGTCGCGCTGGTCATTGAACCGGATTGCCGCTGCCGATTCTGTCGGTGCCGGGCGGGCCGCAAGGCCCTGGCGGGATGAGGACGTCGACCATGACACGCAAGATGGCATTGGAGGGTATCCGGGTTGTCTGCTTCGGCATGGGCGGCGCGGCGCCCTTGGCCACAGCGACACTCGGCGATTTCGGTGCGGAGATCATCAAGATCGAACCGGTCACCGGTGATTGGTCTCGCACCACGCCCGGGCTGGGAACGCGCGAGTTCAACCGCAACAAGCGCGGCATCGCCATCGACCTGAAAAACCCGGAAGGCGTGGCCCTGGCGAAGCGCCTGATCGCCGGTGCCGACGCGGTGATGGAGAGTTTCCGCCCCGGCGTGATGGACCGGCTGGGGCTGGGCTACGAAGCGGCGAAGGCGTTCAATCCGACGGTGGTATAGTGCTCGGTCAGCGCCTACGGACAGAACGGTCCGTGGAAGGACCGTCCCGGCGTTGACGGCATCATCCAGGCGGTTTCCGGCATGATGAGCGTACTGGGCCCTGACGAGGCCGAGGCGCCGGCCGAGGGCAGCGACCCGGTGAAAGTCTCGTTCCCGGTGGTGGATATGACGGCCGGGATGCTGGCCGCCCAGGGCATGCTGGTGGCGCTACTCGCGCGCGAGCGCCTGGGCGTCGGTCAGCATGTCGATGTCAGCCTGATGGAAGCGGCGCTGGTGATGCAGAAAAGCTCACTGACCCGCTATCTGGAATCCGGCAAGCTGCCGGCGCGCACCGGCAGCCGCGCGCCCTATGCCACGCCGAACCAGGCCTATCGCACCAAGGACGGCCATATCATGGTCGCCGCCTATACCCCGCCGCGCTGGAAGGCGTTCTGCTGCAATGTGCTGGGGCGGCCTGACATCGAGACCGACCCGCGCTTCGTAACCCGGCAGGTGCGGCAGTTGCACCACCAGGATCTCCGGCGGATCGTCGAGGAAATCTTCCGCGGCAAAACCTCGCTGGAATGGCTGGCACTCTGCGAGGCAAACGACCTGCTGTGCGCGCCGATCAACACCTATAACGAGGTGGTGCAAATTGAGCAGCTGAAGGCACGCGGCGCGATCGGCGATATCCAGCTTTCCGGCGGCAAATCGATGCGTACGATCTCGGTGGTGCCGAAGCTGAGCGAGACGCCGGGTTCGGTGCGGCGCGGATATCCGGAGTTCATTGGCCAGCACACGCGCGAAGTGTTGCTGGCGGCCGGGCTGGATGAGGCGGAGATCGTGCGGCTGGCGGAGGCGGGCGCGATCGGGGTGTACGGCGGAGCCGCGTCGTGAACCGGCTGGAGCGCGTCGCGCAGTATGTCGCGGCGACGCCGGCCGGATCCATTCCCGCCGAGGTGACGGAGCGCGCGAAACTCGCGCTGCTTGACTATGTCGGCGTCACGATTGCCGGGCTGGATGAGCCGGTCTCGCGCCTGATCGTGCGGCAGATCGGCCGCGGCGGCGAGGCGACGGTGATCGGGCATGGATTTCGCAGTGCGCCGGCCGAGGTGGCTTTGGCCAACGCGACGATTGGCCATGCGCTGGATTACGACGACAGCAACATGGTGCTCGGCGGCCATCCATCGGTGCCCGTGCTGCCGGCGATCCTGGCGCTGGGGCAGGTCGGACGGCGCGATGGTGCCGCGGTGCTGGATGCCTATGTGATCGGCTTCGAGGTGATGATGGCGATCTCGAAGGCGGTGAATTTCGCCCATTACGAGAAGGGCTGGCACCCGACGGCGACCATTGGCACCTTCGGCGCCGCCGCCGCCTGTGCGCGCATCCTCGGTCTCGACGCACGGCAGGCGATGGTGGCGTTGAGCCTGGCGGCCTCGATGGCCTCCGGGGTGAAGGCCAATTTTGGCACCATGGCCAAGCCGTTGCAGGTGGGCGAGGCCGCCCGCCGCGGCGTGTTCTGCGCGCTGCTGGCCGCCGAGGGGGCGACCGCTTCGGCCGATGCGCTGGAGGGCAGGCAGGGGTTCCTCAACGTCTATAACGGGCCGGGCCAGTACCGGGCAGAGGCGCTGGACGAGTTGGGCAACGGGTTCGAACTGATGCGCTCGGCGCTGAAGTTCAAGAAATACGGCTGTTGCGGCAGCACCCATGCGCCGATCGACGCGGCACTGTCCTTGCGTGCGGAGCATGGGCTGACCGCCTCGGAGATCGCCAGCGTGCGCATCGGCCTGAATGCGCGCCGGAGGCCACATGTCGATCGGCCAGTGGTGGCGGAATCGCTGGCGGCCAAGTTCAGCGTGCAGTTCACCGTGGCGGCTGCTTTGGCCGATGGCGCGGTGGGGCTGCGGCATTTCAGTGATGACGCGATCGCGCGCGCGGACCTGCAATCGATGATCGCGCGCACCGAGGTGGTGGATCTGCCGGGCGGGGATAGCGGCCTGGCACAGGGCTGCGAAATCGCGGTGACCACGACACGCGGCGAGCAGTTTTCGGTGCGCCTGGCCGACGCGCTCGGCCGCGATACCGCGGACTACCCCAGCTACATGCATCGCAAATTCGCCGACTGCGTTGCTGACCGCTTCGATGCCCCCGCTGCGGCGGCGCTGGCGCAGCGCCTGCTGTCGTTCGAGCGCTGTGATGTAAACGATGTGATGGAAGTGCTGGCCGCTGGCCAGAGCAACGAAAAAGCCGAGGTTACGCCATGATCACTTTTGCCCTGTCCGGCGGTTGCATCGTCAACCGCCGTTTTTCTGTCTGCGAGGACAACCGGTTCCTCGATCTGGTGAAGGTGATCCGCGCCGCGGATGTCGGCTTCAGCCATCTTGAGGGCACCATCGCCGAGGGCGATCAGCCCGAGGTGTTCCCCGCCGCCGAGTCCGGCTGGACCTGGATCCGCACCCCGTCGACCTTCGGCGAGGAGCTTAAATGGGCCGGCTTCAATCTGGTCTCGCACGCCTCGAACCACAGCATGGACTACATGTATGGCGGGCTCTACGCGACCTGGGCAAATCTGAAACAGGCCGGATTGCCCTATGCCGGCACCGGGATGTCGCTGAAGGAATCGCGCCGCCCGGCGTATCTGGAAACCGGCAAGGGCCGCGTCGCGCTGGTCTCGTCCAGCACATCGACGGCGGACTGGGCGCGCGCCGCAGACCCGATCCGCGATGATCGCGGCCGGCCCGGCGTGAACCAGATCCGGCAGATCTATCTGCTGGACGCCGCCGGCGCCGAGGCACTGCGCGCCGACGTGCGGCGCATGGGCTGGTGGATCACCGAAGTAGGCGACGATCTGATGGTCAGCCCGCCCGGGCTGCACAACACGGTAACGCGCTATCGCGTGGTGGCCGATCCATCGGCGGCGGTGATTGCCGATCCGTCGGACGTGCAGGCGAATATCAACGCGATCAAGGCCGCGCGCGAGCGGGCGGATTACGTGATGTTCCACGTGCATAATCACGAACGCGACGCGGTGGGCGGCCTGGCAATCCCGCCGCAGTTCATCCGCGATCTCGCCCACCAATGCATCGACGCCGGCGCCGACATCTTCATGGCCGAGGGTGCGCATTCGCTGCTGCGCGGCGTGGAGATCTACAAGGGCAAGCCGATCCTTTACGACCCGGGCGATCTGTTCAAGGACGGCAACTCTAAGACGCGGCCGCTGTGGGAATATTACTGGGTACAGGGCCGCAATCCCGCAACGGGGAAGGCCGAGTTCACCACGGCCGACTCCCTGGTTCACGAGAACCTGTCGAAGCTGCCGATCCCGACGCATCCGGTTGGCGGCTACAACACCGGCAAGGTGCTGGCGGTGATCGTGCCGGTCTGCAGGTTCGACGAGAACGGCAAGCTGCTGGAGATGCGGATCTACCCGGCGGTGCACCTGAAGGACAATAACCTGGTGCGCGGCCTGCCGGGGCTGCAGACCGGCGAGGACGCCAAGCGGATCATCGACTATCTCGCCGAACTGTCCGAACCCTTCGGCACCAAAATCGAATTCGAAGACGGCGTCGGCGTGGTCAGGCTCTGAGCATGGCGGTGCGTAGCTTCGAGGCCGATGTCGTGGTGATTGGTCTGGGCGCCGCGGGAAGCTGTGCGGCGATCGAGGCGCATGACGCCGGGGCATCGGTGATCGCGCTGGAGAAGCAGCCCCGTGACCGGCATTACTCCAACACGCGGATGAGCGGCGGCGGCTATCACAGCCCGGAGCCGGGCGGCAATTTCGCGGCGCTGAAATCCTATGCGAAAGCAATGTTCTCCGGCGACGACCTGCCGAACAAGATCGAAGGCGAGCAGACCAAGTTCGCTGACGAGATCGCCGAACTCTGGGCGAAGCTGAGCCCGGAAAACGAAGCGTTCATGCGCGGCCTCGATCCGGACTACCGCACGGTGAAGCTGGCGAGCGCCGCTTTCCCGCATTTTCCCGGCGCGGCACAGTCGGGCTACGCCGTGGTGAAAAGCACCTATTCCGGCACCGAGGACGAAGCCACGCAGTTCGCAGTCACGCTCAATGCCGACAAATCGCAGAAGGAATCGGGCGAGGCGTTCCATGCCTGCCTGATGACTGGCTTGCAGGCGCGCGGCATCGATATCCGCTACGGCACCAGGGCGGCCGAATTCGTGATGGAAAACGGCGAAGTCACCGGCGTGCTGGCCGAGTGCGACGGCGAGACGGTGCTGTATCGCGCGCGCCGTGGCGTGGTGCTGACCTCGGGCGGCTACGAATACAACGCGCATATGCGCAAGGCGTTCCTCGACGGGCCAGGGATCGAGGGCTGGGCGTTCTACGGTTCCAGCGAGAACACCGGCGACGGCATCCGCATGGCGATGAAGATCGGCGCCGGCCTGTCGCGTGTCGGCAGCGTTGCCGGCCGGGTGATCTGCGCGGTGCCGGAGCGGCGGCATGGGTTGAAGGTCGGGCTGAATACCTCAAGCGTTGGCAAGCCGAACGAGATCGTCGTCGACAGTTATGGTGCGCGCTACGCCTCTGAGCGGCGCATCACCAAGGACCCCAGCCGCTATATTTTCTACAAGGAAGCCTTACTGTTCGACACGCTCACGATGAGCTATCCGCGCATTCCCTCATGGATGATCTTCGATCAGAAGCTGATGTCGGCCGGCCCGCTCGTGCGGCTCAATTCGGCGGCCTATAACGGCATCGATTGGGGCGCCGACAATCAGAGGGCGGTCAGCAAAGGCTGGGTGCTTCAGGCCGATACGCTGGAAGAGCTCGCAGCCCGGATCAGCACGCATCCCGACGATCACGGCCGCATGGATGCAGCGACCGTGGCGGAGACCGTCGCGCGCTGGAACGAGTACTGCGCTGCCGGGCATGACGCGGCGTTCGCGCGCGAGACATCCAGCATGGGCCCGGTCGACAAGCCGCCTTATTACGCAATGCCACTGTATCCGGGCGGGCCGAACACCAAGGGCGGCGTGCGCGCCAACGCGCAGCGCGAAGTGCTCGATTGGGACGATGTGCCTATCCCGCGACTGTACAGCGCGGGCGAAATCTCCTCGGTGTTCCTGTTTGCCTATCAGGGCGGCGGCAATCTGGCGGAAGGCATCACCTTCGGCCGATTGGCCGGCCGCAACGCTGCCTGCCAACCCTCTCGCGCCAGTAAGGACCTGCAAGATGTCTGAGCCGTTTGTCATCCTGGAAGATTGCGGGGGGTATGCCTGCATCACGCTGAACCGCCCGGACAAGCGCAACGCGATGAACACCGCGGCACAGATGCAGTTGCAGGACGTGCTGAAGCAGTGCCTGGGCAAATTCGCGGTGGCGATCATCACCGGGGCGGGCGCCGCGTTCTGTTCGGGGATCGACCTGAAGGAACGCCGCGAGCGGCTGCAAAGCGGCGAGCCGCCGCCGGCGGAGTATTCGCGGCAGGGCCATAGCTGGGTCGAGACGATCGAGACCATCCGCAAGCACCCGATGGTGTTCATCGCCGCGGTGAACGGCCATGCGCTCGGCGGCGGCGTGGCGCTGATCAATGTGTGCGACCTCGCGATCGCCGCCGAGGATGCGCAGATCGGCACACCGGAGGTCACTTTCGCCTCGTATCCGACGGTGGCGGGGCCGACGACGCAGCTGCGCATTCTGCGCAAGCACGCCTCGTGGATGATCCTGACCGGCAAGCTGATCGACGGGCGGACGGCAGCGAAATGGGGCCTGGTGAACCGGGCGGTGCCGAAGGAGGCGCTGATGGAAGAGGCGCACGCGCTGGCCAAACATGTCGCGCAGTTCAATCCGGTGACGCTGGATTACAGCAAGAAGGCGCTTGATGACATTCCCTCGCAGGTGTCCGACTGGACGGCCGCGCTGGATTACGGCCGCGTCGTCACCACCGTCATCCAGAACAAGATCGGGCGTGAAAACGTCACGCCGAAAAAATTCTAACCCGACGCGGGAGCAGGAAATATGAGTGAGAAACTAGGCTTTATCGGTCTTGGCGTCATGGGCGGCAACATGTGCCGCCATATCATCAAGTCGGGTGGCTACGATCTGACGGTCAATGACAGCGATCCGGCGAAGGCCGCCGAGATTGCCGCACTGGGTGCTACGGCAGCCTCGCTGGCGGAGCTTGCCGCCGGCAACAAGGTGATCGCGGCGAGCCTGCCGAACCCGGCCATCGTGCGCAAAGTGTTCACCGGGCCGGGCGGGGTGATCGACCATGCGCAGCCGGGCACCATCATCATCGATCTCAGCACAGTGGATTCCGACACCTCGAAAGCCGTGTCGGCGGCGCTGGCGGAGAAGGGCATCACCTATGTCGACACCCCGGTCAGCGGTGGCAAGTTCGACTCGCTGAAAGGCTCGCTGACCCTGATCATCGGCGCCGAGGAGCACGAGCTGGCTTCGATCCGGCCGTTGCTGGAGTTGCTGAGCAGCTCGATGCATTTCGCCGGCAGCCGTGGCGCCGGCAGCACGATCAAGCTGGTCAACAACGTGATCTCGATGGGCGTCACCCTGGTGACCGCCGAGGCGTTCGTGCTGGGCTGCAAGGCCGGGGTGGATGGCGGCACGCTGTTCAACATCCTGCAGCATTGCGGCGGCCGGTCGCTGCGGATGACCAAGCGATTCCCGACGGTGCTGGAAGGCGATTACTCCCCGCGCTTCACGGTCGATCTGGCGGAGAAGGATCTGTCGCTGGCGATGGATCTGGCACACAACCTGAAGGTGCCGATGATGATGGCGAGCCTGTGCCACGACTTTTTCCTGATGACCAGCAAGAGCGGGCGCGGCGAGCTGGATGCCACCGCGGTGGTGCAATTCCTGGAGACGCTGGCCGACACCAAGGTGCGCGGCAAGGCCACCGTTGATCCGAAATACGGCTGAGCGAAGGAGGGGCGCGTGATCGACGACACTCAGATGCGCGACGCGACATGTTTTGTCGGCGTCGGCACTTCGCGGTACGGCAATTTCCCGGAAACCGATTCCTACGGGTTGGGCATCGAGGCGCTGAAGATGGCGCTCGACGATGCCGGGCTGACCAAGGACGACATCGACGGCATGATTGTCTGCCGCATCCCGTCCTATGAGCGGCTGTCAGAGATGATCGGCCTGAAGAACCAGCGCTATGGTCTGGCGCTGCAATCCTCGGGCCGGATGTCCGCGGTTTCGGTGATGATGGCCACCGTGGCGCTGATGACCGGGCAGGCGAAATGCGTTGCCCTGGTCTATGGCAATAACGGGCGTTCGGTGCGCGATTACTACGGTGGCGCGCCGGGCCCCTGGGCACCGTGGGGCTTCACCTCGCCGGGGGCGCGGCACGCGCTGATGGCGCGGCGGCATATGGAGCTTTACGGCACCACCAGCGAGCAACTGGGCCATGTCGGGATGACGTTCCGCAACCATGCGGCGCTCAACCCCAACGCAGTGATGCGCAAGCCGTTCAGCATCGCCGACCACCAGGCCTCGCGCTACATCACCGAGCCGCTGCGGCTGTTAGATTACTGCATCATCAACGATGGTGCCGTGGCCTTGATCATGACCACCGCGGATCGCGCGAAGGACATGAAGCAGAAGCCGGCCTATGTCAGCGCCATCGCGCGCGCCGATACCTACGAGGATTCCTCGTTCTACACGCCGCCGAACGATTTCTGGTACGACGCGCTGCAGGACATCTCGGGCCGGGTCTACAAAGGCGCCGGGATCAGCCAGAGCGATGTCGACGGGCTGATGATCTACGACAATTTCTCGCCCACCGTGCTATTCTCGCTTGAGGGCATGGGGTTCTGTCCACGCGGCGAGGGCGGACGATTTGTGTCCGAAGGCCATCTCGCGCTCGGGCGGCGATTACCGACCAACACCAATGGCGGGCATCTGTCGGAAAGCTACATGCAGGGCTGGGCGCTGATCGCCGAGGCGGTACGGCAGGTGCGCGGCGAGTGCGGCGAGCGGCAGATCAAGGATTGCGAAATCGTGCAGTACATCTGCGCAACCCCGATCTCCAGCTCAATCATCATCCGGAGGTAGTGGCATGTCCTATACCAAACCATTGCCGGCGATCGACAACTGGAACCGGCCGTTCTGGGATGCCACGCGCGAGCAGCGTCTGGTGGCGCAGGCCTGCGAGCCCTGCGGCACGGTGTTCTTTCCGCCGGGCCCGGTCTGCCCGCATTGCCTGTCGGCCAAGCTGAGCTGGAAGCAGCTTTCGGGGCGCGGCACGGTGGAAAGCTGGGTGGTGTTCCACCAAGTCTACTACAAGGGTTTTGCCGACGAGATGCCTTACAACGTCGCGATGATCCGCCTCGACGAGGGGGCGCGGATGCTGTCGAACGTGGTGGTGCCGAACGACAGTCTGCATGCCGACATGCGGGTCGAAGTGGTGTTCGCGCCGGCGACCGAGGAGCTGTCGATCCCGAAGTTCCGGCCACTGACGCCCGGCGAGGGGTGAGCAATGGACGATGACCTGGTGCTGATGGAGGATTGCGGCACCTATGCCGTGATCACCTTTAACCGGCCGGAGAAGCTTAACGCGCTCAGCTCGCCGATGGTGGCGCGGTTGCAGGCGCTACTGGAGGACAGCCGAGGCAAACACTCGGTGATCGTGATCACCGGCAATGGCACCGCGTTCTGTGCGGGGGTCGATCTGCGCGAGCGCAATGCCTGGGTGCGCGGCGGGGCGAAGATCCGCGGCGATAGCGTGCGCAACAAATGGTACGACACCATCGGCACCATCATCCGGAATCATCCGGCGATCTTCATCGTCGCGGTGAACGGGCTGTGCCTGGGCGCCGGCACCACGCTGATCAACCTCGCCGAACTGGCGATCATGGCCGAGGAGGCCGAGATAGGCATTCCGCAGATCACCTGGGGCATCTATCCGGGCGTGGCCGGGGCTGCGATGCAGACGCGGGTGCGGCGAAAGCACGCAGGCTGGTCGAACCTGACCGGCAAGCGGATCGGCGCGGAAGAGGCCGTCGAGATGGGCGTGGTCAATTTCGCGGTGCCGCGCGAGCGGCTGCTGGAGGAAGCGAGGACGCTGGCGGCGCATGTGGCGCAGTTCAATCCGACGACGCTGGACTGGTGCAAGAAAGCGCTGGATCAGATCCCAAGCCAGATCAGCGACTGGTCGGTCGCCCTGGAGTATGGCCGCAACGTGACCAACATGATCCGCGACCAGATCGGCAACGAGAAAGTGGTGCCATCGGGATTCTAAGCGGCAAGGTTGGCAATATAGTGGCTGGTCCGCCTGCACGGCAGCGAACCAGCCGGCCGCGAAGCAGTCAGTATTTGCATGCCTTGGCATCGGCTTCGATGGCGGCCTTGTCAAAGCTGTTGACCTTTGACCAAAACGCCGTGCCTTCGCCGATGATCAGTTTGGCCGGATCAAGCTTTTTCGTGATCAAACCCGCATCGAACAAAAAGTCCTGATGGGCGCCCATTGCCTTCGCGCTCACACCGGCAAACAGCCCATCTGGATTCAGCGCCGATGCGTTGGCTTGGTCGCGCAGCAGCACCGAAATCATCGCAATATTGTTGGAAATGGCCTTTGCCTCGTCCACGCCGGTGGGCTTGGTGTCAGGATAGTTTTTCCACATCAGCCTGCGCGCGCAATCCGGGTTTGCCGCCGCGAACACCATTGCCTTGATCATCCCGCGGGTGATGCCTTCCACCATGCCGGCCTTCTCGCGAGTCATCCGCTCGCTTGTGGCGAAGGAATAGTCAGGCAGGGTTGCCCAGACGGGATCCTTGATGACGGTCAGGTTGGGATCGGCATTCTGAAACCCGGCCACCGCCGACGACCAATACAACAGCCCCTGCACGCGATCGCTCTGCAAGGCGAGCAACGCCTGTGCGCCAACGCCGGTCGCAATCGGCGTCACGTCCTTTTCCGGATCCAGGCCGTTGTTTTTGGCAAATGACTTGAGAAGAATCACCGCCGTGCTGCCAAGGTTTACCAGACCGATGTTCTTGCCTTTCAAATCCTTGGCGGACTTGATCGGCCCATCCTTCTTGACTGCCAAACCCCATCCGAGCGCAAAATTGGTGACCACCGATCGCACGGGCACATTGTGCTCCGTATTGGATTGGATGATCACCGCAGAGCCCATCGTGGCGAAGTCGAGATTTCCGGCCGCCAGCTGCTGCGCCGCATCCGTCGAACTCGGCACCGCAAACGGCTCTGACCGGTAGCCCTCCTGCGCCCAATAGCCGAGCGGCCCGGGCAAGAGAAGGAAGTAGTAGCTTATGTCAAGAAAAGTGGTGCCCGCGACTGCAATCTTCACGTTTTGCAGATCAGCCCGCGCCGCCTTGATCCCCCACGGCGAGACCAAGGCAGCGACGGCCAACAAAACCGCCGCAGCCCGCAACGCATAACGCTTGAAACCTGATGTCATTTCGCTAGACCCCTGCTTAGGTTGCTTCGGTGGCAATCGTTGCTTCCGGTTCCATCCAGAACACGACTCTTCGCTTCAACGCCGTCATGAGCTTGTGGAGCACAATCCCCATGACGGACAGCACGATGAGAATGGCAAAGCTGCCAGCGGTATCCATCGAGAAATTCTTCTGCAGCAGCAGATTTCCCAATCCCGCCTGGGAGCCGATGAACTCGCCCACGATCGCGCCGATCACCGCCAGCACGATAGCCACATCCAGCCCGGCGAAGATGTAGGGAAGCGCGGTCTGCAACTTCACCATTCGGAATATCTGCCAGCGCGACGCGGTGAACGACATCAGCATCTCGATCTGTTGCGTCGAGGCCGCCTCCATCCCCGCGATGCAGTTCACCACAACAGGAAAGAAGACGATCAGCGCGGTGATCACGATTTTTGAAGCCAGACCATAGCCGAACCAAATGATGATCATCGGCGCAATCGCCACCTTGGGAACCGTCTGGAGGGCAACGACATAGGGATAAACCGTCTTCTCCAGAATTTTCCACTGCCCGATCGCGATGCCGATCACCAGCCCGACCAGTGAGCCGATCACAAACCCAGCCAGGATCTCCCAGAGCGTGATCCCGGCGTGGTAGTAGAAACGTGCAGATCCCAGATTTCCCCAGAGTGCCAGGGCGATCGCCGACGGCGGCGAAATGACAAGCGATGACACATCCAGTAGCCGGACGATGATTTCCCATCCAGCCGTCACGATCACGAACAGCAGCGCAGAAAGCCCTGTCTCGGGCCGCCGGCCCCATCGCGCGATCGACCCGGTCGCCCGATTCGAACGCAGCGGAGAAACATCGCTCATGCGTCCATCCCGCGCGACCCGAAATGGCCGCGTACCCGCCGGACATAGGTGCCAAAGGCATCGGAATTGATCATGTCCAGGTCGCGCGGTCTGGGAAGATCGACATCAATGATGTCGACGATACGGCCCGGCCGCGGACTCATGACGACGATGCGATCGGCCAGGAACACGGCCTCCGCGATGCTATGGGTAATCAGCAACACGGTCTTTCGCTTCTGCGCCCAGATGTCGAGAAGTTCGAGGTTCATCTGTTCACGCGTCATCGCGTCGAGCGCCCCGAACGGCTCGTCCATCAGCAAGAAATCAGGGTCGTGCACCAGCGCACGCGCAATGCCCACTCGCTGCTGCATGCCGCCCGAAAGCTCGCGCGGATATTTCTGTTCGAAGCCCGACAATCCCACCAGGCGAAGCAACTGCCGCGCCGACGCCTCGAACGTGCTGCGATCGAGACCCTGTATCTCCACCGGCACCATGATGTTTTGCAGCACATTGCGCCAGGGCAGCAGCAGCGCCTCCTGAAACACCACACCGAGTTGCCGAGTAGGCCGCTCGATCGGCGTGCCGTTCACCAGAATACTTCCGGACGATTTCTGCAAAATCCCAGCCAGGATCTTCAACAGCGTCGTCTTGCCGCAGCCGCTCGGGCCAACCACCGTGACAAACTCGCCTTGCGCGATCTCAAGGTTAACATCGCTCAGCGCGAAGACCGGAGCACCGGCACGGGTGGCGTAGGTTTTGTTCAGCCCGGTCACAGATATCACGCGACCCGCTCCCTGCCGGACGAAATTGCTTCCGGTCGGATCACAAGCCCGGCGCCCGCGTGCGGCAGACAACTCCGTGCGTCGCCATGCGCGGCAGCGTATGTCTGACAACTGCCTCGAGATCTTCGATGTAGTCGGGAACAATCAGGATAATGCCATCGAGTTCGCTGTCGACGACGATCCGGGCGACGCGCTCGGCCAGCCCCTCGTACGATCCTGCCATCGTGCCCGATGTCACAGCGCTGCGTCGTCCATCGCCGGCGAGACGGCGCGACGATGCGCTGACCCCCTTAGCGTCCGGATTAAGGTCATAGCCCAAGGCAATGTCCGCCAGGCACTCCATATCCACGCCGGCATTGAAATACTCGAGCCGCGCCTGCGCCGCCTCCGCCGTTGGACCGGGAATCAGCGTGACCAACCCGTAGACCTTGAGATCCGGCTTGTTCATCGCCCGTGCCGTCGCCTTCGCCTGCCGGCCCGACTCGATATATTTCGGTTCGTCGCCTGAACTGATGAAGGCGATGTCGCAATTCTCGACCGCGAAGCGAAAGCCCCTCCCCGACGCGCCCGCATTCGCCAGCGCCGGCATGCGCGACGGCTTGGGGCCCATCGTTGCTTCCGTCAGCTGGAAAAACGGACCGCTGTGCGAGACAACGCGTTCCGTCCAGAGCCGCTTGACCAGCCCGATCCACTCGTCAGCAAGATCGTAGCGCTCATCATGGTTGAGACCATCGCGCCAGAGCCCGACATGCGACAGATCAAGATAGCTCGACCCGGTCACCAGATTTAGCCCGATGCGGCCCGGACCGATCTGATCCAGCGTCGTCATCATCTTAGCGATGATGGCGGGCTGGTAAACCGTCATATGCACGGTCCCGAAAATGCCAATCCGGCTTGTCGCCTGCAATAATGCCGCCGACGTCGTCAGGGACTCCAACGATTGCATCCAATGCTCGGATGGCCCCTTCCGCCCGCGCCAGATGGCCGGGCTGAGGACGAAATCGAAGCCGAGGACTTCCGCCGCCTTGGTGATCTCCAGCACGCGCCCGAACGAACCGTCCTCGACCGCGGGAGAATTCGTCGAGTGAATCCACCCGTGGTTGCCAACAGGAATGAAAACACCGACGTCAATCAGTCTGCTCATGTGTTCGCCCTATCCAAGCATTGACAGCGGCACCGGCCACGCAAGGGCCGGCGGGCCTAGGATTTAGCGTTCAACAGCCAGGGGCCAGGCTGCACCACGGCATTGGGCGCATAAGCCACAACATCCACTTCGACCAGCATCTCCGGCAGCATCAGGGCAGCGACCTGCACGCCCGTGCTTGCCGGGAGATGGCTGCCAAAAAATTCGCGCCTGACTTCCCAATACTGCTGGGTAAACACCATGTCGGTCATTGGCGTCGTCAGATATGTCGTGAGGCGGATGACCGCCGTCAGATCGCAGCCGACAAGCCCCAGCAGCCGGCGCACATTGGTGAAGACCTGCCGCGTTTGAGCCCTGATATCGCCAACGCCGACAAGCTTGCCGTCCTCATCGGTCGCCGTCTGACCCGAGAGCCAGAGGTAATCGCCGGCCTTTACCATATGGCAAAAAGGCCTCTCCTCGCTCCAGCGGCGGGCGTCTTTGAAAAACAGCGGCGTGCTCATGGGGCGCTCCCGAAGTGACGGGGGCCGCCCCCCCCCAAACTCCCACTCGACGACGAGTGATTTGGACAGCCAGACACAACGCCGGTTGAAATGAACGGGAAAGGTTCGCAGCTTGGGCTGGACAACATGGTTTTGATTTCCCCTCGTTATAAAAAAGGATAGCCAGGGGTTGACGTCATCGCAAAGCTGAAAATTCCTCAGCACAAGATTTTGCCGACGTGGCCTGCGCGAGGACCTGCCAAAGTGGCGCGACCAAGCGCCGCCTTGCGCACCGCGCGGCGCGTGTCACACCTTAGTTCGAGCTAGGCTACGGGGGGGCGGCGAGCCGCTTCAGGATCAGGGTGTCGATGCTCAATAGCCCGCTGCCGAAGGCAGCCAACTGCAGCAACCCGCCGGCCATGCAGAGGTTCTTGTAAAAATGCAGCATGGCGGCCGGATCGCTGGGGACGTCGTGGAAGACGAACGCGGTAATCAGGCAGAACACCGCCAGCAAGAGCGCCACCGGGCGGGTGAACATGCCAAACAGCAGCAAAAGGCCGCCGACAATCTCAGTCGCCAGGGCGCCCCAGTAGACCAGTTCCGGCAACGGCACACCGTACGCAATCATGCTGCGTAGCGTTGCGGCCTGCGCGGTGAATTTACCGATGCCGCCGATGAGGAAGATAAGACTCATCAACACACGGCCAGCGAAGGCGAGCGTGGGAAGGAAATACATATTTGGCCTCGGCGCAGGCTGACCGAGGGGGGGCGATCAGCCCTGCTTATTGTTGGCGAGATATTGCATCAGTGCGGCCTCGATCACCGACTGGTGGGTCAGGCGCTCGTTGGTGACTTCCTCATGCTTGGTCACGAACCGCCGGAGCATCCGGTAGTCGTCGGCGGAGAGCCTCAGGCTCAGCGTGTGAGCGTAGGTCGGCTTGCCGCCACGGGGAGTGTCTTCTGAATCGTTGGCCATCATGACTCGCGGATAAAATGTGAACCGTACCGTTTTATTACAGTCTCACCGGTTCGCAAAATATCCTTTTTTGTCATTTTGCGGCGACACAGCGTTGCATACCTACATCAGTTTAGTGGTGACGTAAAAAAACGCGCAGAACACGACGCCGAGGCCCCAGACCACGCCGGTGATATCGCGGGTGCGGCCGGCGGCCATTGTCAGCAGGATGTAGCTGAAAGTGCCCAGCGCCATGCCGTTGATCAGGTTGTTGGTCAGCACCGTCACCAGCAGCGTCATCACGATGGGGATCGCGTTCATCAGGTCGGAGAAGTCGATGCGGGCCAGGCCCTGCATCATCAGCACGCCGACCAGCACCAGCGCCGGCGCGGTGGCCTGCGGTGGGACGATGACGAAGATCGGCCACAGGAACAGCGACACTACGAACAGGGCGGCAACGGTCAGCGAGGTCAGCCCGGTGCGCCCGCCGGCCTGCACGCCGGTGACGCTTTCGATATAGGCGGTGACCACCGAGGTGCCGAGCAGCGGGCCGACGATGGAGGCCGCGGCGTCGGTGGCGAAGGCGGCGGTGGCGTTGGGGATCGAGCCGTCGGGCCGGCGCAGGTTGGCGGCCCCGGTGCAGCCGATCAGGGTGCCGAGGGTGGAGAAGAACTCGGCGCAGACGAAGTAGAACAGCAGCGGCAGGGCGATGATGAAGTGGCTGAACAGCCAGCCGAAATCGGCGGCCATGAAGGTGCTGGCGGGGAATTTCGGCCAGGCGAAGATCGAGGCCGGCGTGGCGGTGACCATTTTGCCCGGCGCGCCGGGGATGAAGAAGCCGATGATGGTGAGGGCCGCGATCGAGATGATCAGGGCGCCGGGGATTTTGCGGACGACCAGGACCGGGGTCAGCAGCAATCCGAAAAGTGTCAGCAACATGGCGGGGCTGTCGAGCTTGCCCATCGCGATATAGGTGCTGGGGTTGGCCACCACGAAGCCGGCGCCGCGCAGACCGATGAACACGATCAGGGTGCCGACACCGGCCTGGATGCCGATCTTCAGCACTTCGGGCACATCTTTGGCCACTTTCTCCCGGATCTTCGACAGGCTGAGTGCCAGGAACACGAAGCCGGTGAAGCAGACCATGGCCAGCGCGCCCTGCCAGGGCACGCCCATCTGTTTGACGATGACGAAGGTGAAGATGACGTTGCTGCCCATCGCCGGGGCGACGGCCAGAGGCAGGTTGGCCGACAGCCCCATCAGCACGCTGCCGAAAATGGCAGCGAGCGCGGTGGCGATCACCAGTTCGCCACGGTCCATTCCCGCCTGGGACATGATCGCCGGGTTGACGGCGATGATGTAGGCCATGGCGGCGAAGGTGGTGGCGCCGGCGATGACCTCCTGACGCACGGAGGAACCGCGCTCGGCGTATTTGAAATAGCCGGCAATGCTGCTCATGGGCGGGTCTCCTACCAGACGACCGGGTGGGTCTCACCGGTCTGGACATTGACGAAGCCGTTCGGGGCCTGGGCGCAGGGGGCGACGAGCACCCATTGCCAGGGCGCACAGGTCAGGGTGGCGAAGATCAGGCGTTCGGGGAAACCGGGGAACCAGCGGGGGTGGAAGGTGGGTTCATACATCCAGTCCACCAGGGCGGCCTCGGCGTAGAGGTGTTGCATCTCGGCATCGAGCTGTTCGGGGGGGCGGCAGGTCATCAGGCCGCCGATTTCGTAATGCACGCGCGCGACCACCTGCCCGCCGCGCACCAGGCACCAGCCGCCCTGCATCTCGGCCAGCGTGTTGACCGCGAGCGCCATCGCCGCGTCCGCCGAGCCGCAGACCCAGATATTGTGCTTGTCGTGCGAGACCGAGCAGGCCAGTGCGGTCTCGGCGGTGCGGGGGCCGCAGCCGAGCCAGAACATGCGGGCCACAGCCCCCTGCCCCGAAAACCGGTCGACGATGGCGAATTTCGTGATGTTGCGATCGGGGTCGCGCTGCACCGCCCCGTCTGAGACCGGCAGGTCCATGGTGATGAAGCCGTCGGCCCAGTGGAACGGGCGGAGCACGGCGGCGTGCATGGTGTCGCGGCCGGGGGCGGCGTCGAGGCGGAAATCGTCGGCGGTGATCGGGCGCGGGATGTTGACGGTCTGCGTGGCCCAGGCGGGCCAGGCGATTTGCGGGATCGGGCCGGTATAGGTGGT
>CAIRTN010000191.1 GCA_903881515.1 uncultured Rhodospirillales bacterium | reverse complement strand
TGATCAACCGGTCATAGCCCAGCGCCGTCGGATTGCCCGCCAGCCGCACCAGCCGCGCCGCCGGGTCGACCGCCTCGGCACGCTCCGGAACAATCGCGATGCCCTCGGCGCGCAGCGCGTCGAAGCCGAAGAAATGCCCCTCCGCGCTCCGCAGCCCGGCGATCAGCAGATTGCTCAGCGGCGCGGCAAAATACCGGCCGGTGCCGGTGACCAGCGTGACGGCAAGGGCCGGATGGGCCCGCCGCAACGCCCGCGCCGCCGTGGCGCCAGCAAAACCGCCACCGATGACCACCACCCGCGCCGGGCCCTGGGCCAGGGCGGGGGTGGCCAGCAGCGGGGCGGCAAGCAGCGCCCGGCGGGTGATCACGCGGGAAAGAAGCCCTGGTTCTTCAACGGCATCTGCCGCACCCGCTTGCCGGTGGCGGCAAAGATCGCATTCAGCACCGCCGGTGGCGCAACCGCGATGGTCGGCTCACCCACCCCTCCCCAGAAGCCGCCCGACGGCACGATCACGCTCTCGACCTTCGGCATCTCCGCCATGCGTAGGATCTGGTACGAGTCGAAATTGCCCTCGACCATCCGTCCGTTCTCAACCGTATTCTCGCCGTAGAACAGCGCGGACAGGCCATAGGCAAAGCTGCCTTCGATCTGCGCCGCCACCTGCTGCGGATTCACCACATAGCCAGGATCGGTGGCCGCGACGATGCGATGCACCTGCACCGCCCCCTTCGCGGAAACCGAGACTTCCGCCACCGCGGCGACGTAGCTGCCATAGGCATAGTTCTGAGCGATGCCACGGAACACGCCGGCGGGAAGCGGCTTGCCCCAGCCCGCCTTCTCGGCCACCGCGTTCAGCACCGCCAGATGCTTCGGGTTCTTCGCCATCAGTGCCTGACGGAACGCCAACGGATCGCGCCCCGCCGCATGGGCAAGCTCGTCGATGAAGCATTCCATGTAGATCGTGTTCTGATTGGCGTTCACCCCACGCCAGAAGCCGACCGGCACATTGGTGTTGCGCATGGCGTGGTCGATCAACAGGTTAGGGATCGCCATGTAGCCGAACTCGTCCGCCGCCCAGCCCTGGAACGCCACCGGATCGACGCCGTTGACCAGCCGGCTTGGCGACAGATAAGCGACGATCGACTGGCCGGACAGCCTCGCATGCAGGGCGGTGACATTGCCGTCCTTGTCCAGGCCGGCGGTCATCTTGGCCTGGGTGATCGGGCGGAAGAAATCGTGCTGCATGTCCTCCTCGCGCGACCAGATCAGCTTGATCGGCCGGCCGGGAACCTGCTTGGCGATCAGCACCGCCTGACGGGTGTAATCCTGCTGCCCGCGCCGACCGAAGCCGCCGCCGAGATGCAGCTTGTTGACCTTGACGTCGCCGAGCTTGACGCCGCCGGCCTCGGCCGCGGCGGCAAGCGAGGCGTCGCCATTCTGCGAGGCGACCCAGATCTCCACCTTGCCGTCGGCGAACTGCGCCGTGCAGTTCATCGGCTCCATCGTGGCATGTGCCAGGAACGGCGTGCCGTAGGTCGCGGTGACGGTCTTCGCCGCCGCCTTCAGCCCGGCGGCGAGATCGCCCTGCTTCTGGCCCAGCCCGGCCTCGGCGGCATCGAGCCCGCCGGCCAGATGCCTGGCAATCTCGGCCGAGGACAGCTTGCCGTTGCCGGCCTCGTCCCAGGTGACCGGCAAAGCCTCCAGCGCGGTCTTGGCCTGCCACCATTTATCCGCGACAACGGCCACCGCGTTGTCATCGACGGCCAGCACATGGCGCACGCCCGGCATCCCGGCCACCTTGGCGGCATCGAAACTGACCAGCTTGCCGCCGAACACCGGGCTTTGCGCGATGGCGGCGTTCAGCATGCCGGGCAGAATGACGTCGATCGCGTATTTCTGCGCCCCGGTCAGCTTTTCCGCGGTGTCGAGCCGTTTGACGCCCTTGCCGATGATCTTCCACTGCGCCGGCGTCTTCAGCACCGGCTTCTCCGGCACCGGCAGCTTCGCCGCCGCCTCGGCCAGTTCGCCATAGCGCAGCCGGCGCCCGGACAGGCTGTGCGTGACCACGCTGTCTGACGCGCTACACTCGGCGGCAGCCACATTCCATTTCTGCGCCGCGGCCTGGATCAGCATGGCGCGCGCGGCGGCACCGCCGGCACGGACATAGTCGACGCTGGCACGAATGCCGCGGCTGCCGCCGGTGGACATGTCGCCCCACACGCGCTTGCGGGCATTGTTGACCTCGGGGGCCACGTATTCGGCGCGCACCTTCGACCAGTCAGCGTCAAGCTCGTCGGCGACAAGCTGCGCGAGGCCCGTCAGCGTGCCCTGCCCCATCTCGGAGCGCGCGATGCGGACGATGACGGTGTCGTCGGCATGGATCTCGGCCCAGATGCCGACCTCCGCGCCTGTGGCAGCCTGGGCGGCGGGAATTTTCCAGCCAAGGCTGAACGCGCCAGCCGCGGTGCTGGCAAGGAAAAAGCGGCGGCCGAGGCCGATGGATGCGGTCATTCTGCGATTCCCCCTCAAACCTTGCCGGCCAGATCGGCGGCGGTATGGATCGCGGCACGAACGCGGTTATAGGTGCCGCAGCGGCAGATATTGGTCATCGCCTCGTCGATATCGGCATCGCTTGGCCGCGGCTTCTGCGCCAGCAAGGCCGCCGCCGCCATGATCTGGCCGGACTGGCAATAGCCGCATTGCGGCACGTCATGTTCCAGCCAGGCGCGCTGCACGGGGTGGCTGCCATCGGGCGACAGTCCCTCGATCGTGGTGATCTTCGCACTGCCGACATCGCCGACATGGATCTGGCAGGAGCGCTGCACTTCGCCATCGACATGCACGCTGCACGCGCCGCATTGCGCCACGCCGCAGCCGAACTTGGTGCCGGTCATGCCGATCCACTCGCGCAGCACCCAAAGCAAGGGTGTGTCATCGGGCGCATCGACCTGATGCTGCTTGCCGTTGATGGTGAGAGTGATCATGCCATGGCCCCCGTCGTTGCACATATCGCGCTATTCTCAAGCGGATACAGCGCTGTTTTGTCCCCGCACAGAGTATTGGGGCGCGGCACGGACACGGCAAGGCTTTGCTCGAAGTTTTGCCGTGCTTGACAGGGACGAGCGCCGGGCTGAGCCTTTGGCGAAGCAATCAGGAGGCCCGCATGTCACTCACCGCCGATACCGACGGACGGCGCAATACCTCGCCCGATGCGCTGCTGACCTTCGATGAGTCCCGCCGGCGAATGGCCGAGGCGGCAAAATACCTGGCCGGTGGCGTTTCCTCCAACTTCCGGCTCGGCATCTCGCCAACCCCGCTGGTGATCGAGCGCGGCGACGGCGCCTATCTGATCGACGCCGATGGTAACCGGCTGGTGGATTACTACCTCGGCATGGGCCCGATGATCCTGGGCCACACGCCAGCCGACGTGATCGCGGCGGTGAAGGCGCAGTTGGACCGCGGCATCCTGTACGCCGGACAAAGCGGGATCGAGGCGGAAGCGGCACGGCTGTTCTGCGAGATGATCCCCTGCGCCGAGCGGATGCGGTTCTGCTCCTCGGGCAGCGAGGCGGTGCAGTTGGCGCTGCGCATCTCCCGCGCCGCGACCGGACGGCGCGTGGCGCTGAAGTTCGAGGGCCACTACCACGGCTGGTTCGACAATATCCTGTGGTCCACCACCCCGCCCTACGATGCCACCGGGCCGGTCGCCGGCAGCCGCGGGCAGTTGCTGGAAACCGGGGCGGATATCGCGGTGCTGCCGTGGAACGACCTTGAGGCGCTGCGCACGCGGCTGGAACAGCGCGACGTGGCGATGGTCATCATGGAATCGGTGATGTGCAACCAGGGGGCGATCTTCCCCGCGCCGGGCTACCTGGAAGGCGTGCGCGAAATCTGCACCGCCACCGGCACCATCCTGGTGTTCGACGAGGTGGTCACCGGCTTCCGCGTCGGGCCGGGCGGGGCGCAGACGATTTTCGGGGTGACACCCGATCTGGCCACCTTCGCCAAGGCGATCGCCAACGGCTTCCCGGTCGCAGCCATCGGCGGGCGGGCGGACCTGATGGACCAGTTGGCCCACGGCGTGATGCATGGCGGCACCTATAACGGCCAGCCGGTGACGATGGCCGCGGTGACCGCGACCCTGAACCGGCTGCGCCAGCCCGAGACCTTCGCGACGCTGAACGCGCGCGGCACAAGGCTGATGGAAGGCATGCGCGAAGCCTTTGCCCAGGCCGGCGTGCCGGCGGTGATCGCCGGTTTCCCGACCGTGTTCCATGTCGGGCTCGGGCTGACCGAGGCACCACGCAACTGGACGGGCCTCAAGGGCTTCGACCGCAAGCGCTATGTCGCCTTCACCTCGGCGCTGGTCGAACGCGGCGTCCGCCCGCTGGAACGCGGCGCCTGGTTCCTGTCCACCGAACACGATGACGACGTTATCGACTTCACCCTGGCCGCTGTGGCCGAGGCGTTGAAAGTCATCTGAAAACAACGAGGAAACGATGAAGATCTGCTATTTTGACGATTACCGCCTGGGCGTGCTGCGCGGCGATATGGTGGTGGACGTCACCGCGCTGGTGCAGTCCGTGCCGCATACCGGGCCGCATGATCTGATCAGCAACCTGATCGCCGATTTCGCGTCCTACCGTGCTGCCTTGGAGGCCGCGACGGCGCCGGCGGTGCCGCTGGCCAATGTGCGGCTGCGCGCGCCATTGCCGCGTCCGGGGCAGATCGACTGCATGGCGGTGAACTACATGGAAAACGGCACGCTGCCGGCCAAACCCGCGATCAACGGCTTCCACAAATCGCCGTCGGCGATCATCGGCAACGGCGATACCATGGTGCTGCCGGACGTCCCCGCGACGATCTTCGAGGGCGAGGCGGAACTGGCGGTGGTGATCGGCAAGAAGGCCACCAACGTCCCCGAGGCCGAGGCGATGAGCTACGTCTTCGGCTACATGAACTTCATCGACGGCTCCGCGCGCGGCCTGCCGCCGGCCAACAACGTGTTCTTCCAGGCAAAATCGCGCGACACATTCTGCCCGATCGGCCCGTTCATCGTCACCGCCGACGAGGTTGCCGATCCACAGAACCTGGATATCCGGCTCTGGGTCAACGGCAAGCTGATGCAGGACTTCAACTCGTCCGACATGGCGCACAAGATCCCGACCTCGATCGCCTGGGCGAGTTCGCTGCACACGCTGATGCCAGGCGACATCCTCGCCACCGGCACCAACCATCGCGGCCTCTCGGCGTTCCAGGACGGCGACAAGGTCGAGCTTGAAGTGCAGGGCATGGGCCGGCTGACCATATCGGTGCGCGACGACCTCAAGCGCAGCTGGGCACGCGCAACCCGGCTGGACCGCGCCGAGGCCGGCTTCAAGGACCCCACACCGCAGCTCACCGGCAAATACGCCCCCGCCGCCGCATGACATAATTGACACCCGGCACGGCAATAGTTGCCGTGCCGGGTGATCGGCCCGATATTGGCACCTGTAACTGATGCAGGCGACCATGCAGGACCAGGACTGGGACATCCCGCAGAACCTCCAGCCCGACCCCGACGACTACCCGTTCGATCTCGAACGGGCGTTGCGGTCGGTGGTGGGCGTGCGTACCTATGTCCCGGCGGATGCCTACACCGCCAGCCGGCTGGGCACCGAGCGCACCGGCAACGGCGCGGTCATCCGCGAGGATGGCCTGGTGCTCACCATCGGCTACCTGATCACCGAGGCCGAGCAGGTCTGGATCATCACCGGCGACGGCCGCGCCGTGCCCGGACACGCGCTGGCCTTTGACTCCAACAGCGGCCTCGGCCTGGTTCAGGCGCTGGGCAAGCTCGGCCTGCCGGCCCTGGAACTCGGCGACTCCGACGCGCTGCATGTCGGCGCCGAGGCGATCGTGGCCGCTGGCGGCGGCCGGCATCACGCCATCGAAACCAAGGTGGTCGGCCGGCAGGAATTTGCCGGCTACTGGGAATACCTGCTGGAAAACGCGATCTTCACCGCCCCCGCACACCCATTCTGGTCCGGCGCCGCGCTGATCGGCGCCGATGGAAAGCTGCTCGGCACCGGCTCGCTGATCCTGCAGCAGGGCGACGGCAAACGCCGGATGGACATGAACATGATCGTTCCGGTGTCGCTGCTGCGCCCGGTGCTCGACGATCTGCTGGAACGCGGCCGCGTCGCCCAGCCGCCCCGGCCGTGGCTCGGCATCTACGCGATGGAAAATGACGGGGGTCTGGTGATCGCCCAGCTCTCCGAACGCGGCCCGGCCGCCGAAGCCGGCGTGCAGCAGGGCGACATGATCATTGGGATCGGCGACGAGGATATTTCCGACCTGCCGGGGCTCTGGCGCCGGCTCTGGTCCTCCGGGCCCGCTGGCTCCTCCGTCCTGCTGCGCCTCACCCGCGACGGCGCGCCGATCGCGGTGCGGGTGTCGACAGCCGACCGCGCGCGCTTCCTGCGTGCGCCCCGTCTGCACTGAGGCTGGCGGCGGCGCCATGAGCACAACGCGTCCGATACTGGTGTATCGCGACGCGCTGCTGCCCCGTTCCGAGGCCGGCTTCATGCGGCGCCAATATGCAGGGTTTTCCACCCTCAGCCCGCTTTGGGTCGGTCGGCGTGTGCTGGCTGACCTCGACCACTCGTCGTGCCGAGTGGCCGCAACGTTCCCAGGGCTGTCGGGTCTGGGTTTCAAGCTTGCCGGTCATGTCCCTGGCATCGCCGGCCTGCGCGCCCTTGGCGCGATAGCCGTTCACGCGCAATTCGGCCGTGGCGGCGCCCTTGCCCTTCCGCTCGCGCGCGCCCTCGGCTTGCCACTCGTGGTCACCTTTCACGGCGGTGACGTCAGCAAGGACGCGCATTTTCGCCGCTTCCCCCTTCCCGCCCTGTTCGCCCTGCGCAAGCGGCAGCTCGCCCACTATGCGAGTGCCCTGGTCTGCGTGTCCGAGGGGGTCCGCGACGGCCTGATCGCCCGCGGTCTGCCGGCCGAGAAGGCGGTCGTCCTGCCGATCGGCACCGACACACTGACCGAGCGGCCACGCACGGGCAAAGGCGATGGCTTGCTGTTCGTTGGGCGCTTCGTCGAGATGAAAGGAATCGCCATATTGCTGGCAGCCATCGCCCGACTGCGCGCCCAAGGCTGGCAGCAGCGCGTGGTGCTGATCGGTGACGGACCGGATCGTGATGCCGGCGCCGCTGCCGCGGCATCCCTGCGCGGGGTGGAACTGCGCGGCTGGCAGCCGGCCGAGGCTGTGTATGCCGCCATGCGCGACGCCGGCGCCGTCTGCATTCCCAGCGTGCGGGCCCGATCGGGAGAAGCGGAAGGCCTGCCAAGCGTTGCCACCGAGGCCATGGGCCTCGGTGTGCCGGTGATTGCGACAACACAGGCCGGCGTCAACGGCCTCATCACGTCCGGCCTGAACGGCTTGCTCTGCCCCGCCGGTGACCCGGATGCGCTGGCCAACGCCATCGCAACGCTGCTCGACGATCCGGCCCGGTCGATTGCCTTCGGCGCGGCGGCGCGCCGGCGCGTGCAACAAGACTTCGACGCCATGACGCAGTCTCGCCGCCTGGAACGTCTGCTCTGCGGCGTCGCCGCACACCCCCCCGCCAGCACGCTCGACTTCGCACGGATTCTTGGCTAGAGCCTGATGGCACTCAATCGGCCTGCCGGAGGCCCGATTTACGCGATCCGCCAAGGAGCCAGACCGTTACGAGCGATCCCGCCATCGCTGATCATGGTCCAGACCCGGCCGGCCTGCACTTCAGTGGGGGCGCCCGGCGCAACATGAACATCTTGCATGTCATCGCCGGCGCCGAGGTGGGCGGGGCCGAAACCTTCGCCCAGGACGCGATCGTCGCCCTGGCCGGCCGCGGCGTGCGCCAGCAGGTGATCGCCCGGCCGTGGCCACGCGCAATGGCCCGCTATGCCGAGGCTGGCGTGCCGGCCAGTGGCCTCGGCTTCAACCATCACGACCGGCTGCTGCTGGCCAGCCGCCGCATCCGCCGCGAGGCCGAAGCCTTCGGCGCCGACCTCGTGCACGCCTGGATGAGCCGTGCGGCCAGCTTCATCCCCAAACACATGCCCTGCCCGGTGCTGGGCTGGTTCGGCGACCTCTACGACATGAAATATTTCCGCAACGTCGATGCCTGCGTCGGCGTAACCCCCGACATCGCCGCCTATCTGCGCGGCCAGGGCGTGCCGCCCGAGCGCACCTTCATGATCAACACCTTCGGCACCATGCCCAACGCCGCCCCGGTCGACCGCGCCAGCCTCGACACCCCGGCCGACGCGCTCGTCGTGCTTGTCCTGTCACGCATGCACAGCGTGAAAGGCATCGACACCATGCTGCACGCCCTGGCCCGCGTACCAGGCCCCTATCTCTGGCTCGCCGGCGAAGGCCCGGCGCTCGGCGAATATGAACGTCTGGCGCAAAGCCTCGGCCTGATGGGCCGCGTCCGCTTTCTCGGCTGGCGCAACGACCGCCGCGCCCTGCTGGAAGCCTGCGACATCGTCGCCCTGCCCAGCCGCTATGAGCCGTTCGGCACCGTCATCGTCGAAGCCTGGGCCATGCACCGCCCACTCCTGGCAACTTTGGCCGACGGCGCCCGCCAATACGTCACCGACGGCCGCACCGGCATCACCTGCCCGATCGAGGACATCGCCGCTCTCGCCGCCGGCCTGTCCCGCCTGGCAACCGAGCCCGCCCTGCGGCAAAGCCTCGCCGAATCCGGCTACGCCGCCTACGAAGCCGGCTTCACCCGCGAAATCGTTACGGAGCGCCTGATTGCGTGCTACGAAAGCTGCATCGCACTAGGCCGACGTCCATGATCGTCACGCGCATCGACCGCTACATCTTCCGCCAGATGCTCGCCGCCCTGGTGCTGATGACGGCCGGCCTGACCGCCCTGATCTGGCTCACCCAGTCCCTGCGCTTCGTCGAACTCGTGGTCAATCGCGGCCTGTCGCTCGCGGTGTTCCTCAAACTCACCGGCCTGCTGATCCCCGGCTTCGTCGCCGTGATCCTGCCGATCACCACCTATGTCGTGGTCCACGTCATCTACCAGCGCCTCGGCGGCGACCGCGAACTCACCGTGATGCGCGCCGCCGGCCTGTCCCCCTTCAGCCTCTCCCGCCCCGCCCTCGCCCTCGCCCTGCTCTGCACCGCCGGCTGCTACGCCCTGAACCTCTCCATCGTGCCAACCTCGGCCACCGCCTTCCGCGAATTCCAGTTCGAGATCCGCAACCGCATCATGGCCTTCCTGCTGCAGGACGGCGTCTTCACACAGATCGATGACGACCTCACCGTCTACGTCCGCGCCCGCGACCAGGACGGCACGCTGCGCGGCGTGATGGTCGATGACGGCCGCGACCGCGCCCACCGCGCCACGATCTTCGCCGAAACCGGCCGCCTGGTTGACGGCGCCAACGGCCCCCGCGTACTGCTGATCAACGGCAGCCGGCAGGAGCTGGACTCGCAAACCAGCCGCCTGAACATCCTCACCTTCCGAGAAAACACCATCGACCTCGCCCAGGCCAACAAAGGCGACCAGGTCCGCCTGCGCGACATCGGCGAGATGACGCTGCCCGAACTGCTCAACCCCGTCCCCGGCAGCGTGATGCCGCGCGAAATCCCCCGCATGCGCGTCGAAGCCCACAAACGGCTCGCCTTGCCGCTTACCTGCCTGTCCTTCGCCATGGTCGGCGTGCTCGGCGCCCTCGGCGGCGGCTTCCGCCGGCACGGCGGGCTCTGGCGGCAACTGGCAACAATCCTCACCGTCGTCGCTCTGGTCGCTCTCGGCCTCGCGGTCGACAGCCTGGCCGCCCGCGAGAACGCCCTCATCCCGCTGATCTGGCTGCGCGCCGTCCTGCCCGGCGTCATCTGCGCCCTGGTGCTCTACGCCCCCGTCAGCGCCATGCCCGCTCGGCGACCCTCCGCCGCATGAGCATCGCCCGGGTCCGCTCCTACGCGTTCTCGGGCATCGAAGCCGTCCCCGTCGACGTCCAGGTGCAGATCTCCTCCGGCATCCCCGCCTTCCTCGTCGTCGGCCTCGCCGACAAGGCCGTCGCCGAAGCCCGCGAACGCGTCCGCGCCGCGCTCACCTCGATGGGCCTGTCCCTTCCCCCCAAGCGCGTCCTGATCAACCTCGCCCCCGCCGACCTGCTCAAGGAAGGCAGCCATTTCGACCTCCCCATCGCGCTGGCCGTCCTCGCCGCCATGGACGTCCTGCCCATCGAGGACGTCGCCGAACACGCCGCCATCGGCGAACTCTCGCTCGACGGCACCCTCAACCCCGTCGCCGGCGTCCTGCCCGCCGCCATCGCCGCCTCCGCCGAAGAACTCGGCCTGATCTGCCCCGCCGCCCAAGGCGGCGAAGCCGCCTGGGCCGGCCCGATCCCCATCCTCGCCCCGCCAGACCTGCTCGCTTTGGTCAACCACATGCGCGGCACCCAGACCCTCCCCCGCCCCGAACCCCCAACCGCAACCGACCCTTTCACCGGCCCCGACCTCGCCGACGTCCGCGGCATGGAAACCGCCAAGCGCGCGCTGGAAATCGCCGCCGCCGGCGGCCACAATCTCCTCCTCATCGGCCCCCCCGGCGCCGGCAAATCCATGCTCGCCGCCCGCCTCCCCGGCCTGCTGCCAGACCTCACCCCCCGCGAGGCCCTCGAAGTCAGCATGATCCACTCCGTCGCCGGCATGCTCGACGGTGGCCGCCTCGTCATGCGCCCCCCCTTCCGCGAACCACACCACTCCGCCAGCCAGGCCGCGCTCACCGGCGGCGGCCAACGCGCCCGCCCCGGCGAAGTCTCCCTCGCCCATCGCGGCGTGCTCTTCCTCGACGAACTGCCCGAATTCCCCCGTCAGGCCCTCGAAGCCCTGCGCCAGCCCATGGAATCCGGCCGCACCACCGTCGCCCGCGCCGCCGCCCACATCACCTACCCCGCCCGCTTTCAGATGATCGCCGCCATGAACCCCTGCCGCTGCGGCCATCTCGGCGAGGCCGCCCGCGAATGCAGCAAAGCCCCCCGCTGCGGCGAAGACTACCAAACCCGCATCTCCGGCCCCCTGCTCGACCGTATCGACCTCACCGTCGCCGTAACCCCCGTCGCCCCCGCCGAACTCTCCCGCGCCGCCCCCGGCGAAACCACCGCCACCGTCGCCGCCCGCGTCGCCCAGGCCCGAGACCTCCAACGCGAACGCGCCGGCCCCGACACCAACGCCGAAGCCGACCCCTCCACCTTCAACGTCCACCCCGACGCCCGCACCCTCGCCGAACAAGCCGCCGAAAAACTCCGCCTCTCCCCCCGCGGCTTCACCCGAGCCCTCCGCGTCGCCCGCTCCATCGCCGACCTCGCCAACACCCCCCAGATCGCCCGCGTCCACGTCGCCGAAGCCCTCGCCTACCGACACCGCATGCCCGGCAGGAGCCTCTGATGCCCCGCACCCACACCTACCGCGCCAAAGTCACCTGGACCGGCAACACCGGCCAAGGCACCGCCAACTACCGCGCCTACAGCCGCGATCACCTGATCCAGGCCCCCACCAAACCCGACATCCCCGGCTCCGCCGACCCCGCCTTCCGCGGCGACCCCGCCCGCTGGAACCCCGAAGACCTCCTCGTCGCCAGCCTCGCCGCCTGCCACAAACTCTGGTACCTCCACCTCTGCGCCGAAGCCGGCATCACCGTCACCGCCTACGAAGACGAAGCCACCGGCACCATGATCGAAGACCACGCCCGCGGCGGCTGGTTCACCGCGGTCGAACTGCACCCGGTCGTCACCATCACCACCGGCAACCCCGCCCAAGCCGCCGCCCTGCACCACGACGCCCACGCGAAATGCTACCTCGCCAATTCGGTGAATTTCCCGGTGACCTGCGTGCCGCGGATTGTGCTGGCCGTGGCGGCGAAGGAAGAAAACTGAGGGCTCCGCCCTCAACCCGCCAGGGGACTCAGTCCCCTGGACCCCACATTTAGTGGCAAAAAACAGCGTAACAAGCACGCATCTCTGAACGACTTCAAAACAAGAATATAGTCTCGAAAGAATCAGGCCTTAGGTCGCTCGCGACCCGGGGCGATTATCTTCATCCGCAAGCGCTTCGGCACAGATCGCTCAGTAATAGAACGGCAACTTTCCAACCACCGGCGACAAGACGCTGACCTTCACTGATCGCACCGCTAGGTGGATAATTGCTTCCAACACCCAGGCTGAGGCAGAAGGCGCTCTATGCAAATTTTAGAAGATGGCAGCACGGTTTCTCTGTCCCACACCTATCCATTGGGCGTTGGTTCTGAATCAGGTTGCAGGGCCTTCTTCAACTCGTCATGGTGGCGCTCGATAGCCTGTCCGAGCCCGCGGAGTTCGTCCTGCCATTCTTGGGGAACGGCCCGGAGTTCTGTCACCAAAAAATCAGAAAAAACGTCAAGCACCATAATAAAAATGTGGAACAAAGTTATGGAGTGCACTTTTCGTTCGACGTCATTTTCCGCAAACTGGAAATACTCAAACGTGAGAATCTTGCTGTCGGGTTCTCCTGTGAATTTTACACGATGAACAAAACTACCTACGTCAGCATGTGCAGAAAAACTACTCAATGACTTATGCAAATTGAATAGTTCAGGCACGAGGGGATGAGGTAACGGCTTCTTATCCTTGATGAGACTTCCAAGATAACGTGCGAAATTATCGAACG
>CAIRTN010000190.1 GCA_903881515.1 uncultured Rhodospirillales bacterium | reverse complement strand
CTCGTGCTTTGCCGTTTCGCCAGTCGCCTGGCTGCGCAACACGAAGCCAATCTCCTGCGCCCCGTTCACCAGATGCTCCGGCTGCGCGTACACCAGCACCCGATACGTGCCGATCGCATCGGCCTCCACCGGCAGCGTCAACTGCGTGCCCTTGTCGCCGCCTGCCACTTCCATCACCGCGCCGCTCAGCCCGGTGATATCCAGCGTGAACGCCGTATCGCGCATCGTCTTGTTGGAGATCTTCACGGTGTAGGCATTGCGCAGCCCGCCCTGAGCCACCTGCACATACAGCGGCGCCCGGTCATGCAGCACGGACAGTTCGACATGCGGGCGGATCGCCAGCGCCACCCCCATCACGGTCAGCAACACGCTCAAGGCCCCGACATAGATCATCGTCCGCGGCCGCAGCAGCCGGAACCGCTCGAACCGCCCCTCGGCCTTCGCTTTCTGCCGCACCAGCGAATCCCAGGTGATCAACCATTTCGGCTGCCCGGTCTTTTCCATCATCTCGTTGCAGGCATCGATGCACAGACCGCAGTTGATGCACTGCAACTGGATGCCATTACGAATGTCGATCCCTGTCGGGCAGACATGCATGCAAGCCGCGCAATCGATGCACGCCCCCAGCTTCTCGGCCCCGGCATGATCTCGCTTGCCATGCCCGCGCGGCTCCCCGCGCCAACCCTGATAGGTCACCACCAGGCTCTGCTCATCGAGCATCGCCGCCTGGAACCGCGGCCACGGGCACATATAGGTGCAGACCTGCTCCCGCGCCCACCCGGCCAGCAAATAGGTTGTCACCGTGAATAGGAAGGTGAAGCCATAGACCGCGGTGCTGGCGTTCCCGGTCCAAAACTCCACCGTCGGCGCATCGACATAGTACATGATCCAGGCGCCGCCGGTCCAAAACGCGACCCCGACCCAAACCAGATGCTTCAGCGCCTTGCGCCAGATTTTGTCGAACGTAACCGGCCCCTCGTCACGCTTCATCCGCGCATTGCGATCGCCCTCGATCCGCCGCTCGAACCACATGAACAGATCGGTCCATACCGTCTGCGGACAGGCATAGCCACACCAGATCCGCCCCGCGAGCGAGGTGACCAGAAACAGGCTGACGGCGCCCACGATCAGCGCGCCCGTGAGGTAGTAAATATCCTGCGGCCAGAACTCGACGCCAAAGAAATAGAACCGCCGGTTCGGCAGATCGAGCAGGATCGCCTGCCCCGGCTTTCCAATGCCCCGGTCCCAACGCAGCCACGGCATCGCATAGTACAGCGTCAGGCAGAACGCCAGCACAGCCCATTTGAACGTGCGCACAGGCCCATGCACTGAACGCGGATAGACCGGAACACGCGGCGCGAAGAATTTCGTGTCATCGATCGGTGGAGTACGGAGCTTGCGCTGATGTGTCATTACACGATCTCACTGAAACGCGCAGCCCGGCCGCAACCCCAACCGCTTGAACACGATCGCCGCCGGGCAGAAACCGGTGATGCCGGCCTGGAACATATTAATCCCAACGAAGCCGGTGAGCAGCAGCCACCAGGGGCTGACCAGCAATGTCAGCGCGACACTCGCCAACACCATGAGCCCGGCGAAAATCAGCACCGCACGATCGATCGACATCGAAATACCCCTTCTGCACACGCCGGCTATCCAACCGGTGATTGACAAAATATTTACACATTCATATATTCGAAAGTGACAAATTGTCGATAGGAAGGTGCGATTATGTTCGGTTTCGGCCCCCATATCGTTGAATTCGCTGTCCACGATCTGCAATCCGCGCTTACGCGCGGCGATGTCGCGCTGATGGATGTCCGGGAGCCCGGGGAGTTCGCCGCCGAGCGGATTGAGGGCGCCATTCCGCTGCCGCTGTCACGTTTCGACCCGGCTGAATTGCCCACAGACGGCCGAAAGATCGTGCTGATGTGCGGCGTTGGCCGCCGCTCGGCGACGGCTGCGGCGCAGTGCGCAGCCGCTAAAATCGGGATTGCCGGCCACCTCCGCGGCGGGCTTGCTGCCTGGAAGCAAGCCGGTCTGCCGACGGTCTCCGGCACATGACCGCCCGATACCTCGCTGCGCTGCTGTTGCTTGCTGCACCGGCCGGGGCGAGCGAGTTTGCCGTGAATAGCCGCGATCTCGCCGACCAGAAGGCGGTGTTCGCCACGGTCGAAAGCCGCAACGTTGTCCCCGCCCGCGCGCGCATCGGCGGCACCATCGGTGCGCTGAGCGCACATGACGGGGATGCCGTGCTGCCGGGCCAGCCGATTGCTATCGTTGGCGACGCCAAGCTGGTGCTGCAACTCGGCGCGCTGGATGCGCAGATCGCCGGCGTACAGGCGCAGCTTGCCCAGTCCCAGGCCGATCTGAGCCGTGCCGAGACGCTATTTCGCCAGGGTTCCGGCCCGCGCGTCACCATGGATCAGGCCCGCACGGCGGCCGAAATTGCCGCCGCCACCCTGCGGGCACGCACCGCCGAGCGCGAGGTGCTGCGGCAAAATCTTGCCGAGGGCGCGGTGATGGCGCCGGTGGCCGGGCGCGTGTTGCAGATCCCGCTGACCGCCGGCTCCGTCGTGCTGCCGGGTGACACCGTGGCGATGATCGCCGAGCAGCGCTTCATCCTACGCCTGCGTGTGCCGGAGCGTCTGGCCACCGGTCTGAGACCTGGCGACACTGTGCGGCTTGATACCGGCCAGCTTGGCGTCGCCAGCAAGACAGTCGGGCGGATCACCCTGATCTATCCGCAGATCGCCGAGGGCCGCGTCGTCGCCGATGCCGAGGTGGATGACTTGGGCGATTATTTTGTCGGCGAGCGTATCCGTGTCTGGATCGACGCGGGCACAAGGCGCGGCATCGTCATCCCCCCCGCCTATGTCCGCACCCGCGCCGGGCTCGACACCGTCACCCTGCGCGGCGCTGGCGAAATCCCGGTGCAACGTGGCCAGGAGACCGGCGACGGGCTGGAAATCCTCTCCGGCCTGCGCGATGGCGATGTGCTGGTGACGCCGTGAAGCGCCTCGGCCTGTCCGGCCGCATGACCAGCGGATCCATCCGTTCGCCGCTGACCCCTTTGTTCCTGCTCGCCGCCCTGGCTGCCGGCATGATCGCCCTGCTGACCATCGCCCGCGAGGAGGAGCCGCAGATCAGCGTGCCGATGGTCGATATCGCCGTCGCCGCCAACGGCCTGCGCGCCGACGATGCCGCCGAGTTGGTGACCAAGCCGCTGGAAGCCATCGTCAAGGCGATCCCGGGCGTCGAGCATGTCTACAGCCAGACCCAGGACGACCAGGTGATGGTCACCGTCCGCTTCCTGGTCGGCACGCCCGAGGATGACGCCGTCACCCGCGTGCATGAGAAGATCCGCGCCAACCTGGACCACATCCCGATCGGCATTCCCGAACCGCTGATCGTCGGCCATGGCATCAGCGACGTGCCGGTGGTGGTGCTCACCCTCTCCCCTCGCCCGGACGCTGCCGCGCGTTGGACCGGTGCGGCGCTCGATGCGCTCGCCGGCAAACTGCGCGACGAACTGATCAAGGTTGACGATGTCGGCGACACTGAAGTGGTTGGCGCCGGGCCGGATGAGATCCGTGTCGAGCCGGACCCGGAGAAGCTTTCGCTGTACGGCGTCACCCTGCAACAGTTGATCGCCAAGGTGCGCGACGCCAACCGCGCTTTCGTCGCCGGCGCCGTACGCGAGAACGGGCGGATGCTCACCCTGGCCGCAGGGCAGACCCTGCGCGGCATGCCCGATATCGGCCTGCTGGTACTCAGCACGCGCGACGGCCGCCCGGTCTATGTCCGCGACGTGGCACAGGTGGTCACCGGCCCCGGCACTGGGGAATCTAGAATCTGGAATCTGGCGCCGGACGCAGGGGGCGCCTGGCACCGCACTCCGGCTGCCAGCCTGTCGCTGGCCAAGCGCGCCGGCGCCAATGCCGTTGTCGTCTCACAAGCGATTCTCGACCGGTTCCAGAGCCTGCGCGGCCGTGTCATCCCCGACGATATCGAGGCCCGCGTCACCCGCGACTACGGCAGCACCGCCAACGATAAGGCCAACGAGCTCCTCTATCACCTCGGTCTCGCCACCATCTCCATCGTCGTGCTGATCGCGCTGGCGATCGGCTGGCGCGAGGCGGTGGTGACGCTGGTGGTGATCCCCACCACGATCCTGCTGACCATGCTGGCGGCGAAGCTGATGGGCTACACCATCAACCGTGTCAGCCTGTTCGCGCTGATCTTCTCCATCGGCATTCTGGTCGATGACGCGATCGTCGTGGTGGAGAACATCGCCCGGCACTGGGCGATGCGCGATGGCCGGCCACGGATGGACGCCGCCATCGCAGCGGTGGCCGAGGTCGGTAATCCCACGATCGTGGCGACGCTGACCGTGGTCGCGGCGCTGCTGCCGATGCTGTTTGTCTCCGGCCTGATGGGCCCCTACATGGCGCCGATCCCGGCCAATGCCACGGCGGCGATGCTGTTCTCCTTCGTCGTCGCCATGGTGCTTGCCCCCTGGCTCACGCTGAAGCTGGCGTCCACCAAGGAACAAGCGGCGGAGCACGGCGAGGGCCGCCTCGGCCGGATCTACCGCGCCGTGGCCACGCCGCTGATTGCGACCAAAGCGCGTGCCTGGACCTTTCTCGGCCTTTGCCTCGCCGCCACCGTCGCGGTCTGCCTGCTGTTCGCCACCAGCGCGGTGACGGTCAAGCTGCTGCCGTTCGACAACAAATCCGAATTGCAGATCGTCGCCAATCTGCCGGAGGGCAGCACCGTCGAGGATACGGAACGGCTGCTGTTCGCCGCCGCCGGCATCGCCGCTGCCTTGCCCGAGGCGCAATCGGTGCAGGCCTATGCCGGTACCGCCGCGCCGATCAACTTCAACGGCCTGGTGCGGCATTACTACGTCCGCCACGCGCCCGAACTCGGCGATCTGCAGATCAACCTCGCCCCGAAAGACAGCCGCGCCCGCGCCAGCCATGCCATCGCGCTCGACCTGCGCACCAAGCTACAAGCGCTGAAACTGCCCGATGGCGCGGTGCTGAAGGTGGTCGAGGTACCGCCCGGCCCGCCGGTGCTGGCCACCCTGCTGGCCGAGATCTACGGCCCCGACGCCGCCACGCGCCGTGCGGTCGCCGCTGAGCTGCGCACGCTGTTCGCCCAGGTGCCCTACATCGTCGACATCGACGACAGCATCGGCCACCCCCGCCCGCGCCTGCGCATCGCGCTGGATCAGGACGAGATCGAGTATCTCGGCGTCGAGCAATCCGATGTCTACGACACCATCCAGGCGCTGTTCGGCGGCGTGCCGGTCGGCACCTCGCATCGCGGCCTCGAGCGCAGCCCGATCACCATCCGCATCGGCCTGCCGAAGAGCGCACAGACCTGGTCCGCCCGGCTTGCCTCCACCCCGGTGCCCGCCAACACCCAGCCAGGCAGCCGTACCGTGGTCGAACTGGGCCAGGTGGTGCACGCGGTGCACGAGGCCGGCTCGCCCACCCTGTTCCGCCGTGACGGCGCCTTCGCCGACATGGTCACCGCCGAACTAGCCGGGGCGTTCGAGGCGCCGATCTACGCCATGGCCGACGTCAACAAACTGATCGCCGCGCATGACTGGGGCCCGCTGCCCCGGCCGGACATCCGTATGCGCGGCCAGCCGGCGGATGAATCCCGCCCCGCCATCCTGTGGGACGGCGAGTGGGAGATCACCTACGTCACCTTCCGCGACATGGGTGCGGCGTTCGGCGTGGCGATCCTGGGCATCTATATCCTGGTGGTCGCGCAGTTCGGCAGCTTCCGCCTACCGCCGGTGATCCTGGTGCCAGTGCCGCTGACGCTGATCGGCATCGTGCCCGGGCACTGGCTGCTGCACGCGCCCTTCACCGCCACCTCGATGATCGGCTTCATCGCACTGGCCGGCATCATCGTGCGCAACTCGATCCTGCTGGTGGATTTCATCCGCCATGCCGCCCCCGGCGCCACGCTGCGCGAAACCGTGCTGACCGCCGGCGCAATCCGGTTCAAGCCGATCCTGCTCACCGCACTGGCGGCGATGATCGGGGCGGCGACGATCCTGACCGATCCGATCTTCCAGGGGCTCGCGATCTCGCTGCTGTTCGGCCTGCTGTCCTCGACCCTGCTGACGGTGCTGGTGATTCCGGCGATTTACGTGGTGTTGCGTTCGCCTCGGTCCTGACAAGCTACGGGAAAAAGAAAGGCCAGGGCTCTGCCCTGGACCCGCAAGGGGACTCAGTCCCCTTGACCCCACATTCCTGGGCTCGGCGGCTGGCGTGGAGCGGCGGAGCCAGAAAATCTTTGGGCTTCGCCGCTGCACATGCGTTGGTGTTCTGGCCAATGGACGTGGGGTCCAGGGGACTGAGTCCCCTTGCGGGTTGAGGGCAGAGCCCTCACCTTGCCTTCTCCCCCCACGAACCACGCTTGCGCGCCCGCGCGCCGGGTGGCACATCGGCGCGCATCGGAAGCGGGAGATGACAGCATGGCCGTGAACAAGGTCTACCCTGATGCAACAGCCGCCCTGGCGGGGGTGCTCCGCGATGGTATGACCATCCTGGCCGGCGGTTTCGGCCTGTGCGGTATTCCCGCGGTGCTGATCGAGGCGATCCGGGCTTCCGGTGTGACTGGCCTCACCTGCGTGTCCAACAATGCCGGCGTCGACGATGCCGGTTTGGGCGTGCTGCTGCAGACGCGGCAGGTGAAGAAAATGATCAGCTCTTATGTTGGCGAGAACGCCACCTTCGCCCGGCAGTTCCTGGCCGGCGAGCTGGAGATCGAGTTCAATCCGCAGGGCACTTTGGCCGAGCGCATCCGCGCCGGCGGCGCCGGCATTCCGGCGTTCTTCACCAAGACCGGTGTTGGCACCCAGGTGGCCGAGGGCAAGGAAGTGCGCGAGTTTGACGGCGAGCGCTTCATTATGGAACGCGGCATCAAGGGCGATCTGGCGGTGATCCATGCCTGGAAGGCCGATACCGAGGGCAACCTGGTGTTCCGCCGGACGGCGCGCAACTTCAACCCGATCATGGCGACCGCGGCGGCGCTCACCGTGGTGCAGGTCGAGGAGCTGGTGCAACCGGGCGAGATCGACCCCGACCACATCATCACCCCTGGCATCTATGTCGACCGCATCGTGCTGGTCGGTGCCATCGACAAGCGCATCGAGCAGCGCACCACCCGCAAGCACGCCGCGTAAGGGAGAGACGACATGCCCTGGACCCGTGACCAAATGGCCGCCCGCGCCGCGCAGGAATTGCAGGACGGTTTCTATGTGAATCTCGGCATCGGCATTCCGACGCTGGTGGCGAACTATGTGCCGGACGGTTTGTCGGTGCAGCTGCAGAGCGAGAACGGCATGCTCGGCATCGGCCCGTTCCCGTTCGAGGAGGATGTGGACGCCGACCTGATCAACGCCGGCAAGCAGACGGTGACGGCCTTGCCCACCACCAGCTTCTTCGACAGTGCGGCCAGCTTCGCGATGGTGCGCGGCGGGCATATCAATCTGTCGATCCTGGGTGCGTTGCAGGTGGCCGAGAACGGCGACCTCGCCAACTGGATGATCCCGGGCAAGATGGTGAAGGGCATGGGCGGCGCGATGGATCTGGTCGCCGGCGTCCGCCGCGTCATCGTGCTGATGGAACACACCGCCGGCGGCAAGCCGAAGCTGCTGAAGGCCTGTACCCTGCCGCTGACCGGGGCTGGCGTGGTGGACATGGTGATCACCGATCTGGGCGTGTTCGCGATCGACAAGAAGGCCGGACACACCACGCTGCTGGAACTCGCCCCCGGCGTATCGCTGGCCGAGATCACCGCGGCCACCGAGGCGAATTTCGCGATTTCGCCGGATCTCAAGCAGGCGGCCTGACACCGCCAGCGCAACGATGCTAGGCTCCCCCGAACACCCGGGGGAGCCGACGCATGAATTTCCGCCCTGCTTTGCTGCTCGCGCTGCTGCTGGCCGGCTGTGCCCAGCCTGCGCCGCGCCCGCCTTTGGCCGAGCCGCTGCGTCCCGATCTTGCGGTGCAATGGGTGGACGCCAAGGGCGCGATCAACTGGCCGCCCGCCGACGGTTTCGCCGGCGCGCCGCAGCCGGTGGTGCTGCCCCCCGGCATGCTGCTTGACCGTTTCGGCAGCCCGTACGGGCGGTTCTTCAGCCCGAAAGGCGCGGACTATCAGGCGCGCGCGCTGCCCTATACCTGCGACAAGCTGGCCTACACCACCTATCGCGTGAAGGCGCCGATCCTGGCCTGGACCGGCCGCGCCGCGCCGTGGTTCGACCAGTCGGGCGGCGCCACCCAGTTCCAGACCGACGCCACCGCGGCGCAACTGGTGGCTGACCAGTCGCTGGAACCGGTGCCGGCCGCACAGGGCGCCGGCTGCCCCAGGAAATAGCCAAACCCGCCATCTCGCAACCGCAACACGCCCCACCTTGCCCGGTCCCGATCAACACGCTAAGTGAGCGCGCCTTCCGGGATGCACGGCGGCGCTTCCGGTAGGCGCGAACCCGCCCGTACCGCCTCCGCGAAGGACCAAACCTCATGGCACGCAGCAAGATCGCCCTCATCGGGGCTGGCAACATCGGCGGCACGCTCGCCCACCTGATCGGCCTCAAGGAGCTCGGCGACGTCGTGATGTTCGACGTGTTCGGTGGCGTTGCCGCCGGCAAGGCGCTCGACATCATGCAGTCCAGCCCGGTTGACGGCTTCGACAGCGCCATGTCCGGCGGGTCCGACTATGCCGCCATCGCCGGCGCCGATGTGATCATCGTCACCGCGGGCTTCCCGCGCATGCCGGGCATGAGCCGCGATGACCTGCTGACCAAGAACGCCGGCGTGATGGGCCAGGTCGCCGAGGGCATCAAGACCTACGCCCCGGACGCCTTCGTGATCTGCATCACCAACCCGCTCGATGTCATGGTCTGGGCGCTGCAGCAGAAGTCTGGCCTGCCGGCCAACAAGGTCGTCGGCATGGCCGGCGTGCTCGACAGTAGCCGCTTCCGCCTGTTCCTGGCGCAGGAATTCAACGTCTCGGTCGAAGACGTCACCGCCTTCGTGCTGGGCGGCCATGGCGACACCATGGTGCCGCTGACCCGCTACTCCACCGTCGCCGGCATCCCGGTGCCCGATCTGGTGAAGATGGGCTGGACCACGCAGGAAAAGATCGACGCGATCTGCACCCGCACTGCCAATGGCGGCGGCGAGATCGTCAAGCTGCTGGAACGCGGCAGCGCCTTCTACGCCCCGGCCGCCTCCGCGATCGCGATGGCGGAGAGCTATCTGCTCGACAAGAAACGCGTGCTGCCCTGCGCGGCTTGGCTGAACGGCGAATACGGCGTCAAGGATCTCTATACCGGTGTGCCGGTGGTGATCGGCGCCAAGGGCGTCGAG
>CAIRTN010000189.1 GCA_903881515.1 uncultured Rhodospirillales bacterium | reverse complement strand
TGGCTGTCGTGTTCGGTGAACGCGTCGGCCATCACCATCGGGCGGAATTTCAGACCGTGGTCCAGCAGGCCCTTCCACGCCAGATGCTGGAACACCTGGGCTGCAAAACCGCCGACGCTGCCTTCCTCGATGGTGATCAGCACCTCGTGATGCTTCGCCAGTTGCTCGGTCAGCGCGGTATCGATCGGCTTGGCATAGCGCGCGTCGGCCACCGTCACCGACAGTCCGCGGGCCGCCAGTTCGTCGGCGGCTTTCAGCGCGTCGGCCAGCCGCGTGCCCAGCGACAGGATCGCCACCCGGCTGCCCTCGCGCAGCACCCGCCCCTGGCCCAGCGGCAAAGCCTCACCGCGCGGCGGGATCGCCACCAGCCCGGTCGCCTCGCCGCGCGGGAAGCGCACCGCGCTCGGACGGTCGCCGATGCCGTGCAGCGTGGCCACCGCGTGCGTCAGCTCCGCCTCGTCAGCCGGCGCCAGGATCACCATGCCCGGCAGGCAGCCGAGATAGGCCAGATCAAAACTGCCGGCATGCGTCGCGCCGTCGGCGCCGACCAGGCCGGCGCGGTCCAGCACCAGGCGCACCGGCAGCGACTGGATCGCAACGTCGTGCACCACCTGGTCATAGGCGCGCTGCATGAAGGTCGAGTAGATCGCCACGAACGGTTTCAGCCCCTCGGTCGCCATGCCGGCGGCAAAGGTCACCGCGTGCTGCTCGGCGATGCCGACGTCGTAGGTCCGCTCGGGGAAGCGCTTGGCGAAGCGGTCGAGCCCGGTGCCGGAGGGCATCGCGGCGGTGATCGCCACCACATCGGGATCGGCCTCGGCCTCGGCGATCAGGGCGTTGGCGAACACGGCGGTGTAGGTCGGCGGGCCCGGCGGGGCCTTGGCCTGCTCGCCGGTGATCACATTGAATTTGCTGACCGCGTGCAACTTGTCGGCCGAAGCTTCGGCCGGGGCGTAGCCCTTGCCCTTCTGGGTGATGACATGCAGCAGGATCGGGCCGTCGACATCGCCGTCCGGCTCGCCGGCGTCGCGCACGTTGCGCAGCACAGGCAGCAGGTGGTCGAGGTTATGCCCATCGATCGGGCCGACATAGTAAAAGCCCAGCTCCTCGAACAGCGTGCCGCCGGTGATCATGCCGCGGGCGAATTCCTCGGCGCGGCGGGCGGTGCGCTCGATGCTGCGCGGGAAGCGGCGGGCCATCTTGCCGGCCAGATCGCGCAGGCTGAGATAGGAATGCGACGACAGCAGCCGCGACAGATAGGCGCTCATCGCGCCGACCGGCGGCGCGATCGACATGTCGTTGTCGTTGAGGATGACGATCAGGCGCGAGCGCAAGGCGCCGGCGTTGTTCATCGCCTCGTACGCCATGCCCGCGCTCATCGCGCCGTCGCCGATGATGGCGATGACGTGACGGTCGTCCTTTTCGCCGCGGGCGCGCTTATGGTCGCGGGCCACGGCCATGCCGAGGCCGGCGGAGATCGAGGTGGAGGAATGTGCCGCGCCGAACGGGTCGTATTCGCTTTCCGAGCGCTTGGTGAAGCCGGACAGCCCGCCGCCCTGGCGCAGCGTCCGCGCCCGGTCGCGCCGGCCGGTGAGGATCTTGTGCGGGTAGGTCTGGTGACCCACGTCCCAGATCAGCCGGTCGGCCGGGGTGTCGAACACCGCGTGTACCGCGACGGTCAGTTCGACGACGCCGAGCGCTGCGCCGAAATGCCCGCCGGTGGTGGAAACCACGTCCACCGTCTCCGCCCGCAACTCGTCGGCCAGTTGCTTCAACTGCTCAACCGAGAAATTCCGCATGTCCGAAGGCACACGGACACGGTCCAATAACGGCGTCGCGTGGCG
>CAIRTN010000188.1 GCA_903881515.1 uncultured Rhodospirillales bacterium | reverse complement strand
GGGTTGGTATCGCGCGCGGGGTTGGCGGGGCGGCCGCGCGCCAAACAAGACTCTGATACCGACCCGCGTTGACCCATTCTTCATGGGTCAACATCAAAGCGGGTTGGTATCAGTCCCCTTGACCCCACATCCACCTGCTTGAGCCCCAACTTACGTGCAGCGGCGGGGCCCAAAGACTCCTACTGGCTCCGCCGCTCCAGGCCCAACACCGAGCCAACCGCTCAACAACCCCGCAAATGAATAGGTTTCCAAAGGCCAGCGGCCTTTCCCGCTGCGCCACTTGCGCAGCGCTGCGGGCTCCAAGGGTAGAGCCCTTGGCCTTGCCTTACCTTCCCCCCCCGAAAGAGTCACTTTCCCGGCGTAACATCCAATGTGTACTGTCGCAGAACCAGCATCTTGGGCAATGTTCCACTATGAAAAACGCCATCCTGGCCGCCCTGTTCGGCCTCTCCTTGGCCGGTTGTGCCGCTGATGGAACGGGCGGCGCCTGCGGCCTGGCCCTGGCGGGCGATGTGCCGGTGCGGGTGGAGGGCCGGCGGCCGGTCGTCGAAATGAAGCTGAACGGCAAGCTCGCCGGCATGTTGATCGATACCGGCGCCCAGCGGAGCATGCTGCGCGACTCGACCGCCAAGAACCTGAGCATCGCCATGATCGACGGTGGCGCTTATCAGATGCTTGGCCTGACCGGACCGACCACCGGCAAGGTCGGTGTGCTGAAGGGGGCCACGATCGGCAGCTTCACTTTGCCGGAACTGCGCCTGCCGGTGTCGCCGAATGCCGAACTTCTCGGGCTGGGACAGAACGGCGGCCTGATCGGCATGGACGTGCTGGGCGAGTACGAAGTCGATCTCGATCTGCCCGGCAAGCGGATGCGGCTGTACAGCGGCACCTCCTGCACCGGTGAAGCACTGCCGCTGGGCAGCGCGGTCACCAACATTCGCGGCCAATGGACCCATCAGGTCTCTTACGAGCGCTATGATGAGCGGCCTTATATCCGCGCGACGGCGGACGGCCACGAGGTCACCGCATTGCTGGACAGCGGCGCGCAAAGCAACATCATCTATGCCGACATGGCCGCCGGCCTCGGCGTAACCTCGACCAGCCTGAGCAATGCTGGGCGGGTCTCGATTGGCGGCATTGGCAATGGCCGGATCAACGGCAGCCGTCTCACGCTCGCCGAACTGCGCATCGGCAACGACGTGCTGAAAGACTTGAACATCGTCGTGCTGGACCGCGCTTACCCGAACGACACCGCGATGTTGATCGGTGGCGACTATATCTCCACGCACCGCATCTGGCTCGCCCCCAAGCGTCGCGCGATCTTCGTCGCCACCAACTGACACAATCGCGATTGGCCGTTGCGCCAGGGCTAAGCTAGCCTCGCAGCATGAAACGTTGCGTGCTCCTGCTGCTGGCACTGCTGTCCGCCTGCGCCCAGCCTGACCCGCTGGAGGGCATCCCCTGCAGCATGCTGATGCTGGCGGAAATGCCGGTGACGATGGCCGGCGGCGTGCCGCTGGTGCTGGTCACCATCGCCGGCCGGCCGGCCACCATGGTGCTCGACACCGGCGCCCAGCGCACCCTGCTCACCAAAAGCGCCGTAACCCGCCTCGGCCTGCGCAGCGACGCCCGCCAGATCACCGTGATCTCAGGCGTCGGCGGCTCTTCGCGCAATTTCCCCATCATCCTCACCGGCTTCAATGTCGGCGGCCAGCGCCTCGCCGACCAGACCGCCCTCGCCTTGCCGTTTGACCTGCCCTCGATCGCCGGCCTGACCGTCGATGGCCTGCTCGGCGTCGATGTGCTTGGCCGCTTCGAACTCGACCTCGACCTGCCGCACCGCCGCGTCGCGCTCTACGGCGGCAGGCTCTGCCCCGGCGAAGCCATCGCCCTGCCCGGCCCTCTGGACGAACTGCCGGTGCCCCGCATCAACCGCAATCGCCTGGTGATCACCGCAAAGCTCGATGGCACGCCGATGTCCGCCCTGCTCGATACCGGCGCGGCCGGCATGATCGTGATGACCCCCGCCATGCGCCGCGCCGGCACCCGCCCCGAATCCCTGCAAGCCGACCCAACCGTCGTGCTCAGCGGCGTCGGCCCCGCCCCGGTCCGCGCCCGCCAGCACCGCTTCACCAGCCTTGCTTTGGGCAGCGAGACCCTCGACCACCCCCTGATCGAAGTCACCGAACCGCTGACCGGCGATTCCTGGTGGCAGTTCCTCGAACCCGAGGACGATGACATGATCATTGGCTCGGCCTACCTCGCCACGCACCGCTTCTGGTTCGCCTATCCGCGCCGGCGCGTGTTACGTCAGGAGTGAAGGAAGGCAAGGCCGGGGCTCTGCCGTCATGCGCGAGCGTGCTTCGCACGACGCCCGCCAAAGGCCGCGGCCTTTGGCGGGTTCCAAGGGCAGAGTCCTTGGCCTTGCCTTCCTTCACTCCTGACGGAACACGCGTCGGCATCCAACCGTGAAACCCGCCCCCCTACGCCCGGATCACCCCCCGATAAGCATGCCAGGTGGCGTGGCCCAGCAGCGGCAGGGTGATCGCCAGACCGACATACCCCGCGGCAAGGCCGGCGGCGCCGAGCACCACGACGATACCGGCCCACACCGCCATGGCCCGGATGTTGAGGATGACAGCGACCGCGCTGGTGACCACAGCCGCCAGCGCCCCGGCGCGACGGTCCAGCAACAGCGGCAGCGAGAACGCGCCGAAGGTGAACGCCAGGCACGACATGCCGGCGCCGACGATGGTGCCCACCAACAGGAAGGTATTGCCGTCGGTGGTGAACAATGCGGTGTTCAGCAGGGCCTGGGTATCAAGCGTGGTGGGCGGGAAGCAGATCGCGAAGATCACCGCGGCGAACCTCACCCACACCACCAGGAACACAACCTGCAGCAACCCAAGGCTGATCAGCTGTGCCGGGTTGGCGCGCCAGGCGGTGAACGCCCTGGAAAAGCTGGGCCGGCGGCCTGATTCCAGGTCGCGGCTGATTGCGTAGAAACCGACGGTCAGCGCTGGCCCCACAAGCATGAAGCCCACGGTAAGCGGGCCAATCAGGTAGGTCAGGCCAAGCACGATCAAACCATAGGAGAGCGCGAACCCGGCAACCACGAAGAGCATGCCGTACGCGACGCTGGTCACGCGGGCAGCGGCAAAGTCACGCCAGTCGGCGGCCAGCCAGCGGAACGGCTCATCGCTGCCAACCAGGATCACGCGCTCGGCGAACGGCAGGCCAGAGGGCACAGCGGATTGCTGGAGGTCTGACACGTTGGAGCTCCCTGTTTCGTCTTGTTACCGCCAGCATGACCGGAAATCCGCCCGAGGGCGAGAGGCAAGGCCATTGCCGGGGGCCGGCAGCCTTGCCCCGCCCTGTCGTCCGCCGGCGTGAGTCCTGACAGCGCCCGCCTCTTGACCAAAACTAACTGACCAGTCATAAATAACGCCGCCATGAAAAAGCGCCGCCCCGAGGCCAGACCCGCCGAAATCCTCGCCGCCGCCCTCACTTTGTTCTCCGAACGCGGTTTCGCCGCCACCCGCCTGGAAGACGTCGCCGCCCGCGCCGGTCTGTCCAAAGCCGCGATCTACCTTTACTTCGCCGACAAATCCGCTCTGCTCGCCGCCATCGTCGAGGCCGCGGTGCAGACCAACATCGCCACCGTCCGCGAGCGCCTCGGCCCGCCCACCGGCCCGGTCGCGCCGCATCTGCGCACCCTGCTCGCCACCATCGCCACTATCCTGCGCACCACTGCCTTCCCCGACCTGATGAAGCTGATCATCGCCGAATCCCGCGCCCAGCCCGAGATCGGCCGGCTGTATCTCGACCGCGTCATCGGCTCCGCCTTCCCCCTGGTGCAGTCCCTCATCGCCCGCGGCGTCGAGACCGGGGAATTCCGCCGGATCGACCCGGCGATGACCGTCCGCTCCCTCGTCGCCCCCATGCTGCTCGCCGCCCTCTGGCGCAGCGTGTTCGAACCGATCGGCGCCGAACCGCTCGATATCGACGCCCTTGCCGCCCATCACGCCGACCTCATCATCCGTGGCCTCGCCCCATGAAACGCGCCCTCGTCCTGCTCATCGTGCTGGCCGCCGTCACCATCGTGGTGCTCAAGCCCTCCTGGCTCCCCCGCCTCGACGCCGATCCGATCTATCTCGGCTATGTCGAGGGTGAGACCGCCCTGATCGCCGCCCCCACCGCCGGCCGCCTCACCGCGCGCCTCGTCGAACGCGGCCAGTCCATCGCCGCCGGCACGCTGTTGTTTCAGATCGACCCCGCCACCCCCCAGGCGCAGATCGCCCAGGCCGAAGCCGTGCTCGCCCAATCCAACGCCCAGCTGCAGAACCTGCTCACCGGCAAGCGCGACCTCGAACAGCAGATCGTCCGCGCCCAGCGCCGCGAGGCCGAGGCCGCCTACACCCTCGCCGCCCGCGAACTCTCCCGCGTCACGCAGTTGACCGCCACCGGCGCCGCCTCCCGCGCCGCGCTCGACCAGGCGCGGTCCACCTTCGATCAGGCCAACGCCCGCAACGAGGAGCTGAAAGCCCTCGAACAGACCGGCGACTTGCCCGCCAGGGATCAGGACATCGCCGCCGCCCGCGCCAATGTTGCCGCCCAGACCGCCGCCCTCGCCCAGGCCCGCCTGCGCCTGTCCGATCTCGCCCCCACCGCCCCCACCGCCGCTTTGGTGGAAAACACCTTCTACGATACAGGCGAATTCGTCCCCGCCGGCCAGCCGGTGGTCTCCCTGCTGGCGCCTGATAAAATCAAGCTGCGCTTTTTCGTGCCGCAGACCGACATCGCCCGCGCCCGCATTGGCGGGCGCATCAGCTTCCGCTGCGACGGCTGCACCGCACCGATGGCGGCGACCATCTCTTACATCTCGCCGCGCTCGGAGTTCACCCCCCCGGTGATCTACTCCGACGCCGCCCGGCAGAAACTCGTGTTCATGCTCGAAGCCCGCCCCGACGCCGCCGGCCTGCACCCCGGCCTGCCCGTCGAAATCCTGCCGTTGCCATGACCGACAACGCCATCGACGTGCACGGCCTGGTCAAGCGCTACGGCCGCCGCACCGTGGTCGACCATGTCGACATGACCCTCGCCCCCGGCCGGATCTGCGGCTTCCTCGGCCCCAACGGCTCCGGCAAAACCACCACTTTGCGCCTGATCTGCGGCCTGCTTACACCCGACGAAGGCACCGGCACCGTGCTCGGCCAGGATCTCATCACCGGCCACGACATCATCAAGCGTCAGACCGGCTACATGACGCAGAAATTCGGCCTCTACGAAGACCTCTCGATCCGCGAGAACCTCGAATTCGTCGGCCGCATCTACGGCCTCGACCGTCTGCACACCCGCGTCGACGCGGCGCTCGACCGTCTCGGCCTCGCCACCCGGCAGACCCAGCTCGCCGGCGCGCTCTCCGGTGGCTGGAAACAGCGCCTGTCGCTCGCCGCCTGCGTGCTGCACGAACCCCGCCTGCTGCTGCTCGACGAACCCACCGCCGGCGTCGACCCGAAAGCCCGCCGCGCCTTCTGGGACGAGATTCACGCTTTGGCCGCCACCGGCATCACCGTCCTGGTCAGCACCCATTACATGGACGAGGCCGAGCGCTGCCACGAGATCGCTTACATCGCCTACGGCAAGGTGATGGCCCGCGGCACCTCGGACGAAGTGATCGCCACCGCCAATCTCGCCGCCTGGCGCGCCACCGGTCCCGGCGCCGACCGCCTCGCGCCCATGCTGACGAACGCCCCCGGCGTCACCGCCGCCGCCGCCTTCGGCGCCACCCTGCACGTCTGTGGCCCCGACCCCGCCAAAGTCGAGGCCGCGATCGCCGCCCTGCACCCCAACCCCGAGATCGTCTGGGAACGCGCCGAACCCACGCTGGAAGACGTGTTCATTCACCTGATGAGCCTGTCCACCGACAATGCCGGGGATGGCTGAAATGGAATTCCTCTCCCGCCTCACCGCCATCATCCGCAAAGAGGCCCTGCAACTCGGCCGCGACCGGCTGACCTTCGCCATGATGTTCGTCATGCCGATCATGCAATTGCTGATGTTCGGCTACGCCATCAACAACGATCCGAAAGCCCTGCCCACCGCCGTCATCTCCGCCGACGACAGCCGCCTCACCCGCGGCATCGTCGCGGCGCTGGCCACCTCCGGCTATTTCGCCCTCACCCACGCGGCCTCCAGCGAGGCCGAAGCCAACGCCCTGCTGCAACGGGGCGAAGTGCAGTTCGTCATCACGCTGCCCAGCGATTTCACCCGCCGTCTGGTGCGCGGCGAAACCGCCCAGATCGCCATCGAGGCCGACGCCACCGACCCCACCACCACCGCCGGTGCCCTCGGCGCCGTCACCGAGGCGATCAACGAGGCGCTGGCCCGCGACCTCACCGGCCCGCTTTCCACCCACAACGCCCGCCCCGGCCCGGTCGATATCGTCATCCATCGCCGCTACAATCCCGAGAACATCACCCGCATCAACATCGTCCCCGGCCTGCTCGGCGTCATCCTCACCGTCACCACCGTCATCATGACCGCGCTCGCCGTCACCCGCGAACGCGAGCGCGGCACCATGGAAAACCTGCTCGCCATGCCGATCCGCCCGCTCGAGATCATGATCGGCAAGATCTCCCCCTACATCCTGGTCGGCGCGGTGCAGGTCGTCGTCGTACTGGTCACCGCCAAACTGCTGTTCAACGTGCCGATCCTCGGCAGCCTCTGGCTGCTCGCGCTGGCCACCCTGCTGTTCATCACCGGCAATCTGGCGATCGGCTTCACCTTCTCCACCATCGCGCAGAACCAGCTCCAGGCGATGCAGATGTCGTTCTTCTACATGATGCCCTCGATCCTGCTCTCCGGCTTCGCCTTCCCCTTCCTCGGCATGCCCGCCTGGGCGCAGTTCATCGGCAACCTGCTCCCCACCACCCATTTCCTGCGCGTCGTCCGCGGCCTGATGCTGAAAGGCGCCGGCTTCTCCGACATCGCCACCGAACTCGTCTCGCTGGCCGCCCTCCTGCTCGCCGTCTCCGCCATCGCGCTCAGCCGCTACAAGGCGACGCTGGATTGAAGGCAAGCGGTCGCTTTTTTGCAAAAAAGCTCCGCAAAAAACTCCATCATATCAAATTCGTAGGGTGGGGTGCCCTACCGCACCCCACCACCTCTCCACCCCAAAAAACGTTAATAAAATATAACACAAAATCCCCTTGCCATCGAACCATAGATTAGTTAGAACAACATTTATGGCTATAATGCCCCCGGCCCTCATCTCGCTAGGCCACCTCAAAACCCTCGTCGCCCGTGTGCGGCACGC
>CAIRTN010000187.1 GCA_903881515.1 uncultured Rhodospirillales bacterium | reverse complement strand
CCGGCTCGCCCGGCTTCAGCGTCGCGCACAGATCCGAACTGCCGCCCATCTCGAGCGCGATCACCGACACCAGCCCCTGCTCCGGATCGGTCCAGGCGCCGGTCATCGCCAGTCCCTCCATCGCCAGCAGCGTATTGCCGATCCCCGCCTCCGACACCCGGGCCGCATGCATCTCGTAGTTCTGCAGCCGGTAGAACTGCCCCGGCCGGAACGAACGCGCCGCCGCCGGCGCCCGCAGCACCACCTCGACAATCGTTGGCGTCAGCCGGTTCACCGCATGCACGCTGGCCGACAATTCCGCCCGGCACGTCGCGATCAGGTCCGCCCCCGCCGGTGCCCGCCCCGCCAACATCCGGCTCACCAGCGGATAGCCCTGCTTGGCGCTGCCCATCGCCTTCACCACGTTGCCAAAGTAGCTCGGATGCAGATCGCCAAAGAACGAGATGAACCGTCCATCGGCCACCCGATGCATCAGCACCTCGGCCCGCTCCGGCTTGCTCATCGACCGCGCGGGCGAAACCGGCGCCCCGCTCTCATCGATCGCCTGGAAATACTTCCCGTCCAGCTTGATCGCCCCGTTCTCGCGCGCCAGCACGGTGTTCGGCTGCGTCCCCGCCGCCACGATCACCGCCTTCGCCGGCAGCACCTTCTCGCCGTCCGCGGTCTTCACCCGCAGCCCCGCCGCATGCCCGAACCGGTCGGTCTCGACCGCGACCGGCGTGCAGCCCTCGGCGAAGCGCACGCCTTCCTCCATCGCCTTCGCCACTTCCTCATGGTTCAGCGTGTAGGACGGCGCATCCAGCAACCGGCGCCGATACGCCACCGTCGCTCCGCCCCAGCCATCCAGCAGATGCGCCAGCGCCGGCGCCCGTCCGTCCCGCGCCGCCGCCAGCCGCTCGGCATGGATCGCCTCGGCATGCGCCAGGAACTCGGCGGCGATCTCCGCCTCCTCCTCGCTCCAGCGCGCCCGCACCACCGCCTCGCCGCGCTCGGCCACCAGCGTGCGATACCGCAGCGCAAACTTCTCCACCTGCCGCACGTAGTACGCCAGGCTCTCTGTGGCGGTATCCACCGCCGTCAACCCGCCGCCGATCACCACCACCGGCAGCCGCAACTGCAGATTGGCGATGGACGAGAACTTCGCCGCCCCGGTCAACTGCAACGCCATCAGGAAGTCGCTCGCCTGCCGCACGCCGCGCGCCAGCCCGCCCGGCATATCGATCACCGTCGGCTTCCCCGCGCCCATGCACAAAGCGATATGGTCGAACCCCATCGCGAACGCATCATCCACCGACAGCGTCGCCCCGGCGCCGAACCGCACACCGCCGAACATCGCGAACTGCGCGCGGCGCTCCAGCAGCAGCCGCACCAGCTTCAGATAATTCTTGTTCCACCGCACGGTGATGCCGTACTCCGCCACGCCGCCGAACCCGGCCATCACCCGGTCATCCAGGTTCTCGAACAGCGTCTCCACATCGCGCACCGGCATGGTGGGATCGATGCCCAGCGGCTCGATCTTCAACCCATCCACCGCCACCACGGTATGCCCGTCATTCATCAGGTGATGTGCCAGCGTGAACCCCGCCGGCCCCATCCCCACCACCAGCACATTCCGCCCGCTCTCCGGCAAAGGCAGCGGCCGGCGGATGTCCAACGGATTCCACCGCGTAAGCAGCGCGTAGATCTCGAAGCCCCAGGGCAGTTCCAGGACATCCTTCAACACACGCGTCTCGGCCTGCGGAATGTCCACCGGATCCTGCTTCTGATAGATGCAGGCCTTCATGCAGTCATTGCAGATGCGATGCCCCGTCGCCGCCATCATCGGGTTGTCCACCGCAATCGTCGCGAACGCCCCCAACAGCGAGCCCTGCGCCCGCAACATATGCATCTCGCTGATTTTCTCTTCCAGCGGACACCCGGCCAACGCCACCCCGAACGGCGATTTCTGATACGCCCCGGTCTTGCGGTCCTTCAGCCCCTTCGAGCACGAATCCTTGCCCTGCACATGGCACCAGATGCAGTAATTGATCTGGTCCAGCGCCCCCTGGTCGCCCATGCCCAGATCGGTCAGCCCAAACCCGTCGCGCTGCCGCCAGTCATGCTCCGGCAGCCGCAGCATGGTCACGCCATCGCGCTCGATGGTCTCCACCGGCACCAGCCGGTTCGGATCGGGCCGGCCGGGCACCCGGAACAGCGTCCCCCCGGCGTGATACGCCCGCCCCGCCGCGCTCAGCGTCGCCCAGGCCGCATAGCGCAGCGCCAGATCCGTCGCCTCCGCATCGCCTTCCCACGCCGTCACCGCCGCGGCAAACCCCGCCTCATCCAGCGCCCCGCCGATCCGCGCTTCGATCTCAGCCCGCAGCGCCGCCCCATCGAACCCCGACACGTCGGCGTATTTCTTCACCGCCTGGCGCTGCACGAACAGCCGCTTGCAGGCATGGATCGGGTCCAGCCCCCGCGTCCGCGCCACCACCGCCTCCAGTTCCGCGCCGATCCCGAACAGCTCGCCCACCCAGGCCTCCAGCACCGGACCCAGCGCGACGATTAGCTCGCCCTCCGCCTTGGCATCCAGCGCATCCGGCGCCGCACGCGCCGCCATCAGCCGCGCATGCAACTCGCCGTCGCTCTCCGCCAGCCGGGTAACGAAGCCGCGGTCCAGCCGCACCAGCCCCTCGCGTCCCGCCAGGTCGTCGAAGGTGAAGCCAAGGCCCAGGGTGTGGGCAGTCGTGCTCTGCATCATCGGGTCAGCCTATCCTGCGCAGCAAATTCAGAAACGCGTCGCGCTCGTCCGCATTCAGCGGCGCCAGCGTGGCCTCGGTAATTTCCCGCGCCAACGGCACCGCGCGGCGCACCAGCGCCACGCCCCCCTCGGTCGGGCTCAACACGGTGGAGCGCCGGTCCGCCGGGTCTGGCGCGCGCAACAGCAGCGAGCGATCCACCAGCCGCCGCACCACCCCCTGCACCGTCGCCGGGTCCATCGCCGCCAGCCGGCCCAAATGGTTCTGCGTCACCCGCCCAAGCTCCACCACCTTGACCAGCGCGGTGAACTGCGTCGGGGTCAGGTCCAGCGGCGCCATGATGTCCTGAAACAAAGCGGTATGGCGCTGATGCGCACGGCGCAGCAGGAACCCCGCCTGAAGCTCCACGCTATACCCGCCCAGAATCTCATAAGTTTCGACCATGGCCGGCCCGTATACCCCACGGTCATAAGTAGGCAAACAATCGCCGCCCGCACCGTGAGGGAAAAAAGTTTTTTGGTTCTTTTTTCCAAAAAAGAACGAACTTCCTTTCTTTTCTGAGCCCCCCCAAGAAACATCCACCCACCTCCCAATGCAAAAGGGCCAGGCAAAATGCCTTGCCCCCCGTTGCAGCAGTCGTTGAAGACCTCAGTTGGTCTTGGTCGGCACCGGCTGCACCGCCGGAGTCTTCGCGGCCTTCGCCGTATCGGCCGACTTCACCGCTTCCGGCGCCTTAGCGGCCTCGGCGGGCTTCGCGCCGGCAGCCGGCTTCACGATCGCGTTCTTCTTCGCGTCAACCGCGGGCTTCACGGTTGCATCGGTGGTCGTGGCGGAGGCGCGGTGCACGCCGGAGGACGCGCGGGGCGCGATGGCGTGTGCGGACTTCGCCTTGGCATCGGGGATCGGCGTGACGCTGCCGCTCTGCGCAAAGGCAGGCATCGCAAGCGAGCCGAACAGGGTGGCGGCGAGGGCGAGGCGGCTGAAACGGGTCATCTGGGTGGTCTCTCAGTGCGTCCGGCGGAATTGCCTGACAACGCGATATCACCGCCCGGCAGCGGCGGCGGCGCGGCGAATTCATGGCTTTGTTTTGGCAAGGCATTAAATCCGCGTAACCGGATCGGCAATATGTGAAAAAAGAACCTTCCCAAAACCTCTCATATCGTTCACATCCGCCTGCGGGGGTGGTCACAAACGACATCACACTCAGTAGGGAGGTCCTATAATGCCGAATCGCATTCCGCGCTCGGACGCAGAAGTCCGGCCAATGTCGGCCGAAGAGCGAAAAGTTATCATCGCCTCGTCGACCGGCACAATTTTCGAATGGTACGATTTCTATCTCTATGGTTGGACCGCCGTGCAGATCGGCGCCAATTTTTGGACGATGTTCGATGCCAACGTGCAGTTCATCGTCGCCCTGCTCACCTTCTCCGCCGGCTTCCTGGTGCGCCCGTTCGGCGCCCTGGTGTTCGGCCGCCTCGGTGACATGGTCGGCCGCAAATACACCTTCCTGGTCACCATCACGATCAT
>CAIRTN010000186.1 GCA_903881515.1 uncultured Rhodospirillales bacterium | reverse complement strand
CAGGGCGAAGCGGCCGGCGAGGGTGTAGGCGGTGGTGTGCGGGCCGATGGACGCGCGGAGGCAATCGCAGACTTTGGCGAAAATGGTCAGAACTGCCGTGGGGTGATTATCCTTATAAACGAATATGTCGTTATATGTAGTGACGTTCGGCGGCGAATGCAAGAAAAAAATTTGATGAAGTGACAAAAAAAGTTTTACGGCCGGCGTGCGGCTTGACCGGTCAGCGGAACATTGCCCAGGCCAGCGTCGCAAGGAGCATCAGGCTGATCGCCGCCAGGAACGCACCGATCAGCGTGTATTCCAGGTCGGTAAAGTCCCGCTGCATTTCGTCCTCCCACCAATGCGCGAGATTTTGGCCCAAGGACATCACACACTCCCTCTCACTGCCACGCGGCGCCCGGGGCAGGCGACTCCGGGTCGGGGCAATCGCCAAATCTAAGGTGAAGATTTGCTAAGTTGCATTGAGCTGCATCAATGCATCAGCGCGTGAATGCTTCTTTCCTACTCGCGTGAGCACCGGCTGCCGGTGGGTGGGATTCCTGGCTATGTTCGTCAAAACCAGCTTGTTGCAGCGCCTGATCCAGCAAATCGGTGGTACCGCGTCGGTTGAGCTCGCCCTGCTGTCGCCGTTGCTGCTGATCATGGTGACGGGGCTGGTCGAGGTCGGCGTGGCGGTGATCGAGGCGACGCAGGTGCAGGTCGCGGCACAGGCCGGCGCATTGTACGCGGCAAAATACGGCACCGGCGACCTCAGCAAAATCAGCGCCGCGATCACCAATGCCACCAGCACCGCCGGCATCACCGCCAGCCCGAGTCCGACGGTTTATTGCGGCTGCGCCTCAGCATCCGGCGTGACCTCGCAAGGCGCCAACTGCGCCACGGTCTGCGCCGACGGCAAGCTGCCCGGCACCTATGTCTCGGTCAGCGCCACGATCAGCCACACCGGCTTGCTGAGTTCGCCGTATCTCAGCCTGTCGCTTCCCGCCAGCTTCGTCGGCACATCGGTCATCCGGATCCAGTAACATGCTGCGCAAACTTCTCACCCGCACCAACGGTTCCGTCGCCATCGAGTATTCGATCGTGCTGCCGCTGGTGCTGCTGTTCTTTGTCGGCCTGGCCGATGTCGGCCGCGCGCTGTGGAGCTATACGACTCTGGCCCGCGCCGTCGCCTCGGCGGCGGAATGCGGGGCCGTCAATACCACAACCTGCGGCACCAGCACGGCGGTGGCCAGCTATGGCGTGGCGCAGGCGGTGGGCCTGGCGCTGTCCAGCGCCAACTTCACCATCACCGCGGCCACCTGCGGCACCAAGGTGCAGGGGAGCTTCGCTTTCAAGTTCTATATCCCCTGGACATACATCGCGGCCCCCTTCGGCGCCGCCAACCAGCTGACGCTCAGCACCACGGCCTGCTTCCCGAGCTGAGTTACGCCCCTGGCTTCAGCACGTAGCCGCGGCCGCGCACGGTATGCAGAAAGCGCGGCTCGCGCGGGTCATTCTCGATCTTGCGCCGCAGCCGGGTCACCTGCACGTCGATCGCACGCTCGCCACTGTCATCCATGTTCAGCGCCGCGGCGATATCTTCACGGCTCAACACCTCGTTCGGCTTCGCCGCCAGCGCCGCCAGCAGGGCCGACTCGCCGCCGGTCAACCGGATCAGGCCGCTGGGACCGCGCAATTCCGCCCGGCTGCGATCGAAGCTCAGTGGCCCCAGGGCGATGGGCGTATCCTGGCTATCCAGCACCGGCGCAGGCGCGCTCGAGCGGCGCAGCAGCGCACGGATGCGCAGGATCAGTTCGCGCGGATCGAACGGCTTGGGCAGGTAATCATCCGCCCCCGCCTCGAAGCCGGCGATGCGGTCATCCGGGCTGCCACGGGCGGTCAGCAGCAGGATCGGCGTCGTCGCATTCTCCCGCCGGTGCGCCTCGGTGAGTTCCAGGCCGGACTCGCCCGGCATCATCACATCCATCACGATCAGGTCCGGCTGCAGGAAGCGCAGCCGGTCGCGCGCCTCGGCCGCGTCGCCGGCGGCGGTGACCCGGAAGCCGTTGTCGGACAGGAAGCGTTGCAGGCGTTCGCGCAGCGGCTTGTCGTCTTCGACCAGCAGGATCAGCGCGTCATCGTTTGGCGCCATGCGATTCCCCCCGGTCGAGATAGCTGCGCGCGCTCTGATCCATGATGCCGCGCAACACGCGGCGGAAGCCTTCGACCGGGCCGGCGCCGGCTTCGCGATAGGCGGTGACCAGCCGTTCGCGCTGGCGCTCGAACAGCCGGCGCTCCAGCGCCGCGCCCTGCTCGGTGAGGGTCAGCAGGCGTTGCCGACGGTCGGCCCGGCCCTGCACCTGCGCCACCAGCCCGCGCGTCACCAGTTCGCCCAGCACGCGCGCCAGGCTCTGCTTGGTGATGCGCAGGATCGACAGCAGGTCGCTGACCGTGATCCCCGGGTTGCGGCCGATGAAATGCAGCGCCCGGTGATGCGCCCGCCCGAAGCCCATTTCGTCGAGGATCACATCGGCCGCGCCGGTGAAATCGCGATAGGCGAAGAACAGCAGATCCTGCGCGGCGCGGATCTCCTCCTCGCGCAGGAACAACAGATTTGCCCCCGCCGCCGGCGCGGTCTGGGCGCGTTGATCATGTGGGCGGGCATCGGCGAGTGCCGTGTCGCCCTTCGCGTGTGGCATGTCTGGCATAACCTCGGGTTACGGCAGGTTTATTGACGTAGACGGAAGGTGATTATAGCTTCTGCCCATAGAACGCAACTTTCTTGCGAGGGTTTGATCCATGGCGCTGTTTCCTTTCGACGACCGTGATGGCTTCATCTGGTTTGACGGCGCCCTGGTGCCGTGGCGGGATGCCAAGCTACACGTGCTTTCGCATGGCTTGCACTATGCCAGCGCCATTTTTGAGGGCGAACGGTCGTACGCCGGCAACATCTTCAAGCTGACGGAGCACACCGAGCGGCTGTTCAACTCCGCCCGGCTGCTGGGCTTCGAGATCCCCTACACCACCCAGGAGATCGACGACGCCTGCCAGCAGGTGCTCGCCGCCAACGGGCAGGTGGATGCTTATGTGCGCCCCGTCGCCTGGCGCGGGTCGGAGATGATGGCCGTCGCGGCGCAGCAGTCGAAGATCCATGTCGCCATCGCCACCTGGGCTTGGCCGGCGATGTTCGCTGACCGCATGGCGGGCATCAGGCTGGACATGGCGACCTGGAAGCGCCCGCATCCGGAAACCGCGCCGACCGCGTCGAAGGCCGCCGGGCTCTACATGATCGGCACGCTGTCCAAGCACGCCGCCGAGTCGAAGGGCTATCAGGACGCGCTGATGCTGGACTGGCGCGGCCGCGTTGCCGAGGCCACCGGCGCCAACATCTTCTTCGTGTTCGACGGCGAACTGCACACGCCGACGCCGGACTGCTTCCTTGACGGCATTACCCGCCGCACCGTGATGCAGCTTGCGCGGCGCAACCAGATCAAGGTGGTCGAGCGCCCGATCATGCCGGACGAACTGTCCCGCGCCGCCGAGGTGCTGATCGTCGGCACCGGCGCCGAGGTCACCCCGGTGCGCGAAATCGCCGGGCAGATGTTCACGCCGGGCGCGATCACCGAGACGCTGCTGGACGACTACGAAAAGCTGGTGCGGATGACGCCGGAAGACGCGGCGAAGCGCCTGGCGGCCTGATCGGCGGGGGAAGGAAGCGGTCGCTTTTTTGAAAAAAAGCTCCGCAAAAAACCTCTTCTTTCCGCTCGTCCCGGCGTTCGCCGCTTGGGACGATTGTCCGTGCCAGCGGAGAGAGGAAAAGTTTTTT
>CAIRTN010000185.1 GCA_903881515.1 uncultured Rhodospirillales bacterium | reverse complement strand
CCGGCCCGCAGGCTTATTTCGCTGCCTGGAAGCCCAATTCCCTTGATCCGCAGTCTGTCCGTGTTCGCCGCGAAATACGGCCTGGGCGTCGCCTTCGCCCTGGCGCAAGACCAGCGCGCTGACATTGAATTTTGGAACATCCTGGTTTCCGGCGCCAGCGCGGGTTATTTTTCCGGCTGGGCCCTCCGCCTGCTCTCGATTCATCGACAGCGCACGTAGGGTGCAGTTCCCCTTCGGAACTGCACCGCCTCAACCGACACAAACACCCCCCTCACCCAGCCCCCACCCGCCGCCAGGCCATCGTCTTCGATGCATCCTCCAGCGGCGCAAACCCGAACTTCGCATACAGCCTGTGCATGTCATCGGTATTCAGCGTCCACGCCACCACGGTGGCCAGCGCCGGATGCTCCAGCACCGCCCGCACCAACCCCACCGACAGCCCCCGCCCGCGATGCGCCGGCAGCACGAACACGTCGCACAGCCGGGCGGTGATCGCGAAGTCGGTCACCGCCCGGGCAAACCCCGCCATCCGTCCATCCGCCGCGTAAAGCCCGATCGGCAGCGACCGCTCCAGCGATTTCTCGATGATCGCCCGCGACCGCCCCCGCGCCCACGTCGACTCCTCGCTGAGAAAACGATGCAGCACATCGAGATCGATCCGCGCTCGGGCATCGGATGTGAAATACCCGTCCGCGAGGTCAGTGCGCTGTTCCACTGCCTTTACTCCCGACAACCACAGTCATCGGGGCACGATAAGCGCCCAGCCCGGCGTCCGGCAACGCCACCACACCGCTGGCCAACGGGCGCAGCACCGCCCGGCACTGCACCCAAGCCCTCAGCCCCGGCGGCGACGCGCAGCCACCAGCCCGGCAAGCCCCGCCCCCAGCAACGCGAGGGAGGCGGGTTCAGGCACGGGTGCCGCTTCGACGGCGGCGTTGGCGAAATCGCCGGACAGGAACGTGCCGGTCAGGCCGGAAATCGTGCCCCTCTGCAACAAGGTTCCGGTCGACGACCACTGTTCCAGGGTGGTGGATTGGTTGAACGAAACCCACAGCGTGCTGTCGGCTTTGTCGAAGCCAAGCGCCGCGGTATTGCCGTCGGTCGCGAAGCCGGAAATCAGCGTCCCGCTCAGTGTGTAGTCCGAGATCCGGCCCGTGTCGGCGTTGCCGACCCACAGCGAGTTGTTGAGGCTGTCATAGGCAATGCCCAACGAAATGCTGCCGACCGAGAACAGGATGGTCGGATTCTGCCAGTCGAGGCCGTACTCGATCACCTTGTTGCCGTTTGACGAGTCGAAGTGGACGGCAAAATTATGCGTGCCGTCGGTGGTGCCATCGAAGATTTCTTCGTTGGTGTAGCCGGCTGTTTGGGTCGGGGCGTAGGTGACGCCGCTGGGGGTGCCGCTGAGGCTGTACTGCGCGCCGCCGGCGCCGCCGGAACCAGAGCCCAGGCCGGTGGTGGTGATCGTCGAGGACACCGCGATCCGGCCGTCATGGAACTGGCCTGCGCCGACGCCGCTGATGGTGCGGATCACGCTGGTGCCTTGGATGACAACGATCCGATTGCCAACATAATCAGCAAGATAGAGCGGGCTGACCGGGCCGGAGGTCAGCAACGCCGCCTGGGCGGCGCCGGCAAACAGTGGCGCGGCGGCGGCGAGCGCCAGGGCAGTTCGGCGGATGTGCGTGCGCATAGGGTGAACTCCTTCAAGAAAATTGGGTCTGGTTCGAATGCCAGCCGACTTCGTCTGAAGGAGGGCTCAAAAAATGAAGCAATATCTGAGCCAATATGTAACCTACTGTAAAGTAAACGATAAATTTTGTTATCATAAAAAGTAATAAAATAGTGTAAGCTTTTCCGACAAAAGTGCAGTCCGCCCTCTCCACCAACCCAGCGCCCCTCCATCGCACTCCATCAAAAAAAACGTTGACGCGAACCGACGGATTAGTTAGTTTTTCTACCAATGGTGAACAACCGCCCGGCCAACATCTCTCCAGGCCATTTAAAATCCCTCGCCACCCTCCTGTGGCACAACGCCAGGAATCTGCCCGCCGCACTCCTGTTCTGGCTGCAGATCCGCCGCCTGCTCACCACCCTGGATGAGATGTTCACCTGCTGGCGCAACGCCCCGCCGCAACCCATCCAACCCACCCCCATCCCTGCACCGCCCGAGCGTCCGCGCGTGCCCACCGCAGCGCCCCGCCCGAAATCCGTCCGCCGCCCCGCGCCCTGCCGCGCCCTCGCCGCCCCTGCGGTCGAACCCCGCGTCCGGCCCCGCACCCCCCGGCCCCCCCCGTGCGCGGCGCGCCACGCGCCACATGCCTCACCGCGCCCCCAGCCGTCGCCCCCACCGGCTCAATCTCATTTTTTATACACCCCTCCCCCGATGCCCAACCGCGTAATTACCCACCCCCATTTTGAAGCGTGATTTTCCGCGCTGGGGCGCGCCGGGCGATTGTCAGGCCAGCGTGGCGACGATGACGTCGAAGGAGTTCGCGCCCTTGAGCCTG
>CAIRTN010000184.1 GCA_903881515.1 uncultured Rhodospirillales bacterium | reverse complement strand
TACCCAAGGGGTATCGGTCTCATCAGAGAGGGGCCGCCAGTACCTGGATGAAGGCCTCGTCGGCCCCTCTCTGATGAGACCGATCGCTTAAGTAACAGGGTCCAGGGACTTATGTCCCTGGTGGGGTCCAGGGGCAAAGCCCCTGGCCTTGCCTTCCTTCTCCTAGGAACCACACCAAATGGCTCAGCATCTCTCGGCCCACATGACGGTCATGCAGAACGCGGCGCAACGCGCGGCGAAGCGGTTGCTGCGCGATTTTGCCGAGGTTGAGCAGTTGCAGGTCAGCATCAAGGGCCCGGGCGATTTCGTCTCGCAGGCTGACATGCGGGCCGAGCAGTCGTTGCGTGAGGATCTGGGCAAGGCGCGGCCGGGCTATGCGTTCCTGATGGAGGAAAGCGGCGCCTCCGGCAGCGAGAACTGGACCTGGCGTTGGGTGGTTGATCCGCTGGACGGCACGTCGAACTTCCTGCACGGCATTCCGCACTGGGCGATTTCGATCGGCCTCGAACGCCGGCACCCGGATGGCACGACGGAGATGACGGCCGGCGTGATCTATGCGCCCGCGGTCGATGAGATGTTCTGGACCGAGAAGGGCGTCGGCGCATTTCTCAACGAGCGCCGCCTGCGCGTGTCCGGGCGCCGCAACCCGACCGAGGCGATGTTTGCCACCGGCATTCCGTTTGCCGCGGTAAAGCCGGTCAACCGCCTCGCTTTCGCCCGCACGCTCGGCACCCTGATGCCGCAGGTAGCCGGCATCCGCCGCTTCGGCGCCGCCGCGCTCGATCTCGCCTGGGTGGCCGCCGGCCGCTACGAGGGCTTCTGGGAGCTCGGCCTGAACCGCTGGGACATCGCGGCGGGCATTCTGCTGGTGCGCGAAGCCGGCGGCACCGTCACCGACCCGCAGGGCGGCGACCCCTTTACCCAAGGAGACGTCGTCGCCGGCAACGCCCACATGCACGCCTTCTTGCGCGAGGCCGTCGCTGACGGTGTCGCCGCCGCCACGGGGCGCTGAGCCCCGGCCTGAGTCAGGAATCTTTACATTTTACGCCGCGCGCCGCGACCCAGCGCGACAGGCGTTAATAAAATGTCAGCTTTCTTTACAAACCCCACCCGTCCGCAAATAATCCTGCACTAAATCAACTGCTTATATGACGGCATAAATTTTGCTTCATGTCATTCTGAAGAATGACCGCCTGATCGGGTTTCCCGTCAGGCGCATTTTGCAGAAGCCTTTGGGAGCCTGATCGCATGTCTCGTCGCATTATCTTCGCCGCCGTAGCCGCCAGTTTCGCGCTCGCCGGCACCGCGCATGCGGACCTGACGTTGAACACAGCGGGCATCAACCTGGGCCTGACCCTATCGACCTTCGCCGACCAGTTCCCCTATTACTCCTCCGGCAACCCGGTAGGTCCGATTGGTGTGGGCTTCAATTCTGACGGCACAGTGTTGGTCGCCAGCTATGGCGCCAACGCGATTGTGCAGTTCTCGTCTGATACCAATGGCCAGCACGATCTGAACAACTCACCGCTACCGACGACGGCGATCAACACCGCCGCCATCGGTGCGAGCAACCCGGTCGGCATGATCAGCTACGGCGGCAGTGTCTATACCACCCTGCAATACAGCGGCGAACTGGTGAAGCTGAATACCAACGGCTCCGTCAACAGTATCGTTGCCTCCGGCCTCGGCACCGCGACCGGCATCGCCGTCGACGCGTCGGGCAACGCCTACGTCTCCAACGTCAGCAACGCGATCTACAAGATCGACCTGTCGACCTCCACCGTCTCAACCTTCACCACCGGCAGCGCCGCCGGCCTAGCCTATGACGCAGGGGAATCGGGTGAACTTTTCATTCGGCGATCAAGCTGACGAGGAAGTCGTCGTCCCATGCTGCCAGCTTACGCCTCAGGCGCAAGGATTCCTTGGTTGCAGCTTTTCGTAGCAGGTTATGCGCCATGTGCTTAATG
>CAIRTN010000183.1 GCA_903881515.1 uncultured Rhodospirillales bacterium | reverse complement strand
TGCCCGTTCGAGGGTCAGACAACTCCGTGAAACAACTCGCAAACCATGCCATCGCACCCTCCTTGCAGAAGAGCCGACAACAGAATCCATCACGTGGCCGCGCCGCAACACATCGGCCAGATTCCTAATGCGATTCCCGTGTACCAACCCGCTTTGATGTTGACCCATGAAGAATGGGTCAACGCGGGTCGGTATCAGAGTCTTGTTTGGCGCGCGGCCGCCCCGCCAACCCCGCGCGCGATACCAACCCGCGCAATGCGTGGAAGAGTCACGTAGTGCACGGGTTGGTATGAGTCCCCTTGCGGGGTCCAGGGGCAGCGCCCCTGGCCTTCCTTCCCCGCCCAACCGTTAGACCGAAAAATACTTCGCCCGAGGGTTCACCACCACGATCGCGCTGGTCGATTGCTCCGGGTGCAACTGCCATTCGTCGGACAGCGACACGCCGATGCGTTCGGCTTTCAGCAGGCGGAGGATTTGGGCCTGGTCTTCGAGGCGGGGGCAGGCGGGGTAGCCGAAGGAGTAGCGGCTGCCGCGGTAGCCTTGGGCCAGCATTTTTTCCATTTCGCGGTCGTCTTCGGCGGCGAAGCCGAGTTCGGCGCGGATGCGTTTGTGGGTGTATTCGGCCATTGCCTCGGCCATCTCCACCGAGAGGCCGTGCAGATAGAGATAGTCCTGGTAACGGTTTTCCTCGAACCAGACGCGGGCGGTGTCGGAGGCTTTCTGGCCGACGGTGACGATCTGCAGGCCGATCACGTCGCGCTCGGCGTCATCGACGTCACGGAAGAAGTCGGCGATGCATTCGCCGTCCTCTTTGGGTTGGCGCGGGAGGGCGAAGCGGGCGGCTTCGGTGGTGCCGTCCTGTTCGAACAGGATGAGTTCGTTGCCCTGGCCGGCGGCTTTCCAGTAGCCGTAGATCGCCTGCGGCTTGAGGATGTCATCGGCTTCGCAGAGCGCGAGCATCCGGCGCATGACCGGGCGGAGTTCCTGTTTGGCCCAGCCGAGGAAGTCATCGAGGCTGCGGCCTTGTTTACGGAAACCCCACTGGAACTGGTACAGGCTGCGCTCGTTGAGGAATGGCACCACGGCTTTCGGGGCCGCTTCGAGGGTGCGGGCGCCCCAGAACGGGGGGACGGAGACCGGCACGTCGGCGGTGAGGCGGCGGCGGCGCTGTTGCACGGTGGCGAGATCCACCGGGCGGAAGGCGCGTTCGTCGGCCTGGCCCAGGGTGCGGGCGGTGTTGCGGGCGCGGCCGGAGCGTTTGGCCTGGGTGGCGGCGAGGTAGTCGTCAAAGCCGTTGGCGGTGACGCGGTCCATCAGGTGCAGGCCGTCAAACGCGTCTTTGGCGTAGGCGACGCGGCCGGAGGCGTAGGCGGCGACGCAGGCGTCCTCGACGTAATTGCGGGTGAGCGCGGCGCCGCCGAGCATTACCGGGATGTCGAGGTTTTGCCGTGACATTTCCTCGAGATTTTCGCGCATCACCACGGTGGATTTCACCAGCAGGCCGGACATGCCGATGGCGTCGGCGCGGTGTTGCTTCACCGCGGCCAGCATGTCGGCCAGCGGCACCTTGATGCCGAGATTGATCACCCGGTAGCCGTTGTTGGTGAGGATGATGTCGACCAGGTTTTTGCCGATATCGTGCACGTCGCCTTTCACGGTGGCGAGCACGATGGTGCCTTTTTCCTGGCCTTCGACGCGTTCCATCAGCGGTTCGAGATGGGCGACGGCGGCTTTCATGGTTTCGGCGGATTGCAGCACGAAGGGCAGCTGCATCTTGCCGGCGCCGAACAGTTCGCCGACCACTTTCATGCCGTCGAGCAGGATGTTGTTGATGATGTCGAGCGGAGCGTAGGTCTTGAGCGCCTCGTTGAGTTCATCGGCGAGGCCTTTGCGGTCGCCATCGACGATGCGGTCTTTCAGCCGGCCTTCGACGGTTTCGGCGCGGGCTTTCTTCACGGCGTCGGCGAGTTTGCGGTCGGCGAAGATTTCCAGGATGCGTTGCAGCGGGTCATAGCCTTCGCGGCGGCGGTCGAAGATCAGGTCTTCGGCAACCTGCACTTCTTCCGGGGCGATCAGGTGCAGCGGGCGGATCTTGGAGACGTGCACGATGGCGCCGGTCATGCCGGCGCGGACGGCGTGGTCGAGGAAGACGCTGTTGACCACGGCGCGGGCGGCGGGGTTGAGGCCGAAGCTGATGTTGGACAGCCCGAGCACGATCTGCACGTCGGGGAACTTCGCGCGAATCGCGGCGATGCCTTCGAGCGTCCACTGGCCGAGCTTGCGGTCGTCCTCGTTGCCGGTGGCGATGGTGAAGGTCAGCGGGTCGATCATCAGATCGGATTGCGGCAGGCCGTAGCGGTTGCAGGCGAAGTCGATCAGGCGGGCGGCGATTTCGAGCTTGCGCTCGGGGGATTTCGCCATGCCGGTCTCATCGATGGTGAGCGCGATCACCGCGGCGCCGAATTTGCGCGAGAGCGCCATGCGCTCGGCGGCGTGGCCTTCACCGTCCTCGAAATTGATCGAGTTGATGATCGGCTTGCCGCCATGCAGTTTCAGCGCGCTTTCGATCACCGGGGTTTCGGTGCTGTCGATCACCAAAGGCGAGTTCACGCTGGCGGTGAAGCGGCGGATCACCTCGTTCATCTCGAAGATCTCGTCGCGGCCGACGAAGGCGGTGCAGATATCGAGGCTGTTGGAGCCTTCGCCGATCTGTTCGCGGCCCATGGCGACGCAGCCGTCCCAGTCGGCCTTTTCCTGCAATTCGCGCCATTTCTTCGAGCCGTTGGCGTTGCAGCGCTCGCCGATGGCGAAGAAGGCGTTTTCCTGGCGCAGGGGCACGGCCTGGTAGAGCGAGGCGACGGAGGGAATCCACACCGGGTTGCGGGGCACCGGGGCCGGGCGGTCCTGCCCCAGGCGTTTCAGCATGGCGTCGAGCGCGCCGATATGGCGCGGGTTGGTGCCGCAGCAGCCGCCGATCAGGTTCAGCCCGTCTTCGACGACGTAGCGCTGCATCCAGCTTGCCATGTCCTGGGGGGTGAGCGGGTAATGGGTTTTGCCGTCGACCAGTTCGGGCAGGCCGGCATTGGGCATAAGCGAGAGCAGGCCGGGCCAGTTCTGGCTGAGCCAGCGCACGTGCTCGGCCATTTCCTGTGGGCCGGTGGCGCAGTTCATGCCCATCAGCTCGATGCCGAGGGCGTGAATCACGGCCGCGGCGGCGGCGATGTCGGGGCCGACGAGCAGGGTTCCGGTGGTCTCGACCGTGACCTGGGCGAAGATCGGGATGTCGGCCTTGGCCTCGGCGATGGCCAGTTTGGCGGCGTTGACCGCGGCCTTGATGTAGAGCGTGTCCTGGTTGGTTTCGGTCAGCAGGGCATCGACGCCGCCGGCGACGAGGCCGCGGCATTGCACCAAGAGGGCGGCTTCCAGGCGGTCGTAGTCGATATGGCCGAGCGAGGGCAGCTTGGTGCCCGGCCCGATCGAGCCGATCACCCAGCGGTGACGGGAGTCGGCGAAGGTTTCGGCGGCTTCGCGGGCGAGTTCGGCGCCGCGGCGGTTGATCTCATAGGCTTTGTCGCCGAGACCGAATTCGTCGAGCGTGACCGGGGAGCCGCCGAAGCTGTTGGTTTCCACCATGTCGGCGCCGGCGGCGAAGAAGGAGCGGTGGAAGTCGCGGATGAAATCCGGGCGGGAGAGGGTGAGGATTTCCGAGCAGTTTTCCTGGCCCATGAAATCGCGTTCGATGTCGAGCGTCGCGGCCTGGATGTAGCTGCCCAGGCCGCCATCGGCGAGCAGGACGCGGGCGCGCAGCGCCTCGAGCAGATGCGGGCGGCTCATGCCGACACCGTCTGGGCGGGGATGGTGGCCGAGCGGGCGGACCAGACGCGGACGGCCATGGTGCCGGGGACCAGGCGTTCGGCGGCGGGCACGAGGCCGAGGCTTGAGAACATGTTGCGCACCTCGGTGTCGTTAAAGCCTTGCCTGCGATGGGCGTAGCGCTGGGCGATGTCGGCGCGGTCGTGGGCGCCGAGGTCGACGATCACCAGCATGCCGCCGGGGCGGAGCACGCGGGCGGCCTCGTTCACCGCGACCTGCGGGTCTTCGGCGTGGTGCAGCACCATTTGCAGCACGGCGATGTCGAAGCCGCCGTCGGGCAAGGGGAGGCTGTACATGTCGGCGAGGCGGACGGTGCAATGGCCCATGCCGGGTTTGGCCAGGCGGGAGCGGGCGAGGGCGAGCATGGCTTTGGAGGCATCGATGCCGAGGGCGAAATCGACGCGGCTGGAGAGCAGTTCCAGCAACTGGCCGGTGCCGGTGCCGATATCGAGCAGGCGGCCGGCGCGGGGGGGCAGCAGGTCGAGCAGGGCGGCTTCGACGTCGCGGGCGGGAAGGTCGAGCGCGCGCATTTCGTCCCAGTCGGCGCCTTTCAGGCGGAAAGACTCGCTGGCGATGCGGGCGCGTTCGGCGAGCACGCGGGCGGCCTGCCGGCGGTCTGCGGCGAGCAGCGGGTCTTCCTCGGGCAGGCGGTCGAGCACGGCGCGGGCGAGCGAGCCGGGGCTGGTGTCGGACGGCGGCAGGGTGAACCAGACATTGGGGCCTTCGCGCACGCGGTCGAGCAGGCCGGCCTCGCCGAGCAGGCGGAGGTGTCTGGACAGGCGGGGCTGGGACTGGCCGAGGATCTCGGTGAATTCCATGACGCAGAAGGCACCGCGACCGGCGAGCGCGAGCAGGCGCAGCCTTGTGGGTTCGGCACAGGCCCGGAGGGCGTTCAACAGATCATCCATGCCTTGTCATCTCATAAACATATCCTTATGTCTACTCTATGATGACGCGCGACGATGGACGCATTCCGGTGGTCTTTGGCAGCGCCACGCAGGCGGGCGGGGGCGATGCTGTGGTGCATGCGGACGGTGTGATGCCGGGCATTCATGTGTTCGGATGTGCTTGTTGTCGGCCACGAGCTGATTTTTTAGACGCTCTGGGGCGATTGTTTATGCAGCAGGTGCGCGGCGAAGTGTCGTTCCGTCGGGTGTTCGTCGTGGCGCGCGATCCGGAGCGGGTTCTGGGCGCGATGATTGCCGATCGTTTTGTATCAGCGCGTTTCAAGTTGCCAGGAGATGGCAAGGATTTGATCATCAGCCCT
>CAIRTN010000182.1 GCA_903881515.1 uncultured Rhodospirillales bacterium | reverse complement strand
TCGGCGCGCTCGGCGGCGGTCAGGTCATCGGCGCCATCCATCCACATCGCAAACTCGTCGCCGCCCAGTCGCGCCACCAGATCGGTCGGCCGCACCGTGGCGCGCAGCAGCGAGGCGGTGAGGCAGAGTGCCTCGTCGCCCGCGTCATGGCCGCAGGTGTCGTTGAGGTCCTTGAAGTTATCCAGGTCGACGAACATCAACGTGCCGGGCAAGGCCTCGCGGTCCAGCCGGTCGATCCGCCGTGCCATCTCGTCCATGAAGGCGCGGCGGTTCAGCAGGCCGGTCAGCGGGTCGGTGCGCGCCTGGCGTGCCATCTCACGCTGGATCGCCTCGTGCTCCAGGATCACACGCATGATCCCGGTGGCCGAGGAGGCCAGGGTCAGTTCATCGGCATCCCAGCCGCGCCGGTCATTGCAGCGCCAGAGCGCGAGCGCTGCCTGTTCGCCGAACCGGGTCTGGCTGGGGCAGACCAGCACGCCGCGATGGTCGCTGGCGGTGCCCTGCACCGGGTCCTCGCTGCCGCGCGCCAGCAGGCTTGCGGCGCAGCGCATCACCGGCGGCGGGGCGGTGCCGATATGATGCAGCACAGTGCCCGGGTCCTGCACGTCGATCACCATGCAGCCTTCCGCGCCCATCGCGGTGGTCAGCGCTTCCAGCGCGGCCTGCATCATCCGTGGCGCCAGCACCTCCTGACGCATGCGCCACAGGATATGGTCCACCACCTCGCCACGGCGCAGCGCGGCGGCCACCTGGGCGTCGTAGCCATCCTGCTCGGTGACGTCCTGACCGACGCCGCGCGCGCCGACGATGTGGCCGTTGGCGTCCAGCAGCGGGGCGGCGGCGAAGGCGAGGCAGACCGGATTGCCATCCGGCCGGCGCAGCCAGGCACGGCGGCGGCGGATCGGTGCGGCGGGGGTGAACGGGTTGAAACCGGCATTGCTGTGTTCGTCGGCCAACAGCAGTGAAGCCGGTTGGCCCATCAGTGTGCTCGCGTTCCAGCCCAGCACCGGGTCAGGCGAGATGAAGGCGATGCGGCCATAGGCATCGGTTTCGAACGCCAGGTCTGCCGACAGTGTCACCAGATCGCGCCAGCGCTGCCGGCTTTCCAGCAACGCGCCCTGCAGTGCCGAGGCGCGGCTTTCCACCATCGCCGGCGTTGGCCGGGGGGCGGGCAGGGTTTCGGACGGCCCAGCTTGGGCGGTGGCTTGGCTCATAGGGCGAGGAATCCGTTGGTTGGACCCAGTTTGCCGGCGGACCGGTAAAGAAAGTGTTGTACCGTGCGGTCGTACTCGCCCCGGGGTTGATTGACAGGCCGGGGAGCGCTTGCGCATGGTCCGCCGTTGCGCGGGCCGGCGGAACCGGCCACGCCATGAGGAGATGAAATCAGAGATGACCGACAGCACGCTGCGCCAGGCGATCGAGGCCTTGTGGGAACGCCGCCAGGAGGTTTCCGCGGCAACGAAGGGGGCTGACCGCGACGCGGTCGAAACGGCGCTGGCGGCGCTTGATAATGGCTCCGCCCGGGTGGCCGAGAAGATCGGCGCCGAATGGGTGGTCAATGAATGGCTGAAGAAGGCGGTGCTGCTGTCCTTCCGGCTGGCCGACTCGGACTTGATGGAAGGGCCCGGCGGCGCGCCAGTGTTCGACAAGGTGCCGATGAAATTCGCTGGCTGGGATCAGGTGCGCTTCAAGGCCGCCGGCTTCCGCGCGGTGCCGGGCGCCATCGTGCGCCGCTCGGCCTATATCGCGCCGGATGTGGTGCTGATGCCGAGCTTCGTGAATGTCGGCGCCTATGTCGGCGCACGCACCATGGTCGATACCTGGGCCACCGTTGGCAGCTGTGCGCAGATTGGCGCGAACTGCCATCTGTCGGGCGGCGTCGGCATCGGTGGCGTGCTGGAACCGTTGCAGGCCAACCCGGTGATCATCGAGGACGATTGTTTCATCGGTGCGCGCTCCGAAGTGGTGGAGGGCGTGATCGTCGAGCGCGGCTGCGTGCTGTCGATGGGCGTGTTCATCTCGGCGACGACCAAGGTGATCGACCGCAACACCGGCGAGGTGTTCGTCGGCCGGGTGCCGGAATTCTCCGTGGTGGTGCCGGGCTCGCTGCCGGGGCCGGCGGGGACGCCGTCGCTCTATTGCGCAGTGATCGTCAAGCGCGTCGATGAGCGCACGCGTTCGAAGACGGCGATCAACGACCTGCTGCGCTACTGAGGCAAACGACATGGTTCTCGATCCGCTTGTCCTGGCACAGGACCTGATCCGCTGCGCCTCGGTCACCCCGGCCGATGCCGGAGCGCAGGCGGTGCTGGCGCGGGCGCTGGAGGGGTTGGGCTTCACCGTCACCCGGCTGCGCTTCGGCGAGATCGAGAACCTGTTCGCCCGCATCGGCACCGAGGGGCCGCATTTCTGTTTCGCCGGGCATACCGACGTGGTGCCTTCGGGCGACGGCAACTGGCGGATGGGCGCGTTCTCCGGCGAGGTGCGGGACGGCGTGCTGTATGGCCGTGGCGCCTGCGACATGAAGGGGGGGATCGCGGCGTTCGTCGCCGCGGCCTCGGAGCATCTCGCCGGCGAGCCGCCGCGCGGGTCAATCAGCCTGCTGATCACCGGCGACGAGGAAGGCCCGGCGGTGGATGGCACGGTGAAGGTGCTGGAGTGGATGGCGGCGAACGGGCAGATCCCGGATTTCTGCCTGGTGGGCGAGCCGACCAACCCGACAAAGCTCGGCGAGGTGATCAAGGTCGGACGGCGCGGCAGCGTCACCATGACGCTGACAGTGGAAGGCATCCAGGGCCATGTCGCCTATCCGCACCGAGTGGATAATCCGGTGCACCGGTTGGTGCGTATCCTCGCTGCGCTGACCTCGGCGCCGATCGATGCCGGCAGCGAGTTCTTCGAGCCGAGTTCGATCCAGGTGACCAGCATCGATGTCGGCAATACCGCAAGCAATGTGGTGCCAGCGCGGGCGAAGGCGGTGTTGAACATCCGGTTCAATGACCGCCATCGCGGGGCGTGGCTGGCCGATTGGGTGCGGGCGACGGCGAAGCGTTATGCCGAGCGGTTCGACCTGGATGTGTCGATCTCCGGCGAGAGCTTCCTGACCTCGCCTGGCCCCGCGGTGGATGCGCTGAAGGGCGCGGTGGCGGCGGCGACGGGTGTGCAGCCGAAGCTTGATACCGGGGGCGGCACGTCGGATGCGCGGTTCATCGCGCAGTATTGCCCGGTCGCCGAATTCGGGCTGGTGGGTAGCACGATGCATCAGGTGGATGAGTGTGTGCCGGTGAGCGAGTTGCGTGGATTGACGGAGGCATATCGGGCGGTGCTGTCGGCCTTCCTGCCATGAAGCTTCTGGCTGGATTGCTGCGGCTGGCGCTGTTCCAGAAGGACGGATTCGACGCGTTTGCGCCGACGCGGCAGGGGTTTCTGAACTCGTTGCCGCCGTTGCTGGCGTTTCCGGTGGTCGGTACGCTGTTCGGGCTGATCCAGGGCAATGCGGTGCAGGGGATCTCGGGGCTGCTGGCGACGCTGGTGGCACTGCTGGCGCCGGCGTTGGTGAGCCATTTTCTGGCGCTGCGCTGGGGGCGGGAGGCGGCGTGGCTGCGTTATGCGGTGGCGTTCAACTGGTGCCAATGGGCGGTGCCGGTGATGGCGGTACCGTTGCTGATGGTGGCCGGGGTGATCGTGCGTGGCGGGGTGTCGATGCCGGTCGCGGCGATCGGGTTTCTGGTGGTGCTGCTGATTTATGCGATCGGGCTGCATTTCTTTCTCGCCCGCAGCGGGCTTGGGGTTTCGCGTGGGCGAGCGGTGCTGATGGTGCTGGCGACGAATTTCGCGACCTTGGTGCTGGTGGTCCTGCCGCGGCTGTTTCTGGGAGGCACGGAGTGAGGCAGGCGACGACGGGG
>CAIRTN010000181.1 GCA_903881515.1 uncultured Rhodospirillales bacterium | reverse complement strand
CGCGCGCCAAACAAGACTCTGATACCGACCCGCGTTGACCCATTCTTCATGGCTCAACATCAAAGCGGGTTGGTATCAGTCCCCTGCACCCCACATCCATTTGCCTAACCAGGAATGCCCGTGCAGCGGCGAAGCCCGAAGAGTCTTTATAGCTCCGACGCTCCACGCTCAACGCCGAGCCAACCGGTCTACCACCCCACAAGCTGAGGTGGGGTCCAGGGCAGAGCTCCGGCCTTCCCTTCCCTTAACTCGCCACCCGAGGCGCCACCTCGCAGCGAAGCCAGTTGGCGAATTCGCGACGGTGGGTGTTGGGGTCGATGATGTCCTCGCTGATGCCGTAGCGCCAGGCGAGATCGGCGCGCGAGGCGTCGTCGTGCAGCGCGCGCAGATCCGCGGCGAAGGCGTGTGCAATCTCGATCGAGGCGGCCATGCCGCGCTCCACCATGCGCTGGGCGCTGCGGCGGAACATCGCGGCGATCTGCAGCAGGTCGTATTCGGGGTGGTATTGCACGCCCCAGAACGAGCGGTCGCCGTCACGGATGCTCACGGCCTGCACTTCGCTGATCCGGTTGCCGGCGAGCAGCGTGGCGCCGTCGGGCAGGGCGCAGACCTCGTCCTGATGCACGCACAGCGCGTCGAACACCGTGGATTTGCCCTCGTACATCGGGTGTGCGCGGCCGGCTTCGGTGAGTTGGATCGAACGGGCGACACCCATTTCGGAGCCGCGCGGGTTCTTGTGCACCTTGCCGCCGAGGGCGACCATCATGACCTGCAGGCCCCAGCAGCTGCCGAAGCAGGGCACCCCGGTCTGGAATGCGGCGCGGGCGAAGTCGATCTGCCGGTTGACTTCGGGGGTGTCGGAATAGGCGCTCATCGGGGAGCCGGTCCAGGCAATCGCGTCGAAATCGGTCAGCGCCATGCCCTGCGGCAGGCTGGCGCCATCAGCGGCGGCGAGCACGAAGGTCTCGATCCCGCCGAGGCTTTCATGGGCCTGCGATTCCAGAGCCTGGGAATAATTCGGGCCATGGCGGCGGCCGCCGCTGGCTTCGAGCAGGTCCTGCGAGGTGGAGGGGGCGCCGTCGACGATGAGAATGGTTGCGGGCAAGGGATGCGTCCGTTGGCTGGAATGATGTTGCAGACTGGCACTGGCAACAGGGGTTGCACCAGGTGGTTTAACGGAAGAGTTTGGCAGGATTGCGGAGGGAACGGACGAATATGCGGACGGAGCGCGAGGCGCCAATGCCTTGGGCGGTGCTTGTTGCCTCCTGCATCGGGATGTTCGCAGCGTCATGCAGTGGCACGACCCGGGCGCCGTTCCTGATCGAGATCGCCCGCGATCTGCACACCGCGGTGCCGCTGGTGGCCAATGTCATGGCGTTGTCCTCGATCGCCTGGGGGACGGCGTCGCTGTGTGCCGGTGCGGGGTCTGACCGGTGGGGACGGGGCTGGTTCCTGCTGGGCGGGCCGGTGGGGCTGGCCGGCGCGATGTTCGGGGTGGCGCAGTCCGACAGCTTCACCGAGATGGCATTATGGGCGACGTTGGGCGGCGCGAGCTCGGGCTCGTTTGTCGGCGTGCTGTTCGCCGAGGTGTCGGCGCGGGTGCAGGACGGCCAGCGTGGGCGGGCGTTGGGTTGGGTCATGGCGGGGCAATCGCTGACGCTGCTGGTCGGTGTGCCGCTGGCAGCCTGGGTGGGTTCGTATGTCGGCTGGCGCGGCGTCAGCGTGGGGATCAGCGGTTTGGCATTGCTGGCGTTGCTGGGCCTGGTGCTCAGCACGCGCGGCGGGCCGGACTCGGCGCGGCCGAAGGGCAGTGCGGGCGTATCCTGGCGTGAGGCGCTCCAACCACGGGTCATTCATTTGCTGGTGATGGGGGTGACAGAGCGGATCTGCTACGGGCTGATCGCGGTATATTTCGCCACTTTCCTACAGACGCGCTACGCGCTTTCGGTGCGTGACGTCGCGGTGCCGCTGGTGGTGTTCGCCGCGGGCAACATCTGCGGCACGGTGCTGGGCGGGCAGTTGGCAGACCGGCTGGCGCCGTGGCGGATGGTGACATTCGCCAGCGCGATGCTGGCGTCGGGGCTGGCGGCTTTGGTGCTGTTCAGTTGGACTCCGGATGTGACGACCTCGGTGGCGCTGGGGTTCACCTATGTCTTCCTCAATTCGATTGCACGGCCGTCGCTGCTGGCGTCGCTGGCGATGGTGCCGGCGGAAGTGCGTGGCACCGTGCTGGGGATGAATGTGACCTCGGCAAGCTTCGGCTGGCTCGGTGCTGCATCGCTCGGCGGCTGGATGATGGCGACGCAGGGGTTCGTGGGCTTCGGACCACTGGCCGCGGGGATGACGGTACTCGGTGCGGCCATGGCCTTGCGACATCGCAGCTAGACGTTTGATCCGTAAGTCTTCAGCAGGCTGGCGACGGAATTTTCCGTGGCGGTCAGATGTGCGTCCATCAGCGATGTCGCCAGCGCCGCGTCGCGGGCGAGCATGGCGTGCATCAGGGCAGTGTGCTCGGCGTTGACGTCGCGGACTTCGGCCTGGGCGGCCTGGTGGTGCAGCAGGCGATACTTGCGATAGCGCTCGGAATGGTCGGCGAGGATGTTCCAGAACCGGAGCAACCAGTCAGAGCCGCAGGCCGACACCAGGGCGAAGTGAAACCGGCGGTGCTGCTGCTCCCAGTGCGTGGCGCTGTCGCGGTCGCCGACGGAGGCCGGCAGCGGGGTTCGTGAGAGCAGATGCATGGCGGCGACGATCTCGGACTCCCATGCCGCATCGCCATGGGCAATGGCGGCGGTGAGGCAGAGGCGCTCGATGTTGCGCCGGGCAGACATGAGGTCGGCAAGTTCCGGCAGCGAGGCTTCGGTCACCCGCGAACCGCGATGGGTTTCAAGCTCGACCAGGTTTTCCGAGGACAGCCGGGCCAGTGCCTCGCGGATCGGGGTGAGGCCGAGGCTAAACCGGCCTTGCAGATCCGCGGCGCGCAGCCGTTCGCCGGGCATCAGATCGCCGTGCAGGATTTCGCTGCGTAGGCGCTGATAGGCGCGTTCAGCTTGCGAGGAGGTTTCCGGCGTGTCCATGCGATCGGTCATAAATTATGTTGACAGAGATATTTTATAAGATAGCAATTCGCTCATAACAAGTGATTTCGGGAGTTCGGTGAACGATGAGCACAGCGTCCTGGGGATTGGCCAATATCGAGACCGCCGGCGGCGCGCGCGCGTGCATCGAAGCCGGCGGGCGCCTCTATGACCTGCAAGCCGCGCTGGCGCGGGCCGGGTTGCCGGGGCAGAGCAGCGTGGCCGGGCTGTTCGAGAACTGGGATGCCTCGCTGGCGGCGCTGAATGCCGCGGCGCAGGCGTTGAATGCGGCGGACGAGGTACCGGCTGGCCGGCGGCTGGCGCCGTTGCTGTATCCCGGCAAGATCATGTGCGCCGGGGCCAACTACTTCGACCATCTGGCCGAAATGGGCATGCCGGGGGCGAAGAAAGCCGATCAGCGGCTGTTCTTCTTCATGAAGCCGCCGCGCAACGCCGTGGTGGGCGAGGGTGCGACGGTGCGGATGCCGATCGGCACCAAGGCGTTCGACTGGGAAATCGAACTCGCGGTGGTGATCGGCAAGCGCGCGCGCAATGTCCCGGTGGAGACCGCGATGCAGCATGTCGCGGCCTATACCGTGGCGATCGATTTCTCCGCCCGCGACCATAACCGGGCGCCGGAGACGTTCTACAAGCTGGATTGGGTGGCCGGTAAGGCGAACGACACCTGCTGCCCGCTCGGCCCGCGCCTGGTGCCGGCCGCAGCGATCCGCAACCCGCAGGATATCGGGCTGAAACTGGCGGTGAACGGGGTGATGAAGCAGGACGGCCGGTCGACCGACATGATCTTCTCGATTGCCGAGCAGATCTCGATCGCCTCGAAAATCATGACGCTCGACCCGGGCGATCTGCTGCTGACCGGAACGCCGGCCGGCGTCGGTGTGCCGAAGCAGACCTTCCTGAAGGTGGGCGACCGGGTTGATGCGGAAATCGAAGGCATCGGCATGCTGTCGGTGGAAATTCTGCCGGAAGGCTGAGCAAACAGGGGGACAACAACATGATCAATCGGCGTTCGGTGCTGCTGGGCAGCATGGCGGCCCCGCTGCTGGCGGGGGAAGCACAGGCGCAGGCGGCACGGCAGTTGCGGATTTCCACCGCCGCCCCGCCGTCGGACTTCCTGGCACGGGCCTGCGAGGCGCTGAAGGCGCAGGTCGAGGGCGCGAAGGTGGATGTCGCCGTCAGCGTGCATCCGGCCTCCACCCTGTTCAAGCAGGGCACCGAGGTGCCGGCGCTGCAGCGCGGCAACCTCGAGATGAGCACGATGACCACCTTCGAGGTGGCGCAGCAGATCCCGGAACTCGGGTTCCTGAACCGGGCCTATCTGTTCCGCGACTATGACCATCTGCGCCATGTGTTCGATGGCCCGATCGGGGCGGCGTATCGCAAGACGGTCGCCGCGAAGATGGGGATCGAGATCCTGTCCACGGCGTATCTGGGAACAAGGCAGGTGGCGTTGCGCAGCAAGCGCAAGGTGGCGGTGCCGGCGGATCTGAACGGGGTGAAGATGCGGATGCCGGCGGGGCCGGACTGGCTGTTGCTCGGCCGCACGCTGGGGGTGAGCCCGGTGCCGATGGGCATGCCGGAGGTGTATCTGGCGCTGAAGACCGGTGCGATCGACGGGCAGGAAAACCCGCTTTCGATCTTCAACGCGGCGAAGCTCTACGAAGTCAGCGAACAGATCGTGTTGACCGCGCATATGCTGCAACCCGTGTTCTTCTCGGTCGCCAAGCCGTTCTGGGACAAGCTGACCCCGGCGCAGCAGGCCGCCATCAGCGCGGCGGCAGTCAGCGCCGCCAAGGCCAACGATGACGGCCGCCTGGGCGACGAGCGTGACATCGTGTTGGCGATGAAGGCCAAGGGCGTCGCGGTGGATACCATCGACCTCGCCCCGTTCCGCGCACTGGCCGACAAGGTCTATGCCGAGGACGAGGTCGCCAAGGCCTGGGATGCCGCGATGGCCAAGCAGGTGGCGGAGACCCGCTAAGCCGATGATCGCGCGGCTGGGACGCATCGTGGCGAAGGCGGCTGAGGTGATCTCGGTCGTGCTCTTCGCCGGGGTATTCCTGGTGTTCGTCTACAAGATCGCCATGCGCTATCTGGCGCATGACGCGGTGGCCTGGGCGGATGAGGTCAGCGTGGTGCTGTTCATCTGGATCGTGTTCATCGCCAACGGTCTGATGGTGGAGGATCGCCGGCAGATCAGCTTCGACCTGCTGTACAAACACGTGGCACCTGGGGTGCAGCGTTGGCTGGGGATCGCCAGGGCGCTGCTGATCGGCGGCATCCTGGCGGCGTCGCTGCCGGGCGCGCTGGATTACATCGCTTTCCTGTGGCGCGAGCGTACGCCAGTGCTGCTCTGGCGGCTGGATCTGGTCTACGCCTGCTTCGGTGTGTTCATGGTCGCCGTGATCGTGCGCCGGGTGGTGGTTCTGGCACGGCTGGCCGGGCCGCGCTGGCGCGACGGGCTCTGAGCATGGGGGTGACCGTCCTCGGGCTGGTGTTCGTGGTGGCGGCCGGTCTCGGCGTGCCGATGGGGCTCGCCATGCTGGCGGCCGGTTTCGCCTATCTGGCGGCAACCGGGCAGGACCCGGGGCTGGTCGTCGATCAGACGATGAACGGGCTCTACAACAACTACCTGTTGCTGGCGGTGCCGCTGTTCATCTTCGTCGCCAATGTAATGAACGCCTCCGGCGTGCTGGAGCGGCTGCTTGCGTTTGCCCAGGGCGCGGTCGGGCGGTTCCGCGGCGGCCTGGCGCATGTGAACATCGTCTCCAACCTGGTGTTCTCCGGCATGAGCGGCAGCGCGGTGGCCGATGCGGCGGGGCCGGGCCTGATCGTGGCGCGGATGATGATGAAAGACGGCCGCTATCCCGCCGGCTTCGCGGGGGCCACATCCGCCGTGGCGGCGACGCTGGGGCCGCTGGTGCCGCCATCGATCCCGATGATCTTCTACGCGCTGATCGCCAATGCCTCGGTGGGGGCGTTGTTCCTCGCCGGCGTGGTGCCGGCGCTGGGCACCACGGCGGCATTGATGACGGCGATCGCGGTGATCGCGCGGCGGCGCGGCTTCCCGGCCGAGGCGCCGATGGGCTGGCGGGCATTGCTGCCGGTGTTCGTGCAGGCCCTGCCGCCGCTGGCGCTACCGGGACTGCTGCTGGGCATCATCTATTCCGGCATCGCCACACCGACCGAGGCGGCGGCGATTGCGGCAACCTATGCGCTGGTGCTGGCGCTGGTCGTCTACCGCTCGCTTGGCCTGCGACAGCTCTACGGCGTGATCGCCGAGACCGTGCGGCAGACCGCGGCGATCGGGCTGATCATGTCGGGCGCCTTCGTGTTCAACTACGCCGTCGCCAACGAGGGGCTGCCGGCCGCGATCCGCGATACGCTGGTGGCCTGGCATCTGGCGCCGGTGGCCTTCCTTCTGTCGGTCAACCTGCTGTTGCTGGTCCTCGCGGTGGCGATCGACGAGATCACCATCCTGCTGGTGATCGTGCCGCTGCTGGTGCCGGTCGCAGCCGGTCTGGGCATCGATCTGGTGCATTTCGGCGTGGTGGTGATGCTGAACATGATGGTCGGGCTGGCGTTGCCGCCGCATGGCCTGCTGCTGTTCGTGATCAGCGGGCTGACCGGCACCTCGGTCGGCGCGATCTTCCGCGAGGTGCCGGTGTTCATCGGCACGCTGATCGCGGTCCTCCTGGCGGTGACCCTGTTGCCAGGCATCGCGCTGTGGCTGCCGCGGCTGTTCGGCTACACCGGCTAATACACCGGCACCATCAGCCCGGCGGTATCCTTCACATATTGCGCGACCTGCCGATGCGTGGCGAACCACACGTCGCCGCGGGCCTTGATGTGCGCGATCAGGTCGCGCAGCACCGGCATACGGCTGCGATGGCCGATGATGTGCGGATGCAGGGTGAGCAGGAACATGCCCCGCTCGGCAAACGCGCCATCGAACTCCGCCTTGAAGATCTCGGTGACAGCCGAGGGCGCGGTGTGCGGGCGCAACCCGACGGTGCGGTTCATGTTGAAATAAACCGCGTCGTCGCGGATCCATTCCGGCGGCAGCTCGACAATGCCGGTCTCGTCGCCTTCCTGCACCAGCTCGTACGGATCGTCGTCGCCCATCAGCGAGCTGTCATACAGCAGCTTGAGTTCGCGGATGATCTGCAGCGTGCCGAGCGAATAGTCCCAGCTCGCGGTGCGGATGCCGACAGGCGGCGAGCCTGTGATCTGATCCAGCACCTCGGCGGCACGGAAAGCCAGATCCCGCTCGGCTTCGAACGGCAGGGTGGAGTTGATTTCATTGACCCAGGAATGCAGCGCCACCTCATGGCCATCCGCGACCACGCCGCGGACCTCGTCGGGGTGCAGCATCGCGGCGACGGCGGGATAGAAGAACGTGGCCGGAATCCCCTCACGCGCCAGCAGGTCGCGGATGCGCGGCACGCCCTGCCGGGCGCCGTACTGGCCCTGGCTGAGGCGGCTAGCGCCCTCGTCGCCGTCGCGCAGCGGAATGGTCTCGTGATCGGCGTCGAACGACAAGGCGACGGCGCAGCGGGCATTGTCCGGCCAGGCGGCCGGTTTCAGCGAACGCCCCGCCCGAACCCGCTCAATGATCGGGCGCCAGGTCAGCTCGGGCCACTGCCACGGATGGCCGCGATTAATGAGTGGGAGGTCGTCGTCGTCGGTCATGGGCTTTCCTCGGCCGCGTGCCGGGCTATGCTGCGCGGGAAATTCGCGAACCGGAAGCAGATATGTCGATGACCGATCCAGCCATGATGTCCGCCGAGGATCTGGTGGCGCTCTATGCGCGCCGGATGCTGAGCCCGGTGGAGGTTTTGCAGGCCGTCACCGAGCGCGTGGCGCGGCTGAACCCGACCTTGAACGCGTTCGCGGTGATGAACCCGAAGGCGCTGGCCGAGGCCGGGGCAAGCGAGGCGCGCTGGCGGATCGGCCGGCCGATGGGAATGCTCGACGGCGTGCCGACGACGGTGAAGGACCTGATCGACCTCGCCGGCTTCCCCACCCGGCGCGGCAGCCGGCTGACCGAAACGACGCCGGCCGAGGACGACGCCCCGGTCGTCGCCGCGTTGAAGGCCGCCGGCGCGGTGATCATCGGCAAGACGACGACGACCGAATTCGGCTGGAAATCCCCCGGCGATTGCCCGCTGCACGGCATCACCCGCAACCCGTGGAACGTGCATCACACGCCCGGCGGCTCCTCCTCCGGCGCCGGCGCCGCCGCCGCGGCCTGTTTCGGCCCGCTGCATATCGGCACCGATGCCGGCGGCTCGATCCGCATCCCCGCGGCCTGGTGCGGCGTGGTCGGGCTGAAGCCCACCTTCGGGCGGGTGCCGCAATGGCCGCTGGGCGCCTTCGCCAACGTCGCCGCCGCCGGCCCAATGACGCGGACGGTGCGCGACAACGCGCTGATGTTCTCCGCCCTGGCGCGGTTCGACCTGCGCGACCCGTTCTGTCTGCCCGACGAACCGCGCGACTGGCGTGACGGGATCGAGGCCGGCGTCGCCGGCCTGCGCATCGCCGTCCTCCGCCGCCCCGGCTTCGATGCGCCGGTGGATTGGGAGGGCATTGCCGCCCTGGAACAGGCGGCGCAGATCTTCGTCGAGGCCGGCGCCGAGGTAGAGGAAGCCGACCCGGAACTGCCTGATATGCGCGAGATCTTCGGCCGCGTCTGGGGCGTGGCGCTGTCGCGCCTGGTGCGCGGCTTCCCCGAAACCCGCCGCCATATGCTCGACCCCGGCCTGCTCGAGATCGAACAGGCCTTCGCCGGCGCCTCGGCCGAGGAAATGATGCAGTACGAAGCCCTGCGCATCACCTCGGCGCATCTGATGGCGCGCTTCCACCAGCGCTTTGACTTGGTGCTGTCGCCCTGCGTGCCCAATCCCCCGCCGCTGGCCGACGCGCCGACGCAGCGCCCGCTGGAAGCCCTGTTCACCAACTGGGCGCCGTGGACCTGTGCCTTCAACCTGACGCGGCAGCCGGCGATCTCGATGCCGATGGGCTTCGCCCAGAACGGCCTGCCACGCTCGGTGCAACTGGCCGCCGCGGTCTACCGCGACGACCTGGTGTTCCGCGCCGCCCGCGCGCTGGAAATGGCACAGCCGGTCGGCGTGGCAGAACTCTAGCCATGGCCCGGCTCGGGGTCGCACAGCCGCAACTCTTCGTGGCCGATGTGACCGCGAGCGCGGCCTGGTTCGCCCGGGTGCTGGGGTTCGAGACGGTCTACCTCTACGGCACGCCGCCCTATTACGGCCTGGTGCGCCGGGATTCGGCGCTGCTCAACCTGCGCCATGTCGACACCTCCCCGTGGCGCGACGGGCGGCGCGACGCCGAGGAACTGCTCTCGGCCTGGATCGAGGTCGCAGACATCGTCGCGCTGCACGACGCCATGCTTGCGGCCGGGGCGGATATCGCGGTGCCCCCACAACCCAAGCCCTGGGGTCACACCGAGTTCATCGTGCGCGATCCGGATGGCAACCTGATCTGCTTCTCCGGCAACGCGTAGCCAAAGAGTTCGAAGGCAAGGCGTTCTTTTTGTGAACAAAAAGAACCAAAAAAACTTCTTACTTCAGGGCCTTCGGCGTGCTTCTCGGTCGCTGGTCCGCGCCGAAGGCAACCGGATAAAAGTTTTCTTGCTCTTTTTTTCCGGCGCGGCGTCTTCGCCGTCGCCCTACAAAAAAAGGAGTGCTTCCTACAGGCTCAACTCAGGCACATCCATCCAACGGTTCTGCGCCACGCTCTGATAGGCCAGATCCGCCAGTTGCACCGCCTTGGCTCCGGCCACCAGCGTGGTGGCGTAGGGCGCGTCCTCGGCAACATGGCGCAAAAAATTCTCCCAGCAGGCGCGGAACGGCGGCGTGAACGGGTAGGTGTCCGGCACCTCCTGCCACTGCGCCATGAAATCCATCCCGCCCGGCCGGTTCGGCCCGAAAAACGCCTCTGGCGTGTTGACCGCAGACTGGGTGAAGCAGCGGGTGCGGCCGGCCGTGGCCGAACCCAGCGTGCCGTCGATCTGCACCAGCATCGTGTCATCGCGGCGCACCCGGGTCGCCCAGCTATTGGTGATCACGCCGATCGCGCCGCCCTGCAGGCGCAGCAGCGCGTGCGAGGTGTCTTCGACATCGACGGTGTAGCGGTTGCCGGCTTCGTCGATGCGCTCCGGGATGGCGGTCGCCATCAGCGCGCAGACCGCGGTGACGGGCGCGACCAGCCGGTCGATCATGTAGCGCCAATGCGCCATCATATCGAGCGCCAGCCCGCCGCCTTCGGCCTTCTTGTAATTCCAGCTCGGCCGCTGGCAGGGTTGCGTCACCCCGTCGAACACCCACGATCCCGCGTCGATCCGGATCGACAGGATGCGGCCGAGAAACCCGCTATCCCGGACGAATTGCAGCTTATTGAAGCCCGGCAGATGCAGCTTGTCCTGGATCACCCCGTGCTTCAGCCCGCGCGCATGCGCCGCACGCGCCAGCGACATCGCGTCCTCGACCGTCGGCGCGGTGGGCTTTTCGATGTGGATATGCTTGCCCGCCGCAATCGCCTGGCGCACCCGCGCCACGCGCCCGCCGGTCGCGGCGCAATCCATGTAGATCTGATCCGGCCCGGCCAGCGCCTCGTCCAGGCTGGTGGTCCAGCGGCATGCGCTGCCGGCCAGCGCCGCAAGCTTGCCCGCGTCCCGGCCGACCAGCAGCAGTTCGGGAACCAGACGGTCGCCGTTGCGCAACGGCAGCCCCCCCTCGGCCGCGATGGCCAGCAGATTCGCCATATGCTGGGTCGTGCCCATGCGCCCGGTGGCGCCGTTGATGATGACGCCGATGCGTTGGGTGGCCATGCGTGTGCTTCCTTTTTGGCGGGCTGCGTATAAAGGCAAGGCCAGGGGTTGAACCCCTGGCCTTCACTTTCATGCGACAGCCAAGTCTAGTCCAGCGGCTGGTTCATCGGTTCCTTCATGCTCCAGATCGCCACCGCGGAGGCAAAACCGGCGACCATCACCAGGAACGCCGGCGACAGCGGGCTGCCGGTGGAGTTGATCATCCAGGTCGCCGCGAACGGCGCGAAGCCCCCGAAGATCGCCACCGAGAAACCGTAGCTGACCGACAGCGCGGTATAGCGGATGCGGGTCGGGAACATCTCGGACAGGATCACCGGGATGGTGCCGGTATACAGCGACTGGATGCAGGCGACGATCAACTGCGCAATCAGCAGCGACTGGAACGTGGCATTGCCGACCAGGATGTAGAGCGGGTAGCCCAGGATCAGATACAGCACGCCGCACGAGCCGATCATCGCCCGCCGCCCCACCTTGTCCGACAGCCCGCCCATGATCGGCGTCAGCAGCATGACGACGACATTGGCCAGCGTCGCACTCAGCAACGCGTCGCCGGCGTCCAGGTGCAGCGTCTTCACCGCGTAGGTCGGCATGAACACGATCATCACGTAGTTGGCGACGATGCCGATGATCGACAGAAAGAACGCCTGGGCGATCTGCGGGCCGTGCGAACCCAGCGCCTCGCGCAGCGGTGCGTGGGAGATCGCCTGCTTCTTCTCGTTGGCTTCGAACACCGGCGTCTCGGCGACCTTGGTGCGCAGGTAATAGCCGATCGGGCCGAGCAGGAAGCCGAACACGAACGGAATGCGCCAGCCCCAGGAGGCGAACACATCCGGCGCCAGATGCCGCGCCAGCAGATAGGCCGACAGCGAAGCACCGGTGGCGCCGATCTGGGTGCTGAACTGCTGCCAGCTCCCGGTCAGCCCGCGCTTGCCGGGCTCGGAATATTCCACCAGGAACGCCGCCGCGCCGCCCCATTCGCCGCCGGTCGAGAAGCCCTGGCCGCAGCGGCAGATCAGCAGCAGCAGCGGGGCGAGCAAGCCGATCTGGCCGTAGGTCGGGATCAGGCCGGTAAAGCCGGTGGCCGCCGCCATCAGGCCGATGGTGATCACCAGCGCGGCGCGCCGGCCGTGCTTGTCGCCATAATGGCCGAGGATCACCGCGCCCAGCGGACGGAACAGGAAGCCGACGCCGAAGGTGATGAAGGTGTTGATCAGCGCCAGGGCGTCATTGCCCTGCGGGAAGAACGCCTGGCTGATCGGCACGGCGAAGAAGCCGTACAGCACGAAGTCGAACAACTCGAAGAAGTTGCCGACGGCGCACGATAGAATGGCACGTCGGCGGATCGCTTGCGCTGCTGGCGAGCGAAGATCGAGGGCGGCCTGACTCATTGGTCGGACTCCTTTGGGGTTTGCAGGGGACAGGAACGCCCGTCTTGCTCGGTCGAAGTCGCGTTCATGGCAGTCCCCCCGCCTGGAGTTGTACGGTTCTGCGACTCGGTTACATCCAGGTAATGTGAGCTTTGCACCGAACGCCGGACCGGTCGAGACTGGATGCGGCGGCCGTGTTCAATCACAGTGCGGGCGAAATTCAGGATTGCCCGCATGACCGACCCCACCGACCTCAACGCACAGCAGCTTGCCTACTGGAACGGCTCCGGGGCCGAGATGTGGGTGGCGCGCCAGCAGCAGATGGACAACGCGCTCGCCCCCGTCTCGCGCGCGGTGCTGGCACATGCAGCGGTGAAGCCCGGCGAAGTGGTACTGGATATCGGCTGCGGCACCGGGGGCACGGTGCTGGCTCTGGCCGACGCGGTCGGGCCGTCCGGCAGGGTGATCGGGCTCGACGTTTCTGCCCCCATGATCGGCCTGGCGCGCAGCCGGGCGGAGGGGCGGGCGAATGTGTCGCTGGTGCTCGGCGACGCGGCGGCGCATCCGTTCGAGCCGGGTAGCGCGGATGTGTTGTTCTCCCGCTTCGGCGTCATGTTCTTCGGTGATCCAGTCGGTGCTTTTGCCCATATGCGCCAGGCGATGAAACCGGGCGGGCGGGTGGCGATGGCGGTTTGGCAGCCGGCGCTGGCCAATGCCTGGGTACGCACGCCGTTGCATGCGGTGGCCGGCATTGTCGCGATCCCGGAGGCTACCGATGTTGGCCTGCCCGGGCAGTTCGCCTTTGGCGATGCCAACCGGGTGGCGCAGATCATGACCGCCGCCGGTTTCTCCCCGCCGAGCTTTACGCCGTTCACCTTCCCGATGCCGCTGGGGCGCAGCGTCGACGAGGCCGCCCAACGTGCTAGCGAATTCGGCGCCAGCGGGCGGGCGCTGGGGGCGCAGCCGGAGGATGTCAAAGCAGCGGCGGTGGCGGCGATCCGTGCCGCGTTCGCGCCGCATGCCAATGCCGAAGGGTTTGTCGCGCTGCCGGGGGCGGTCTGGCTGATCAGCGCGACCGCTTAGCTAAGCCAGCGTTGCCCCGTAGAACAGCGGGAAGCCGCGGGGTACGTTGCCGACGCGGCGGTTGAAGGCGATGGGGCCGAAGCGCTGGCCGAGCGGGATGTAAGGCACGTCCTGCCAGAATTGCTGCTGGATGCGGATGCAGATTTCGCGTTGGCGCTCGACGTCCTGGGTGTCGAACCAGGCGTCGCGCAGGGCTTCGAGGGCGGGGCTGGTGGGCCAGCCGGCCCAGGCTTTCACGCCGTTGGCGCGCAGGCCGATATGGCCGGCCGGGTCCATGGTGCCGGAGCCGTTCAGCGAGGTGAACACCACGTTCCAGCCGCCCTGCGCGGGCGGTTCCATCTTGGAGCGGCGCTGGATCAGGGTGCCCCAATCCATCGTTTGCAGATCGACGTTCATGCCGGACTTGGTCAGCACGTCGGCGCCATACAGCGTCATCGCGGCGACCTCGGGCAGGTCGGCCGGGTGCATGACAACGATCTTCTCGCCCTTGTAGCCGGCGGCGGCGAGGTCGGTGCGGACGCGGGCGAGGTTGCGGGGGCTGTTCAGGACTTCGATGCCGGCCTCGTTGGCCATCGGGCTGCCGGGAGTGAACACGCCGATGCCGGTGCGCCACAGGCTGCGGTCGTCGCCGGCGACGGTGGTCATGCAGTCTTCCTGGCTGAACGCGCCGAGCAAGGCGCGGCGGATCGCCGGGTTGTCGAAGGGCGGATGCAGGTGGTTGAAGCGCAGCACGGCGATGCCGCCGGTGCTGTCGATGCGTTCGAGGCGGATTTTCGGTGATTTGCCGAGATGGGCGATCAGGTCGGCCGGCGGGCCCCACCAATCGGCTTCGCCGGCCAGCATCGCCGCGGCGGCGGTGCTGGCATCGGGGATCACCAGCCACTCAACGCGATCGATGTTGGCGCGCTTCGGGCCGGCGGTGAAGCTGGCGACGCCTTCGCGCGGCACGTAGCCGTCGAACTTCGCGTAGGCGACCCGCGCGCCGGCGACGCGTTCGTTGGCCAGGAAGCGGAACGGGCCGGAGCCGATCATCTCGGCCACCTGTTTCGCGGCGTCGGTGCGGGCGAGGTGTTCGGGCATGATCAGCGCGGAATTGGCGAGCGCGCGCGGCACCGGGAAGGGTTTGCGCAGGCGGATGCGGATGTTGCGGTCGTCGGTGGCGGCGAGTTCGTCGGCGTTGGCCAGCAGGGCCTGGCCGAAGGCGTCGCGCGAGGCCCAGCGATTGATGCTGGCAATGACGTCTCGGGCAAGCACGGGTTCGCCGTTGTGAAAGCGCAGACCGGGGCGGAGCGTGAGCGCCCAGTCCGTGCCGTTGCTGACCGAGTGGCCTTCCAGCATCTGCGGCTGGACATTGAAGGCGTCGTCGAAGCCGTAGAGCGTATCGAACACCATGAAGGCGTGATTGCGGGTGACGTTCGCGGTGGTCCAGATCGGATCGAGGACGGCGAGATCGGCTTCGGGGATGTAGCGCAGGGTGCGGGCTGTCTCGGCGCGGACAATCGCGGGCGCGGCGAGGCTGGCGGCCAGGGTGGTCAACAGGGTTCGGCGCTGCATCGGTCGGCTCCGGAGGATTATTCGCGCCGGAACGTTATCACGAGAACATCGCGGTAGGCAGGCTCCGTTGGGTCGAGCGGGGTGACCGGGGTGACGCCGTGATAGACGCGGCCGTCGTCGACGATGGCGGCGTCGAGCGGGTTGGTCAGGGTGAAGCTGCCGAGGTGTTTGCGCTGGAGGTCGTGGATCGAGGTTTCGCCTTGGGCCACGTTCTGCCGGCGGATCAGCAGCACGAGGACGAAGTCGACGCCGTCGCGATGCATGCCTTCCGGCGTTGGCTTGCCGGCTTCGCCGGGCCGCGCCTCGATACGGAACTGGTGCATTTCGACATGCCAGGAGGCCGGGCGGGTTGCCGCCGGGGTGACGGCATCGAACAGGCTGTAGCAGGTGCGCAGGATCGCTTGCAGCGCCGGATGGGTGGCGATGGCGTCGGTGACCGGGGCGAACCAGCGTTCGATGCCACCGTTCAGGGCATTGTAGTCGCGGCTTTGGTAATGCGGCTGATGCGGTTTGCGGGTGATGCCGGAGGAACCGGCAGAGAATACGGCATGCCGACGGCGGCGGTAGCGGCCGCCATCGGCCATGTAGGTGTCCACGCCGAGGTCGTTCCAGCTTTCGGCGAAGCCGGCGAAATCCGACAGGCCAGGCAAGGCCGCCCGCATTTCGGGGGCCAGAACGCGCGCGAAGCCGTCGCGAGCAAGTTCGTGGGCGATCGGCTTCAGCGTCGCGTCCATTGCTATTCCTCGTCGAACGTTGCGTGGTAGGAGGCGAGCATGACCTCGTCGAGCCTGGCGCCCTTCTTGAACGGCTTCATCTCCTTCGGCATTGCCAGGCCAGGAAGCTGGCGCGGGCAGTCCGAAGGGGTGCCGAGCACCTGGGAGACCGGGATCATCGCCGACCAGGCGGGGACGTTCGCGTAGTCCTCTTCCTCGTCGCCGACATGGGTGCTGCGGATCTTGCCCGAGGCGGTTTCGATCTCCATGCCGATCAGGGTGGTGGCTTTCAGCTCCTGCGCGGTGGGCTGGCGGATCAGCTTGCTGCGGCCGGGGTAGATGCGGTCGATGAAATTGTCCATCAGGCGCAGCTTCTGTTCTTTGTCGGTGATCGCGTGGGCGGTGCCCCAGGCCATCACGGCGCGGTAGTTCACCGAGTGATGGAAGCCGGAACGGGCCTGCACCAGGGCGTCGAGATGGGTGGCGGTGAGGCAAACCGGCACGCCGTCGCGCTGGGTCTTGATCATCTGGCTGGCCGAGGAGCCGTGCCAGTAGAGGTGATCGCCCTCGCGCCAGAACGCGGTGGGCGTGCAGTACGGCCGGCCGTCGATGACGTAGGCGATGTGGCAGATCAGCGCGGAATCCAGGATGTCGTAGACGGTCGCCTTGTCGTAGCGGCCGCGGTCGTGGCGGCGCTTGACCTTGTTGACCTTGGTGATCGGAAAGCTGGCGCCTTCGGGCATCTGGGTTCTCCTGCGAATGATGGAGCAGACCACTCCTGGATTGGATTGATCTACAGGTCCAAAGCTTGAGAGGTGGGTCAGTCCAATCCCGTCGCGCTATTTTGTTACTATATCGGAATAAAATAGATACAGATTTGCGACTCAGAATCGGGGCGGTTCCAGGGCGATGGCTTCGGGTAGCGGTCGATGCGCGGGTTGGGGGCGTTCGGGTGGGGCGTGCTTGCGATGGTGCTCGGGTAGGACACGCTTATGCGGCGCAGACGCAGTTCGGGCGTGCGGCGGCTGGTGCGGGTGCGGCGCTTGCCGGAGGGGCCAGAGCGGCGTGCACGCGGGGTGCGGACGGGTTTGGGGGCGAGGAGCGCCCTGGCCGGCGGAGGCGGCAGCTCGCCGGCACGCCAGAGCAGGAAGATGTTTTCGAGTTTGCCGAGCAGGCTGGCGAAGGCTTCGGCGAGCAGCAGCAGGAGTGGGGCGAGCAGGCCGGCGTTTTGGGCCGATTCCGTGAAATGGGCGGAGGTGTCCCGCATGATGCGCACGATCGGGTCGTTCGCTGCGGGGTTGCTGTTCACGGTTGCTGGCCTTTCCTGTGAGGGGTTTGAGTTGTTTTTAATATCCAAAATGTTAGTTATTTTGAAATGCAATTTCCGCAATTCAGCTATGTATAGGGTTTCCAAAGGCCCGCGGCCTTTGGCGGGTCGAGGGCAGAGCCCTCGCCTTGTCTATCCCGCTAACGGTTCGCCATGATGCTCGCCATCAACCGCCGCGCCGCTTCGGCGGCAAGGGGAATGGGCGTGCCGGCGAAGCCCATCACCAGCCCGGACATGCGCGGCGGGCCGGCGTAGTAGGCCGCCAGCGGCACGACGGCGAGGCCGCGGGCGCGGGCGCGGAGCGCGACGGCGGTGTCGTCGCTGCCGTCGGGCAGGCGGGCGACCATGTGCAGGCCACCGGGGGCGGCGATGGGGGTGATGGCGGGGCAATGGGTGCCGAGTGCGCTGAGCAGGGCGGCGCGGCGGGCGGCGTATTCGGTGCGCATCCGGCGGATGTGGGGCGCCAGGGTGCCGGCCTGCATGAAGGCGGCGAGCGTTGCCTGCATCATCACTGGCGGGCCGCGATCGGACAGGGTGCGGGCGCGGACGAAGGCGTCGATGAGGGGCGCGGGCACCACGGCGAAGCCGAGCCGCAGGGCGGGGGCGATGGTTTTGGAGAAGGTGCCGCAATAGATCACCCGGCCGGCGCGATCGAGGCTCGCGAGTGGCGGCAGGGGGCGGCCTTCCCAGCGGAATTCGCTGTCGCAATCGTCTTCCAGCAGCCAGGCGCCAGCGCGGGCGGCCCAGTCGAGCAAAGCGAGACGGCGGCCAATCGGCAGGGCGCCGCCGAGCGGGGTGGCGTGGGAGGGGGCGACCAGGGCGAGGCGGGCGGAGGGCGCGATGGCGATGCCGGCGGCGACATCGAGCCCCTCGGCATCCGAGGGCACCGGGCAGAGCCGGGCGCCGGCGGCGAGCAGCGCGCCGCGGCCGGCGATGTAGCCGGGGTCTTCGACCCAGGCGGGGTCGTCGGGGTCCAGCACCAGTTCGGCGGCGATGCGCAGCGCCTGTTGCGTGCCGGCGGTGACGACGATGCGTTCGGGCGGGGCGATCAGGCCGCGGGTGGCGGCGAGATGGGCGGCGATTTCCGCGCGCAGGGTGGGCAGGCCTTGCGGGTCGGGGTAGCCGGTGAGGCCGGGCGGCAGTTCGCGCAGGGCGCGCGCGGCGCTGCTGGCCCAGGCGGCGGCAGGGAACAGTTCGGGCGCGGGAATGCCGGGGGCGAGCAATTGCGAGCCTTCGGCCACCGGGGCGAGGCCCATGGCCTGCGCAGCCTGACTGGGGATCGCCGCCAAGGCGGTGCCGCGGCGGGACAGCGCGGGGGCGTCTGACACCGGGACGGCCATCGGCGTGGGCGTGCTGTCGGGCAGATCGGTGGCCACGAAGGTGCCGCTGCCGACCCGGGCGCGCACGTAGCCCTCGGCGGCCAGCCGTTCGTAGGCCAGCACCACGGTCTGCCGGGCCACGCCAAGCTCGTCGGCCAGATTCCGCGTGGGCGGCAGGCGCGCCCCTGGCGCCAGGGTTCCGGACAGGATGCCTTGCCGCAGCCGGTCGAACACCTGGTTCTGCCGGGATTGGTCTGGCACTCTCGGGGTGGATTGGGCATTATCCATAGGCCAATCCTGTCGCATTCCAGCACTGACAGCAAGGAAACCGTCGATGTATCTCCGCCCCGCGTTCGCCGTGTCCGATCTCGACCGTATCGAGGCGCTGATCCGCGCCAATCCGTTCGGTCTGTTGGTGACCACGCGCGACGGCGTGCCGGAGGCGTCGCATATTCCGTTCACCGTGGAGCGGACCGGGGACACGCTGACCATCTACGGCCATTTCGCCAAGCCGAACCCGCAATGCGCGGCGATTGCCGGCGGTACGGCGCTGGCGATCTTCTCCGGCCCGCATGCTTACATCGCGCCCGGCTGGTATGCCGCGCAGCCCTCGGTGCCGACCTGGGATTTCTGTGCGGCGCATCTGAGTGGCGTGCTGGAACCGGTCACCGAAGACCCGGGCATCGATTCAATGCTGCTCGACATGGCGTCGGCCGATCCGGCCGGGTTCGACCTGCTGGGGCTGCCGGAGAAATACAAGGCGCAGATGTATGCTGGCATTCGTGCGTTCCGCCTGGTCGCCACCAAGATCGAGGCACAGTGGAAAATGAGCCAGAACCGCAGCGTGGAGGATCGCCAGCGGGTGATCGCCGCGCTGCGCGAGCAGGGCAACGACGCCGCGGCCGACCTGATCGCCGAGACGCTGCCGTGACCCAGCGGAGCATCAACGCGGACCGCCTGCTCGGCCATCTCAACGCCCTCGGGCAGATCGGCCGCGACGAGGCCGGGCGGCTGGTGCGGCTTGCGGCCTCGGACGCTGACCGGGCCGGGCGCGACGCCGTGGCCAGCTGGATGCGCGACGCGGGGTTGCAGGTTGTGGTCGATCGCGTCGGCAATCTGTTCGGGCTGTCGCACGACGCCGCGGAACCCGGCGCCGCGCCGATCATGCTTGGCTCGCATATCGACAGCGTGATCGACGCCGGGATCTATGACGGGTGCTACGGCGTGCTGGCCGGCCTGGAAGTGATCCAGACGCTGCGGGAGTTGGGTATCACCCCGGCGCGCCCGCTCGCCGTCGCGGCGTTCACCAACGAGGAAGGCGTGCGCTACGCGCCCGACATGCTGGGCTCGCTGGCCTATGTCGGCGGACTGTCGGTTGACGACGCACTCGCCACCATCGGCACCGACGGCAGCGTGCTCGGCGCGGAATTGCAGCGCATCGGCTACGCCGGCACCGCCGAACCCGGCTTCCTGCGCCCGCACGCCTATGTCGAACTGCATATCGAACAGGGCCCGGTGCTGGAACGCGAAGGCCTGCGCCTTGGCGCCGTCGAAAACCTGCAAGGCATATCCTGGCAGCGCGTGACCATCGACGGCGTGGCCAATCACGCCGGCACCACCCCGATGTCGATGCGCCACGACGCCGGCCAGGCCGCCGCGCGGGTCATCACCTTCCTGCGCGACCGCGTCGCCGGGGCAAACGCGCCCACCGTCGCCACCGTCGGCTGCCTCAGCTTCGAGCCCAACGCGATCAACGTCATCCCCTCGCGCGCCACCTTCACCGTCGACCTGCGCGACCCCGATGAAACCCGGCTGCTGGCCGAGGAAGCAGCACTCGCCCGCTACCTCGAAGAGCTCGCGATCGCCGAAGAGGTGACCATCAGCGTCGAACGACTGGCGCGCTTCCAGCCGGTGACCTTCGATGCCGGCATCGTCGCCCTGATCGAGGCCGCGGCCGCCGCGCGCGGGCTGCGCAGCCGCCGCATGACCTCCGGCGCCGGGCACGATGCCCAGATGCTGGCGCGGATCTGCCCGGCGGCGATGATCTTTGTGCCCTCGATCGGCGGCATCAGCCACAATCCGCGTGAGCATACGCCGGACGCCGATCTCGTCGCCGGCGCCAACGTGCTGCTGGACACCGTTTCGCGCCTGTGCGCGGGGTAGCGGGCGGTTGGGGAGCCAGGCATTGAAGACAGGCAAGGTGTTCTTTTTGTGAACAAAAAGAACCAAAAAAACTTTTTCAATTTATAGCATTTGGCCAACCTTCCCGCCGGTTATCTGTGCCGGAGGCAGTCTGATAAGAGTTTTTTTGCTCTTTTTTTCCGGCGCGGCGTCTTCGCCGTCGCCCTGCAAAAAAAGGAGTGCTTGCTTCGGACTGGCCTGACTGACTGACTTTCTGCGCGCCATGGGGTAGAGCCCCGGCCAAATCCCGTGCAGCGAAAATCGGCTATGGCACATTGAGCCGAGGCGTTTACCATGCTCGGAGTGTACCGATCGTCTGAACCATATAGCCGGGAGCGACACTCGCATGAAACCGACACCGACTGCGCCAGGACGTCTTACGCGTCGTGCCGAAGGCGCGCTCCTCACGCGCCGCGCCGCAGGCACGCTGCTCGCCGGCGCTGCCGCGTCGCTCTATGCCCCGGCGATTCGTGCCGCCGATGACAAGACCGTCTACCTGCTGACCTGGGGCGGCACGATCCAGCAGATGCTGGAACGCGACAACTAGTCACAGAAATTCACCGACGCCACCGGGTTCAAGGTCGTTCTGGTGCCCAAGGCCACCGGGCCGGAAATCATGGCCACCGCGATCGCGCAGAAATCCAAACCGCAGGTCGACGTTGTGCAGTCCGACCTGCTGCCCTGGCTCGCGGGTATCGATCTTGACCTCTACGTGCCGCTCGACAAGGCGACCATTCCCAACCTGTCGCAGCTTTATGAACCCGCCCTGATCAAGGACCAGGCCGGCAAGCAGATCATGGGCGTCGAGCCCTATGGCGATCTGTTCTGCCTGATCTGGAACAAGGACGTGTTCGCCAAGAAGGGCTGGGCCGCGCCGACGCAATGGGGCGACCTCACGCGGCCGGAATTCAAGAACCAGCTGCTGATCCCGCCGGGCACCTCGACCTATGGCATGTACGCGCTGATCATCCAGGCGCGCGCCAATGGGGGCAATGAAACCAATATCGAACCTGGCTTCACCGCGATGAAGAAGATCGGCCCCAACGTGGTCGATTGGAGCGATACCTTCGCCAAGATGTCGCAGTTCCTCGAGGACGGCACCGCCTCGCTCGGCTTCTACGGTTACTCCGGCGCCATCGACATGATGAAACGCAACCTGCCGGTCAGCTTCGTCATTCCCGAACCGACGTATATGAGCCCGACCGCGATGGGCATCATGAAGAACAGCCCCAACCCGGCCGGGGCCCGCGCCTTCGTGAACTGGTGGATCAGCCCCGAAGTGCTTGGCTACCGCGCCGAAACCTACGGCAATACCGTGACCAACCGGGAAGTGAAGATCACGCCGGCCGCGGCGGCGCGGCTGCCGAGCCCGGATAAACTGGCGAAGATGGTCGAGGTGGATTACTTCACGGTGCTGAAGAATCGCCAGGCGTGGATGGACCGGTTTCAACGCGAGGTGTCGCGCTAGCCGGCGGTTGAAGGTGGAGAAAGGCAAGGCCAGGGCTCTGCCGTCATGCGCCAGCGTGCTTCGCACGACGACCCGCCAAAGGCCGAGGGCCTTTGGAAACCCAATCCATTCGCTTGAGCACCGACGTTCGTGGAGCGGCGAAGCCCAAAGAATCTTGATGGCTCCGCCGCTCCACGCCCTGACCCCAACGAATGTGGGGTCAAGG
>CAIRTN010000180.1 GCA_903881515.1 uncultured Rhodospirillales bacterium | reverse complement strand
CGCCAGGCTCAAGGGCGCGAACCCCTTCGACGTCATCGTCGCCACGCTGGCCTGACAATCGCCCGGCGCGCCCCAGCGCGGAAAATCACGCTTCAAAATGGGGGTGGGTAATTACCCGATGAGGCCATCGATCTCTGCCATGTGCTGAATTCACCGGCGACGGCATGCCGCAAAATAGCCGTCGGAATGTGGTGTACTGCCACTCCAGCCGAGTTGACCGAAAAGATCGATCCGGCGCTTGATATCAACGCCGCGTTTCCAATTGTTTCGGGCTACGACATGGCGCCATTCACCAAGGTGTCGATCCGGGTTAGCCCAACGGTGTCATTGGCTATGGGCAATCATTTTGCGTTCGGTTGTGTGGAAACGCCGTCAGATGTGATGTGCCTGAACGAATTCGGCATCTTCATGATCCATCATCCCTACCGATCGAGAAAACAGTACCGCTCTAAGATCACCAATGGCATGAAAGCGCTACAGGCAGCGACGACGTTGGGCGCTCAGCATGGCGGGCATTGGCGCAAGGCCTACGAGATCTATGCGGTGCGTGGCGAGGCTTATGTTGATGAGCAGTTAAACGCTCATTTTGACGGTAATCGCAGCCATGCCGGATTGCTCGAACGTCTGGCGATTGACTGCGCTCAGCACATCTCAGGGTAGACCGCCGCAACTTCATGCCTCCCATGAGTGGGACGGCGGAATAGAGGCTGGACAGTTGGCGGGCGGGGCAGTAGAAGCCCGGCCTTCATATGGAACGCGGGAGAGTGGGCGCATTTGCGCGGCCGCTCGCATGCACCGCGGTCCCTTGGACAGGAGCCAGGGATGGCGAAGAAGATTGTTGGCTACATCAAGCTGCAGATTCCGGCCGGCAAGGCCAATCCGTCGCCGCCGGTGGGCCCAGCCCTCGGTCAGCGCGGGCTCAACATCATGGCGTTCGTGAAGGAATTCAACGCCGTGACGGCGCAGATGGAGCCCGGAATGCCGGTGCCCGTGGTGATCACCGCTTTTGGTGACCGCACTTTCACCTTCATCACCAAAACGCCGCCGAACACCTACTTTCTGAAGAAGGCGGCGGGCATCACCAAAGGCACGACGACGCCTGGAAAGGGCGCGCCGGTCGGCAAGGTGACGATGTCGCAGCTGCGCGAGATCGCGGCGACCAAAATGATTCATATGAATGCCAACGATGTAGACGGCGCCGTACGCATGCTCGCTGGCTCTGCCCGCTCGATGGGCCTCACCGTGGTGGAGGGCTGATCCATGGCCAAGAACAAGCGCCACGCCGCTGCGCAGCAGTTGGTTGACAGCACCAAGGCGTATGACCTCGCCGCGGCCGTTGCCCTGGTGAAGTCCACTGCGAAGGCAAAGTTCGACGAGACCGTCGAGATGTCGATGAATCTCGGCATCGACCCGCGCCATGCCGACCAGATGGTTCGTGGCTTGGTGAGCCTCCCGAATGGCACGGGCAAGACGCTTCGCGTGGGTGTATTCGCTCGCGGCGCCAAGGCCGAAGAGGCTCTGGCCGCCGGAGCCGACGTTGTCGGCGCGGACGATCTTGCTGAGAAGATTCAGGCTGGCGAGATCAATTTTGACCGCTGTATTGCCACTCCGGACATGATGGCCCTTGTTGGCCGTCTGGGTAAGATCCTTGGCCCGCGCGGTCTGATGCCGAACCCTCGCCTGGGCACAGTGACGATGGACGTCAAGGGCGCGATTACTGCGGCCAAGGCAGGTCAGGTTGAGTTCCGCGCGGAGAAGGCTGGCATCGTGCACGCCGGTATCGGCAAAGCGTCGTTCCCGATCGAGCATCTGCTGGAAAACGCCAAGGCTTTTGCCGACGCGATCGTCAAGGCGAAGCCGACTGGCGCTAAGGGCACGTATGTGAAGAAGGCCGCGCTCAGCGCGACGATGGGCCCGGGCGTCCGCGTCGACGTCGCGACGCTGGCCTAAGGAATACGCCCCCGGCAACGGGGGCGGGCAGGGGGCGGGAGCCCCCGATCCTGTCCGAGATCGCACGTGGTCGCTCCTTTTGGAGTGGCCGTAATGGACCAGAGGTCCGCGCGCGTGAGACGGGGATGCCACAGGAATGCGGGCTTCGGCCTGGATGAACTGGGGTGGTTCCGTGTTGGTCCGCGAGGACCGAGGACAGGCGAACCGGGCTGGTCCGGCCGCCTGCAAGGCGACCGGGCAGGCCCATTGGGCAACCGGCCATATGCGGTCCAAACGCATCTGGCCACCGACGGAGACGAGAGTTGGACCGTACGGAGAAGCGAGAGTTCGTAGCCGAACTCGCCGCGGTGTTTGCCGAGACGTCAATGGTGGTTGTCACCCGTAACAAGGGGTTGACGGTCGCCGAAGTGACGGATCTGCGCCGCCGCATGCGGGCAGCGGGTGTGAACTACAAGGTCGCGAAGAACCGGCTGGCCATGCTCGCCCTCGACGGGACCCGTTTCGATGGCATCGCCCCGCTGCTGAAGGGCCCGACCGCGCTAGCGTGGTCGCAGGACCCCGTGGCCGCGGCGAAGACAGCCATCGAGTTCGCCAAGACGAACGACAAGTTCGAAGTGCTTGGTGGTGCGCTTGGGAAACAGACGCTTGACGCGGCTGGTATCAAGGCACTCTCCGAGTTGCCGTCGCTGGACGCTCTGCGTGGCAAGTTGCTGGGCCTGATTCAGGCTCCGGCGACGCGCATCGCGGGCATTCTCCAGGCGCCGGGCGGACAGGTCGCACGCGTTTTGGCGGCGTACGCAAAGCGGGATTCCGAAGAGGCCGAGGCCGCCTAAGCCGAGTACTCACGGACAAACGATGGCAGGTTCGCGATGGTGCGGGCTTGCATGGAACCAAACCAGGTCTAGATTAAGGACACACTAAAATGGCTGATCTTGCGAAGCTGGTTGATGAGCTGTCGGCACTGACGGTGCTGGAAGCCGCCGAACTGTCGAAGATGCTGGAAGAGAAGTGGGGCGTTTCCGCTGCTGCTCCGGTTGCGGCTGCTGCGGCCCCCGTCGCTGCTGCTGCTGCCGCTCCGGTTGAAGAGCAGACCGAATTCACCGTGATTCTGGCGAAGGCGGGCGACAAGAAGATCAACGTGATCAAGGAAATCCGCACGATCACCGGACTCGGTCTGAAGGAAGCGAAGGACCTCGTTGAGGGCGCTCCGAAGACTGTCAAGGAATCGGCGACGAAGGACGAAGCTGCGAAGATCAAGAAGGTGCTGGAAGAGAACGGCGCATCTGTCGAGATCAAGTGAGACGAAAACCGCCGCGGGTGACCGTGGCGGACCGGGCTGAGGCGGGCGGCGAGGCGCATACCGAAAGGGTGCGCCGCGCCGCCCCCGTCCGCATTTCCGGGGCCTGAAGACCACCGACTGCACAACGACTACCGACTGCCGGCCTTATCTAATCTGTCAAGGATTCCGCATGAACGCGATCAACAGGTCCTTCACCGGGCAAAAACGCATCCGCAAGAGCTTTGGGCGTATTACCGAAGTTGCGCCGATGCCGAACCTGATCGACGTGCAGCGCGCCAGCTATGAGGCGTTCCTGCAGCGTAATGTAAAGGCTGACAGCCGTACCAATACCGGCCTGCAGGAAGTCTTCAAGTCGGTGTTTCCGATTGACGATTTCGCCGGCCGTGGCCGACTGGAATTCGTCAACTACGATTTCGACGAAGAGAAGTACGACGTTGAGGAATGCATTCAGCGCGGGCTGACCTATGCCGCGCCGCTGAAGGTGATCCTTCGTCTTATCGTTTGGGACGTTGACGAAGACACCGGCGCCCGCTCGATTCGCGACATCAAGGAGCAGCCCGTTTATATGGGCGATATGCCCCTGATGACTGACAACGGTACTTTCATCATCAATGGCACCGAACGTGTCATTGTTAGCCAGATGCATCGTTCGCCCGGGGTGTTCTTCGATCACGACAAGGGCAAGACCCATTCTTCTGGCAAGTATTTGTTTGCCGCGCGTGTGATCCCCTATCGCGGTTCATGGCTCGACTTCGAGTTCGACAGCAAGGACCTCGTCTACGTTCGCATCGACCGCAAAAGGAAGCTGCCGGTCACGACCCTGCTTTACGCGCTTGATGGTGCATTCACTGACCAGTTACGTCAGGCGCGCGCTGCCAAGGGTGAGGAAATCGAGCTCAACGAAATCAAGGGCATGGATGCCGAGGAGATCCTAAATCTCTTCTACGGTCAGGTTCCCTTCACGCGCACTCCGAAAGGCTGGGCGCGTCCGTTCGAGCCTGAGGCTTTCCGTGGCGTGAAGCTGCTGGAGGCGCTGATCGACGCCGAGACAGGTGAAGTTGTCGCTGACGCCGAGACCAAGCTGACCGCTCGCTCCGCGCGCAAGATTGCTGAGAAAACCAAGGTGGTGCTGGCTGGTCGCGGCGATCTGCTCGGCCGTTTCGTTGCCGAGGACCTGGTCAACGAAGAAACTGGCGAAATCTATGCTGAAGCTGGTGAGGAACTGGTCGAGGCGCGCCTGACGGCGCTCGAGGATGCCGGCATTGAACGCCTGCCGACCCTTGCGGTAGACGCCGGCAACGGTCCGTGGATCCGCAACACTCTGGCGGTCGACAAGAACACCAACCGCGACGACGCACTGATCGACATTTACAAGGTGATGCGTCCCGGCGAGCCGCCGACGCCGGAGACGGCCGAAGCGCTGTTCCGTGGCCTGTTTTTTGACGCTGACCGCTATGACCTTTCGGCCGTGGGGCGCGTAAAGATGAACATGCGCCTGGGCATCGAAACCGACGACAGCATGCGCGTCCTGCGTAAGGAAGACGTGCTGCGTACCGTGAAAATCCTTTGCGAGTTGAAGGACGGCCGCGGTTCGATCGACGACATCGACAACCTGGGCAACCGTCGCGTTCGCTCGGTCGGCGAACTGATGGAAAACCAGTATCGCGTCGGGCTGCTCCGCATGGAGCGCGCGATCCGCGAGCGGATGGGTTCCGTCGACATCGACACCGTGATGCCGCATGACCTTATCAACGCCAAGCCGGCTGCCGCTGCCGTGCGCGAGTTCTTTGGCTCGTCGCAGCTCAGCCAGTTTATGGACCAGACCAACCCGCTTTCTGAAGTGACGCACAAGCGCCGCCTGTCCGCGCTTGGGCCGGGCGGTCTGACCCGCGAACGCGCCGGCTTCGAAGTGCGCGACGTGCACCCGACCCATTACGGCCGCATCTGCCCGATTGAGACGCCGGAAGGTCCGAATATCGGCCTGATCAACTCGCTGGCCACCTATGCCAAGGTCAACATGTACGGGTTCATCGAGACCCCGTACATGTTGGTGAAGGAAGGCGTTGTCCAGCCGGGTGCGCGCTACCTCTCCGCCATGGAGGAGGAAAAGCTCGTGGTTGCCCAGGCCGATGCGCCGATGGACGGCGCTGGCCGGTTCACCGAGGAACTGGTTTCGGTGCGCAAGCAGGGTGATTTCCGTCTGGTGCGTCCAGAGGAAGTCACTGCGATCGACGTCTCGCCGAAGCAGTTGGTGTCTGTCGCCGCAGCGCTGATCCCGTTCCTTGAGAACGACGACGCGAACCGGGCGCTGATGGGCTCCAACATGCAGCGTCAGGCGGTGCCGCTGATCCGCGCCGACGCACCACTGGTCGGCACCGGCATGGAGGCCGCCGTTGCACGTGACTCGGGTGCGACCATCGTGGCGCGGCGTGCCGGCGTGGTCGACCAGATCGATGGCGCACGCATCGTGGTGCGCGCCACCGCCGAGGACGGCACCACCAAGGGCGTCGACATTTATCGCCTGCGCAAGTTCATGCGTTCCAACCAGTCGACCTGCATCAACCAGCGTCCGCTGGTGCGTGTGGGTGACCGCGTGGCCGACGGCGATATCATCGCCGATGGCCCGTCGACCGAACTGGGTGAATTGGCGCTCGGCCGTAATGCGCTCGTCGCGTTCATGCCCAGGAACGGCTACAACTTCGAAGACAGCATCCTG
>CAIRTN010000179.1 GCA_903881515.1 uncultured Rhodospirillales bacterium | reverse complement strand
GCTGGCCGAAGGCCATAGATTGAAAAGTTTTTTTGGTTCTTTTTGTTCACAAAAAGAACGACTTGCCTGTCTTCACTGGCTTAAATTCGCGCTAATGGGGCAGAGCCCTGGCCTTGCCTAGCCTTGCTTCGGTCCGTCGAGAGCGGCAACCGCCTGCGCGATGCGGTCGCAACCCTCCATCAGGGTTTCGATCGAGGTCGCAATCGACAGCCGAAAATAGGGTGACAGCCCGTAGGCAGAGCCGGCCACGACCGCGACACCGACCCGCTCCAACAGGTACATCACGACATCGGTGTCGTTCTCCAGCGTCTTGCCCTCCGGCGTGCGCTTGCCGATCAGTCCGGCGCAGTTGACGTAGAGGTAGAACGCCCCCTCCGGCATCGGGCAGCGCAGGCCGGGGATGGCGTTGATGCGCTGCGCGGTACGGTCGCGCCGCTGCCGGTAGATCGCCACGCATTCGCCAACGAAGCTTTGGTCGCCGTTCAGCGCGAAGGTGGCGGCGGCCTGGCCGGGGGCCGAGCAATTGCCGGCGGATTGCGACAGCAGCGTGCCCATCGCCTCGATCAGGTCGCGCGGGCCGGCGGCCCAGCCGATGCGCCAGCCGGTCATCGCGTAGGTTTTCGATACGCCGTTGATCGCCAGGGTGCGGTCGCGCAGTTCGGGGGCGACGGCGAGGAGATGCACCGTCTGCTGCCCGTCGAAGCGGATGTGCTCGTAGATGTCATCGGTCATCACCAGCACGTCGGGGTGACCGGCCAGCACATCGGCGAGTTGGCGGTATTCCTCGGCAGAGTAGGTGGCGCCCGTGGGGTTGGAGGGAGAGTTCAACAGCAGCCAGCGCGTGTGCGGGGTGATCGCGGCTTCGAGCTGGTCCGGGGCGAGCTTGAAGCCCTGGCTTTCTGGGCAGGCGATGCAGACCGGAGTGCCGTCATTGGCGAGCACCATGTCGGGGTAGGAGGCCCAGTAGGGGGCGGGGATGATCACCTCGTCGCCTTCTTCCAGCGTGGCGGCGAGGGCGCTGTAGATCGCGCTCTTCGCCCCCGAGGTGACCATGATCTCGGCCGGCGTGTAGCTGAGCCCATTCTCCCGCAGCAGCTTGGCGGCGATCGCCTCGCGCAGTTCCAGCGTGCCGGCGCCGGAGGTGTAGCGGGTGGCGCCGGCCTCCACCGCGCGGGCGGCGGCGGCGCGGATGGGCGGCGGGGTATCGAAATCCGGCTCGCCGACGACGAGGCTGACGATGGAGCGGCCCTCGCGGCGCAGCGCGTTGGCACGGTCGGCGGCCGAGGTGCTGGGGGACGGCTTGATCCGGGCGACCCGGGCGGCGATGCGGGATTTCGGCGGCATGATCCGGGCCTCGGTTGTTGCACAACGCCGTCAGGCTAGGAGGCGAACGGCCGGGGGGCCAAGAGGGCTTCGCTCTGCCAGCATACGAAACTCTTATGATACGGCGGAAATCGCGGTAAACTGCGGCATGAACCTGCGCCGGTTGCAGTATTTCGTGAAAATCGTCGATATCGGCAGCCTGACCCAGGCAGCGGATGTGCTGCACGTCGCCCAGCCCGCGCTGAGCCAGCAACTGGCAATCCTGGAGGGCGAGGTGCGGCAGCAATTGCTGGTGCGCACCAAGCGCGGCGTAACGCCGACCGAGGCGGGGCGGGTGCTGTACCGGCATGCACAGCTGATCCTGCGGCAATGCGAGCAGGCGCGGGTGGAGATGATCGCGGCGAGCAAGGGGTTGACCGGGGCGGTGTCGGTGGGTCTGGCGCCGGGCACCGCGGCGGCAGGGCTGGCGCTGCCGCTGCTGCGCGCGGTGCGGGCGCGCCATCCCGGCATTCTGCTGTATCTGAACGAGACCTATGGCAGCACGCTGTCGGAGCTGATCATGAACGGGCGGATGGACCTGGCCGTGCTGTATGGCGGGCGCACCGCGGTGCATGGGCTGGCGTTCCAGACGCTGCTGAAAGAGCAGCTTTACGTGGTCGGGCCCGGCAGCATGCCGGCGCCGCCGGATGACGTGCGTTTAAGCCTGCTGGCGGAGACCGATCTGTATCTGGCGCGGCCGTACAACGTGGTGCGCCGCATGGTGGACGAGGCATTTGCCGGGGCGGGGATGAGCGCGCGGGTGGTCGCCGAGGTGGAATCGGCCAGCACGCTGACCGCGGTGATCGCCGATGGGCTGGGGGCGACGATCCTGCCGGAGTCGATGGCGCGGCAGATCGTCGCGTCGTGCGATGCGTGGCAGTGCCGGATTGTCGACCCGGTGATCGAGGCGCCGCTGGCGCTGTGCCAATCCGATCACCTGCCGCTGTCGGAGCCGGCGCAGGCGGTGCGGGACATTCTGCTCGAGCTGGTGGCGACGCTGCCGGGCAATCTGCTGGGCGCATCATAAGCGGCCCTTATCGGGGCAAATTCAATCCGTCTTGGCGCGGGCAGCCGCCGGCCGATAGCGTCGCGAGAACCGATGGGCAGGCGGCAGATGGATCTCGACGCAATCAAGGGCCTGATCGCCGCGATGGCCAGCTCCGACCTGTCGGAGATGGAATTTAGCGAAAATGGCTGGACGCTGCGGCTGTTGCGCGGCGAACGGGTTCCGGAGCAAGCGCCGGTGGCGCGGCTGGCGGCGCAGACCATCGATGCGCCGATCGGCGGTATCGTGCACCTGCAGCCCGCACCGGGGGCGCCGGCATTTGTGCGCGCCGGGCAGCCGGTCAGCGCCGGGGCGCCGCTGTGCATGATCGAGGCGATGAAGGTGTTCAACACCGTGCACGCCGAGCACGATGCCACAATCGAAGCGGTGCTGGTGGAAACCGGCGCCGAGGTCGATGCCGGGCAGCCGCTGCTGCGTCTGGCATGAGCGCCGGCTTCGATACCGTCCTGATCGCCAATCGCGGCGAGATCGCGCTGCGGATCCAGCGGGCGTGCCGGGCGCTGGGGTTGAGGACGGTGGCCGCCTATGCCGAGCCGGATCGCGAGGCGCCGCATGTGCGCCACGCCGATATCGCGCTGTGCATCGGGCCAGCGGCGGCGCAGCGCTCGTACCTGGACCCGACCGCGATCCTGCTGGCCGCCGAGGCGAGCGGGGCGCAGGCGATCCATCCCGGTTATGGCTTCCTGTCGGAAAATGCCGGGTTTGCCCGCAGCGTGGAGGAAGCCGGCCTGGTGTTTATCGGGCCGCGGTCGGAGACCATCGCGCTGATGGGCGATAAGATCACCGCCAAGCGGGCGATGCGCGCCGCCGGCATTCCCTGCGTTCCGGGGCCGGACACCGGGTTGCCGGACGATCCGGTGGCGCTGCATGCGCTGGCCGAGACGATCGGATATCCGGTGATCGCCAAGGCGGCGGGCGGCGGCGGCGGGCGCGGGATGCGCGTGGTGGCCGGGCCGGAGGAGCTAGATGCGGCGCTGGCGGTGACCCGTGCGGAGGCCGCGCGAGCGTTCGGCAATCCGGAGGTCTATCTGGAGAAGTTCCTGCGCCATCCGCGGCACGTGGAAATCCAGGTGCTGGCGGACGCGCATGGCACGGCGCTCTGGCTGGGGGCGCGCGACTGTTCGCTGCAGCGGCGGCATCAGAAGGTGCTGGAGGAAGCGCCGCCGCCGGGGATTGCCGCGGACGCGATCGCGGCCATCGGCGAGCGTTGCGCGGCGGCGTGCCGGGATATCGGCTATCGCGGGCTGGGGACGTTCGAGTTGCTGTATGAGGACGGCGCGTTCTACTTCATCGAGATGAATACCCGGGTGCAGGTGGAGCACACGGTGACCGAGATGGTGACCGGGTTGGATCTGGTCCAGCTGCAGCTTCGGGTAGCGCGTGGGGAGAAGCTGGCGCTGCGGCAGGACGATATCGCGGTGCAGGGCCACGCCTTCGAATGCCGGATCAACGCCGAGCATCCGCAAAGCTTCGTCGCCTCGCCAGGGCGGGTCACCGGTTGGGTGCAGCCGGGGGGGCCGGGGATTCGGGTGGATACGCATATGGCGGCGGGCAGCGTGGTGCCGCCGTATTACGATTCGATGATTGCCAAACTGATCGCGCACGGCGCCGACCGCAGCGCGGCGCTGGCCCGGCTGAGGGTGGCGCTCGACGAAATGCAGGTCGAAGGCATTCACACCAATTTGGCGCTGCATCGCCGCCTCGTGCGCACCGATTTTGTCGCCGGGGGCGGCGCGGATATCCACGCCCTCGAACAGTTCCTGGCGAGCGCATGAGCACCCCCGGCATCAGCCTGCTGGGCAGCAGCGCGATCCTGTTCGAGGCACCGGGGGAGACGACGCTGCTGACGCAGCAGCGCATCTGGGCGCTGTCGCGCGAAGTGGCGGGCTGGCCGGAAACCGGCGAGGCAGTGCCGGGGATGAACAACCTGATGCTGCGCTTCGCCCGCCCGCCCCGCACGCTCGACGCGCTGATCACGCGCCTAAAGGTGGCGTGGGAGGCGGCGGAGCCGTTGCCGCTGGATGGGCGCAGCATAGAGCTCGACGTGACCTATGGCGGCGAGGGCGGGCCGCATATGGCCGATGTGATCCGCCATACCGGTCTGGGCATCGATGATATTGTCGCGCTGCACACGGCGCCGGATTATCCGGTGTTCGCCCTCGGCAGCCATCCCGGCTACTGCTACCTCGGCGGCATGGATCCGCGGCTGACGACGCCGCGCCGGCAGGTTCCGGTGCTGCGCATTCCCGGCGGCGCGGTGTCGATCGGCGGCAGCCAGACCGGCGTTTCCGCCTCTGACGGGCCGAGCGGGTGGAACACCATCGGCACGACATCGGCGGTGTTTTTCGATCCCGCGGGCAATCCGCCGGCGCTGTTCCAGCCGGGCGATATTCTGCGCCTGCGTGCCGTGCGGGTGCTGCGATGATCGAGATCCTGTCCGACACCGCCTTGGCCACCGTGCAGGACCTCGGCCGCGCCGGCAGCCTAGGCGCCGGGGTTGGCTGTGCCGGCGCGATGGACGATCTGGCGCTGATCGCCGGCAACCTGCTGCTCGGCAACGCGCAGGGGGACGCGGCGATCGAAGTGCAGGTGTTCCCGTTCCAGCTTCGCTTCGAGACCCGCCTGAGCTTCGCGCTGACCGGCGCCGATTGCGGCGCGACGCTTGATGGCATGCCCTTACCGCCCTGGTGGGCCTGCACCGCCGAGGCCGGGCAGGTCCTGCGCCTGGGCCCGCCGCGCCGGGGCGCGTTGCAGGCCAGCCGCGCCTATCTATGTCTGGCCGGGGGAGTCGACGTGCCGATGATGCTCGGCTCGCGCTCCACCCAGCTGCGCGGGGCGTTCGGCGGGTTCAACGGCCGCGCGCTGCGCCGGGGCGATCGCATTGCGGCCGGTCCGGCGACGGCACCACTGCCGGCGGGCGGCTTCGGCCTGGAGCCCGCCGCCATCGGGCTTGCGCTTGAGTGCGACAGGGTGCCCGCGCTGCGCGTGCTGCCGGCCGCGGAATATGACCGTTACACCGCCACCTCGCAGGACAATCTGTGGCGCGCGCCGTGGCGTATCACGCCGCAGAGCGATCGCTACGGCTATCGGCTGGCCGGCCCGGCGCTGGAGCCGCTCGCCCCCATCGAACTGCGTTCACATGGCATCGTCCCTGGCGTGATCCAGGTGCCGCATGGCGGCCAGCCGATCGTGCAGATGCGCGACGCCCAGCCCTCCGGCGGATATCCGAAGATCGGCACCATCATCGACGCCGATCTCTGGCGTCTCGGACAGGCGCCGATCGGCTCGCGGGTTCGCTTCGTGCGCTGCAGCTGGGACGAGGCGATCGCCGCGGCCGAGGAAAACCAGCGCTGGATCGCGCGCGCAGCCCGGCTGGCCGATCTCTATCGTCAGCACAGGGCCGCCGCATGACCGTCACCCGCGACGCAGTGGCGGCCGTGCTGGCGAGCAGCCCGTTGAACGAACTCGAACTGCGCGGCCCCGGCGTGCACCTGCATCTGCGCCGGAGTGGCGATGCGATCGTCGATGTCGCCGCGAGCGCGGATGTCATCACCGCGCCCGGCGTCGGCCAGTTCCTGCTGCGCCACCCGTTGCAGGACAGCCCGCTCGCCTCCGCCGGCACCCGGGTCGTCGCCGGCCAGGTCATTGCCCTGCTGCAAGTCGGCCCGCTGCTCCGCCCGATGCTCGCACCCGCCGCAGGCGTCGCCGGCGCCCCGCTTGCCGCCGAGGCCAGCCTCGTCGGCTACGGTACCGCCCTGCTGTGCTTCCATCCCGACGCCGGGGAGCCATGACGATGGAAATCGACCTCAATGCCGATCTCGGCGAAGGCTATGGCGACTGGCGCATGGGCGACGACGACGCCCTGCTCGACGTGCTCTCCTCCGCCAACCTCGCCTGCGGCTTTCACGCCGGCGACCCCACCATCATGCAGCACGCCATCGGCCGCGCGATGGCGCGTGGCGTCGATATCGGCGCGCATGTCGGCTTCCCCGACCGTCAGGGCTTCGGCCGCCGGGTCATCGCCTATGACGACAGCGAACGGGCCGCGATGGTGCTGTATCAGTTGGGTGCATTGACGGGACTCGCCCGCGCCGCCGGAGCCCGGGTCAGCCATATGAGTTTTCATGGCGCGATGGGCAATCTGGCCGCCGCCAACAAGGCCTATGCCGCACCGATGCTCCGCGCCGTCGCCGCCTTCGACCCCTCGCTGATCGTGCTGTCCTCCACCAGCCCCGCCATCGAATCCGCCGCCGCCGAAGCAGGCCTACGCGTCGTCACCAGCTTCCTCGCCGACCGCGCCTATACCGCCGACGGCATGCTGGTCTCCCGCCGCCTGCCCGGCGCGGTGATCCATGACACCGCCGCGGTGCTGGACCGCGTCCGCCGGCTGCTGCACGACGGCACCGTGCTGACCCATGACGGCAGCCTGCTGCACATCCCCGCCCGCTCCATCCTACTCCACGGCGACACCCCGGGCTCGCTCGCCCTGGCGCGCGCCATCCGCGACGCCATCAGCGAAGCCGGCGGCCGCGTCGTCCCGCTCTCCCAACAATCCGCCAATGCGCACGATGCATAAGCGTCTCTTATCCCACCACAGCCAATCCGTCTTGGCGCCGCCAAACGCCGGCCGATAGCGTCACCTTCAACATCCAGGGATTGCCATGCCCTTCTCCGATTACCGCACCGCACTGGTCACCGGCGCCTCCTCCGGCATCGGCGCCGCCGTGGTCGAACGGCTTTGCCGCGAGGGGCTGGAAGTGCACGCGCTGGCCCGCAATGCCGAAGCTCTGGCATCCCTGGCCGCCCGCACCGGCTGCATCCCACACGCCATCGATGTGACCGACCTGCCCGCGATTACCGCGCTCACCGGGCGCATCGGCTTCGACATCCTGGTCAACAACGCCGGCGTCGACCGCCCGCGTTCCTTCCTCAACGCCGAGCCCGACGACATCGACCTGCTGGTCGACGTCAACCTGCGCGCCGTGCTGCATCTCTGCCGCCTCGTGGTGCCCGGAATGGTGGCTCGCGACCGTGGCCACGTGATCAACATCAGCTCGATCGCGGCGGCCTATAATTTCGGCGGCAATTCCAGCTATCACGCCACCAAGGCCGCGGTCAGCATGCTGTCGCGCCAGTTGCGCATTGATGCTTTCGGCAAGCGCGTCCGCGTCACCGAGATCTGCCCCGGCCGCGTCGCCACCGACATCTTCGCCCATGTCCACGGCGACACCCCAGAAATCCACGCCCGCTTTATCGAGGGCTTCGAACTGCCTGAGGCGAAGGATATCGCCGACGCCATCGCCTTCGCCATCGCCGCCCCCATCGCGGTGAATATCGGCCACATGGAAATCACCCCCACGCTGCAGGTGCCGGGCGGCCTGTCCACCGCGCGCCCAGGCTGAGCCGCGCATGAAAGGGTTCGATCTCGCACCGCTGCTGACCAACCCGGAATATCTCGGCCTGCTCGGCCATGGCATCGCCATGACCTTCATCATCGCTCTCGGCTCCTGGTTGCTGGCGATGAGCCTCGGCGTGCTGCTGCTGGCACTCCGCCTCACCGGCTTCCGGATCGCCGAAGCCGTTGTCGCCGCCTACATCTCCTATCACCGTAACGTGCCCACCCTGGTGCAGCTGATGCTGTGGTATTTCGGCATCGCCAGCCTGCTGCCCGACGGGTTGCAGGGATGGCTCAGCGACCATCAGGGCGAGAGCGTGTTCGCCATCCTCGCCCTCGGCCTGTGTCAGGCCGCCTATTTCAGCGAGGACCTGCGCTCCGGCCTGCGCGCCATCAGCCCCGGCCAGACCGAAGCCGCCCGCGCGCTGGGGCACGGCTATATCGGCACCATGCGCTTCATCCTGATCCCGCAGGCGCTGCGCAATTCGCTGCCGGCGCTGATCAATCACACCGTCTCGCTGTTCAAGAACTCCAGCCTGGCGATGGCGATCGGCGTCGCCGAACTTACCCATGCGGTGAAGGAAATCGAGAACCAGAGCTTCCGCACCTTCGAGATCTTCCTGATCGCAACCGTGCTGTATCTGCTGTTCTCCCTGCTGCTGATGGGCACCGGCGCCATGCTCGACCGCCGCACCCGCCTCGCCGGAGCACGCTGAGATGCTCGGCAACGCCATCGCCATCGTGCAGGAAAACTGGCTGCTGCTGCTGGTCGGCCAGTATCCCAACGGCCCGCTGGGCGGCTTCGCCGCCACCATGCTGCTCTCGGTGCTGGGCATCGGCCTGGCCTTCCCGCTCAGCGTGCTGATCGCGCTCTGCCGCATCTCGAAATGGTGGGCGCTGCGGGCGCCGGCCACGGCGCTGGTCTACGGCGTGCGCGGCATTCCGCTGCTGATGATCATCTTCTGGGTCTATTTCCTGTTCCCGCTTTTGCTCGGCGCCAACGTGCCGGGCTTCGCCACCATGCTGTGCACCCTGGTGATCTACGAAGGCGCCTTCCTCAGCGAGGTCGTCCGCGCCGGCATCGAGGCGCTGCCGCGCGGCCAGATGGATGCCGCCCGCGCCCTCGGCCACAGCCATCTGCGCGCCATGCGCTTCATCATCCTGCCGCAGGCGCTCTACAACATGCTGCCCAGCCTGCTGAGCCAGTTCGTCTCCACCATCAAGGAGACCACGCTCGGCTACGTCATCAACGTGCCCGAACTGACCTTCGCCGCCAACCAGATCAACAACCGCCTGCTGACCAAGCCTTTCGAGGTCTTCCTGATCCTTGCTCTGGTCTATTACGCGGTCTGTTTCAGCCTGACCGAATTCACATCCTGGCTGGAGCGGCGCATCGCCACTCGGCGCGCCGGGCCGCTGCGCACAGTGGAGGTGTCGGCATGATCCGCTTCGAGCAGGTCAACAAATTCTTCGGCCCCTTCCAGGTGCTGACCGACATCACCGCCGGGGTGAAAAAGGGCGAGGTCGTCGTGGTCTGCGGCCCCTCCGGCTCGGGCAAGTCCACCCTGATCCGCACCGTCAACCGGCTGGAGGAGATCAAATCCGGCGCGGTGTATTTCGACGGCCAGAACGTGCACGCCAAGCTGCGCAGCGCGGCGCTGAACCATTTGCGCAGCCGCGTCGGCTTCGTGTTCCAGAGCTTCAACCTGTTCCCGCACCTCTCCGCGCTCGACAACGTGCTGCTCTCGCCCTGGCGGGTGAACGGCCTCGGCCGCGCCGAAGCGCGCGACCGCGCCACCGCCCTGCTCGAGCGTGTCGGCCTGGCCGACCGGGCGCATTCCTACCCGGCCCAGCTCTCCGGCGGGCAGCAGCAG